>JBKPHS010000168.1:0-5216 GCA_046729975.1 Actinomycetota bacterium
CGAGCACGGCGCCCACGTCGCGATCGACCATCCGCTGCGCGACCTCGCCGAGCTGGTCGCCCGGCCCGACGGTCAGGAGATCGCGCGACATGTGGTTGCGGGCGACCGGCATGGGCGGACTCTATTCGGGTGGGCGCCGAGCGCGGTCTGCGGGTCCGACCTGCACTCAGTCGATCAGCGACACGAGTCCCACCAGCGCCGGCGCGAACACCAGCGCAGGCAGGAAGTTCCCGACCTTCCCGTCGGTCACCTCGAGGAGCTTCAGCGAGATCCCGATGATCAGCACGCCGCCGGCGCTCGTGAGCGCGTCGAGCGCCTCGCCCTGGAGGACGTCCTCGAACAGGGTCGCGCCCAGCGACAGCGCGGCCTGGTAGACGAGCACCGTGATCGCCGCGAGCGCAACGCCCCACCGAGCGTGGCCGACAGCGCGATCGAGGCGAAGCCGTCCAGCATCGCCTTGGTGGCCAGCGCCTCATAGTCGCCGGTCAGGCCGTCCTGGATCGCGCCCACCACATCGAGTCGCGGAGCGCCTCCAGCCGCGCCTCGATCCCGAGCAACTCGCCCACCAGCTCGCCGAGCAGCACGCCGCCGAGCGCGTAGAGCGGGCTCGTGTCGCGCCAGGCGAGCGCGAGGTCCACGCCGATCACGACCACCACGAGGCCGAGCCCGGCCAGCACGCGGCGCTGGAGCCCCTCGGGCATACGGCCGCCCGCGAGCGTGCCGATCAGCGTGCCGGCCAGGATGGCGGCGACGTTGATGAAAGTGCCGGTCACTCAGACCTCATGGCCGGGTCGATGCGCTTCGCTCAACGTCTCCTCCGCCGCTGCCATGCGGCGGGGACTTAAGGCGCGCGCAGCCTGATCCTGCTCCTCGCCACCGACGAGTTCCCCGTGGCGTCGCGCGCGCGGATCGTGACCGCTGCCCTCGCACGGCCGCGGCTCGCAAGCGCGCGGCGAGCGCTCGGCCGCAGCCTGACCTTCACCACCACCGCCCTGCGGGGACGCGTCCGGTAGCGGACCGCACCGCGCTGGAGCTTCGCGACCGCGACGGTGCCGGTCACGGCCTGGGCCTCGTTCGGGAACGAGAGGCGCATCAGCAGGAACCGCCCTCGCACCGACGCCCGGCCGATGCGAGCACGCGGCGGGGTGCGGTCGACGGAATCGCCCGGGTTGCCCTGGTTGCCGGGCGGATCGGGCTCGGGGTCCGGCGCGGGCTGTGTCAGGCGCCGCGCTGCCGCGATCGCCGCCGGCGCGTCCGCCCACCCGCCCGTGACGGTCTTCCCGGCGAGCGAGGAGAGCGGTACCGCGCCCTCGCGGATCGCCGCCGCGACCTGGGCGGCCGAGGCCGACGGGACCGCCGCCCGGACCAGCGCCGCGACACCGGAGACGTGTGGCGTGGCCATCGAGGTGCCCTCGTTGAAGTAGTAGCTGTCCGCGTTGTAGTTCGAGGCTCGGCAGATGAAGCGGAAGTCGTCGACGTAGACGCCGTCGGCGGTTCCGCTGCCGTCGGTGATCAGCTCGAAGACGCCGTGAACGTCGGGATCGCCATCGAGCGCCGAGATGCCGTCGGACCAGGTCTCGAACTCGCCGTGCGTGTCGACGCTCTCGGCCAGCGCCACGCGGCCGGTGCCCCACTGGTCCGGTCACGAACAGGTCGCCGTCGAGCACCCGGCCCCTGATCGCGTAGTTGATCCGGCAGCCGCGCTGCCCGGTGAGGTCCACGCCGTTCGTCATCGCGGCCCAGGGAGTCGTGTCGTTCGCGTAGTTCCCGGCGGGGCTGTCCGTGAGCGAGAAGGCCGGGCTCGCCGCGAACGCGGTCGTGCGCGCCCAGCTGCCGTTGCCGTACCAGCGCCCGACGATGTCCGACTCGAAGCCCTCGACGCCGGGAGGCGTCAGCCTGTCCCAATCCGGTGCCAGGCTCAGGATCGACCTGCCCGGCGCGCCGACGTCCACGGACGCCGCCCCGTAGTTCGAGAAGTCCGAGAGGCCTCCGTCCGAGTCGAGCGCCGCCACACAGATCAGGTTCGGGTGGGTGAAGTTGCACGGCCACGTGGGCGTGTGACCGGTGTCGTTGTCCTTGCTGTCGTTCATCGCGGCGACGACCACGACCGCGTCGTTCGCCGCGGCCAGGTCGAGCGCGTCGCGGTCGACCTCCGGCAGCGGGAAGTCGGGCTCCGGCGGCGTCCCGATGCTCGTGTTGATCACGTCCGCGCCGTTCAGCGCCGCGTACGCGATCCCGTTCGCCAGGTCGGCGGTCCGCCCGCGGTTCGAGTTGTTCAGAACCCGGACAGGCATCACCCTGGCCTCGGGTGCCACGCCGACGATGCCGGTCTGGTTGTCACCGGTGGCGGCCGCCGTGCCCGCGACGTGCGTCCCGTGGGAGTGGAAGTCGTCGGGGTCGTTGTCCCAGTCCCAGAAGTCCCACCCGCGCACGTCGTCGACGAGGCCGTTGTCGTCGTCATCGACGCCGTTCCCGGGCGTCTCGCCGGAGTTCGTCCAGAGATTGCCCTGCATGTCCGGGTGGTCGGCCGCCACCCCGCTGTCCACGATGGCGATCACCGCGCCGGCCCCGCGTGTCGTGTCCCAGGCCGGCAGGGCGTTCACGTCCACGCCCGGCACACCGGCGCGGCCATCCACGGTCTGGCCCGTGTTGCTGAGGCCCCAGAGCTCGCCGAAGTCGGGGTCGTCCGTCGTGGCGGCGCCGCCCTGCACGGGCATGTTCGGCTCGGCCCAGCTCACCGCGTCCAGGCGCTCGAGTGCGCGGCTCGCCGCGCGAGCTGTGCCGGGCTTCACGCGCAGGACCTGGGTGTTGTCGAGCAGCAGGCGCCGGGCGGCCGAGGCGCCGACCGACCGCCGCGCGGCTGCGCGCATGGACGCGGAGGCGCCGCCGTGGAAGCGGACGACGACCTCGTTCGCGGTCTGCGGCCGCGCGAGCGGAGCCTCGCTCCCCGCGGATGCCGACGCGGGCGACGCCGGGATGAGCAGTGCGGCCGCGATGGCGGCGATGGCGATGGCGATGGCTCTCATGGAGCCGGCGAAAGTAGGGAGGCGCCTTGAACGAATCCTCAACTGCAGTTCAACGGAAGGTGCCGAGGCGTAGCCTCACGCGCATGGGACAACCGGTCGTTCACTTCGAGGTCATTGGCAAAGACGGCGACAAGCTGCAGAGCTACTACGCGGATCTCTTCGGCTGGCAGATCGACAGCGACAACCCGATGGGCTACGGCATGGTCCAGCGCGAGGGCAACACGAACGCTGACGGCGTCGGCATCGGCGGTGGCATTGGGGGCGGGCCCGAGGGTTACGAGGGACACGTGACCTTCTACGTCGAGGTCCCCGACGTGGAGGCCGCGCTGGCCAAGGCCGAGGAGCTGGGCGGCTCGCGGATGATGGGCCCGGACGAGCCGATGGAGGGGCTCGTGATCGGCATGTTCTCGGACCCCGAGGGCCACGTCGTCGGCGTCGTAGCCGGCCGCTCGTAGACGGGTCTAGTTGTCGCGGATGTCGTCCGCGACTCGCTCCTTGAAGGGCTTCGGCTTGTCGTAGAGCTCGTCGGGCGGGACGGCCTCGTGCGGGTCCGACTCGCCGACGAGCCACGGCGCGGCATCCACCGCGGTCCGCCACGCGGCCTCCTCGGGGTCGCTGTCGCCGCCGGCCTCGGCGGGCGCCGGCTCGACCTTGTCGAGGTAGACGTTCGTGTACTGGCCGCGCTGCTGCTCGTGATACTCGATGCGCGCGCGCCTTCCCTCGAGCTGTTGCGCACGCTCCCCGATCGACTCGCGGAAGGTCGTGTACTCGTGGCCATCCGCGTCCCTGACCACGAAGCGGATCGTCCCGCTGCGCGTCTTGACCGCATCGATCTCGGCGATCGTGATCACCGCGTCCATCGTGCTGGCCTGATACCCATCTGGCGGCGGCCCAAGCGGCTGTTGCGAACCGGCGCATCGGCGTGGGCGGGTCGGGCAGAATCTCGGTCGCGGGATGAGGCCGCTGGTGGGGATCGTCGTCTGGCTGAGCCTGGCGGGAAGCGCCTGGGCCGCCTTCCCGTACGACTACGACGGAACGGCGTCGGACGACCTCGAGGGCGAGACCGAGTGGAGGTACGCGGCGACGCCCGAGCAGGGCAACGCCGTCGTGCACGCGGACCCGCGCGAGCTCGGCGGCGTGCGCGGCGCCTCGATCGTGGACCACGACCCCACGGTCGAGACCGGCTGGCAGACGACTACCGGCCGTCCCGACGGCCGTGGGAACCGGCGTCCTCGACCCGGCGCACTCGCGCGTGTACGCCCTCGGCGCGCGCGGCAACACGCTGGCCGGCTGGCCGGCGAAGATCGGAAAGCTCACTGCCGAGCTGCTGCCGGTTGTGGGGGAAGGGATCACCGGCTCGCCGGTGATCGGTCCGGCTGAGTGCTCCGGCGTCGCGGGCGTGGCGGTGGGCGCCATCCCCGACGCCGGGCTCGGCTACCTGCTGCGTCCCGACGGCGACTCCTGCCTGGGCAGCGGCGCCGACGGCAAGGACGGCGTCGTCGACACGGTCCCGCCCGCGGGCGTGGTGCAGGATTCCCCGGCGTTCCCGGCGGTCGGGCACCCGGCCTTCGGGAACTTCGGCGGAGGGGGTCTCGTTCCTTGCCCCGGTCGCCGGCCTCCGGCGCCGCGCTGGACGCTGCCGTGAACGAGTATCAGCAGGGATCGCAGGACTTCGTGGGCGCCTGGAGCACGCGCGACGGCCACTTCCGGCCCGGCTTCCCGCGGTGGTCAACGATCTCCAGTTCCTGCCAGGGCCCTCGCTCGCCGACCTCGACGGGCAGGCCGGAGAGGAGCTGCTCGGCGGCACGGCCTCCCAGGACCTCTACGCGGTGCGTTCCGACGGGCGGCCGCTGTCGCAGGCCGAAGCTCACGCGCGCCGCTAGGCAAAGAGGTCAGACCCCTTAAGTGTCTCCGACTCAAGGGGTCAGACCCCTTAAGTGTCTCCGACTCAAGGGGTCTGACCCCCTGGCAGCGCTTGACTCAAGGGGTCTGACCCCGCCCTTGCATTCCGCTGGCCCTTCCGGGTAGTCTAGTTTGGAAAGTTACCTCACTAGATGAGAGGCGGTCGGGATGGGGCTCAGGCGTACGGTCATGGCAGTCCTCGCCGGAGCGGCCCTGCTCGGTGCATCCGGGTGCATGGGCGGCGACGACGACTCGTCCAGCGACAAGGCAGCCGCGAAGTACGACGGC
>JBKPHS010000169.1:0-2051 GCA_046729975.1 Actinomycetota bacterium
AGCTCCCCAGCGTCGAGTGCGGCATTCGCCAGCGGCGCGAGCAGCAGCGCGATTCCGAGGTTCGTGTTGGCTGGCGCCACCCGGCGCGACGCTCGTGCGACGGCCAGGACCGTCTCGCCCACCCCGCGCTCGCCCGCGCGCCCGAGCTCCGGGCCGACCGCGATCGCGCTGCGCAGCATGTCGCCGTACGAGGTGTCGTGGAAGTCGTGGCTGGGGGTGATGTTGCCGGGCTTCTCGGCGCTGACCTCCAGGACGCAAGCCAGCTGCGCGGCACCGGCGACGCTGTCCGCGCTACGAACGGTCGCCACCGCGGCACGTGCGGCCGACCACCGCGGCCCCGCTTGACCCCCCTCTGCGCCAGAAGCTAGAGTCGCCGGCCCGTTCCCGGATTTCTCAGGCACACGTCAACCATAGGGAGGACGGGTCATGGCCAGGACGTTGCAGGTAGGAGAGTCGCTCGTCGGCGAGGGCAACGAGGTCGCCCACGTCGATCTCCTGATCGGCTCCAAGAGCGGACCGGTCGGCGAAGCCTTCGCGCACGCCCTCGTGAACCAGAAGGAGGGCCACACGAACCTGCTGGCCGTCGTCGCACCCAACCTGCCCTGCAAGCCGGACACGATCATCTCCAACAAGGTCACGATCAAGGGCGCGACCCAGGCCGTGCAGATGTTCGGACCCGCGCAGGCGGCCGTGTCCCGCGGCGTCGTCGACTCGGTCCGCGACGGCGTGATCCCCGAGGGCGAGATCGACGACCTCTGCATCATCTGCGGCGTGTTCATCCACTGGGAAGCCACCGACGACAAGAAGATCTTCGACTACAACTACCAAGCCACGAAGGAGGCGATCGCGCGCGCGATGAACAACGAGCCGAGCGCGAGCGCGGTGGCGGAGGCGGAGGCCACGGCGCGCCATCCGTTCGCGGCGGGCGTGGAGGGCTAGCCGGTCACGTCTGACATATCCGCTGACGCGGCCCGAGCGGGCCGGCTGGATGGCCTGCGCGCGGTCGTGACCGGCGCCAGCAGCGGGATCGGACGCGCCATCGCCGAGGCGTATGCGGCCGAGGGAGCCGTCGTCCTGCTCACCCACCGCGCCTCGCCCGAGCGCGCGCGCGAGGTCGCCGATGCGATCGGCGCGCGCGTCTGCCAGGCCGATCTCGCGACGCGCGACGCCTGCGAGCGCCTCGTCGCCGAGGCGCGCGAGGAGCTCGGGCACATCGACGTCTGGGTCAACAACGCAGGCGCCGACGTGCTCACCGGCGAGGCGGCCGAGTGGGAATGGGAGCGCAAGCTCGACCTCCTGCTCGCGGTCGACCTCAAGGGCACGATCGCGTGCTCGTACGCGATCGGCGATGTCATGCGTGACCAGGGCGGCGGCGCGATCGTCAACATGAGCTGGGACCACGTGGCGACCGGCATGGCCGGCGAGAACCCGCAGCTGTTCTCGGCCGTCAAGGGCGGCGTGCTGGCGTACAGCTTGAGCCTGGCGCGCGCCCTGGCCCCCGAGGTGCGCGTCAACGTCCTGTGCCCGGGCTGGATCGAGACCGCCTTCGGCGAGAAGGCCGACGCCGAGTTCCGCCGCGCGGTCGCGGACAGTACGCCGCTGGGCCGCTGGGGCCGACCGCAGGACGTGGCGGGTGCGGCGCTCTACCTCGCCTCGCCCGAAGCGGCGTTCGTCACCGGACAGGCGATCAACGTCAACGGCGGCGTGGTGATGTAGTGCTGTAGTCAAGCGAAGGAGGCCACCATGGAGGCAAGCGCAAAGCCCAAGACGTACGGGCCCGACGAGGTCGAGGCCAAGCTCAAGGAGCACGGACTCGACGACTGGTACCTCGAGGGCGACTGGATCCGCCGCAAGTACAACACCGACGGCTGGCCGACGACGCTCATGGTCGTCAACGCCGTCGGCTTCGTCTGCGAGGCGGCCTACCACCACGCCGACCTCTCGGTGACGTGGGGCAAGCTGTGGGTCAAGCTGATGAACCACGCCGCCGGCGGCATCACCGACAAGGACTTCGCGGTGGCGCGGCAGATCGAGGACACGGTGCTGTGGCG
>JBKPHS010000170.1:0-25701 GCA_046729975.1 Actinomycetota bacterium
GTCGCTCGACGAGGCAGCGGTCGCGGGGGTGGAGCGGACCCTGCGCGAGCTCGAGGACGGGCTCGACGTCTCGACCGTCCTCGTCACCCACGACCGCGGGCAGGCCGGACGCCTCGCGCGCCGCACGATCGAGATCCACGACGGCCGGGTGGCGGCGTCGTGAGGAGCTCGATCGACGTGACGCTCGGCGAGGTCGCGGCGAGCCTCGCACTAGTCGCGGTCGCGGCCGCGGTGTCGCTCTGGCGCCGCGCCGACCTCGAGCAGGACCTCGGAATCGCGGTCCTGCGGTCCTTCCTGCAGCTCACGGCGATCGGATATGTCATCCAAGCGATCTTCGACTCCGACAGCCTCTGGCTGGTGCTCGGGCTGCTCGCCGTGATGGTCGGCTTCGGCACGATCACGGCGCGGGGCCGGGCAAGGAACGTGCCCGGCGCCACCATGCCGATAGCGATCGCCCTCTCCGCCGCGGCCGCGGTGACGCTGGGGCTCGTGCTGCTGCTGGGCGTGTTTCCCTCCACGCCGCGCTACCTCGTTCCCGTGGGCGGGATGGTGATCGGCAACTCCATGACCGCAGCGGCCGTCGCCCTCGACCGCCTCGGCGACGAGGTGCGCTCCTCCGCCCGCCTGATCGAGGCGACGCTGGCACTTGGCGCGACCGCCCGCCAGGCTTCGGCCGACCTCGTGACCCGCAGCCTGCGCTCGGGGATGATCCCGCTGATCGACTCGACCAAGACGACCGGCGTGGTCTTCTTCCCGGGCACGATGGTCGGCATGCTGCTCGCCGGCGCCGAGCCGATCGACGCGGTGCGGCTCCAGGCGATTCTGCTCTGGGTGCTGCTCGGGAGCGTCGCGATCGCGGCCGTAATCGCCACGAGCCTCGCCTACCGCGGCTTCTTCACCTCCGCGGAGCAGCTGCGCGAGCCGCCGGAGCCCTGATTCGCCCGGGCGAGCTAGGCGCCGGCTGCGCGGAGAGCCTCGTCGCGTCCGGAGTGCACCTCCATGCGAACCGCCTTGCCGTCACGGATGGTCCAGACGTGGGCCAGCTGCTCGTCGATTGGCACGCCGCTCTCTCGGCCCTTCCCCTGAAATCGGATCACGACGATCACCCGGTCGCCGGCGTCGAGGAACTCCTCCGGGACCACGTCGAGCTCCTTGAAGGCCGCCTGGCTTACGCGTAGCGAGCTCAGGACGCCCTCGTGACCCCGGTACACCTGGGGGTCGGGGCTCTCCGGCCGGTCATGGACCTCGATCTCGGGATCGTGAAGTGCGAGCGCGCCGTCGGTGTCCCGAGCGCGGAAGCGATCGTAGATCGTCCGCACGAGCTCCACATTGGCCTCAGACATCGGTCCCCAAGTATCCGGCCATCTGGCGATTCGCGGAACCGATCAGTTCCGGCGCCCCAGCCGGTCTCTACTGATGACAGACACAGCGACCCAACAGAGAACGAGGCTGCCATGAACACGGTTGATTCGAACGACGGCACGACCATCGCGTTCGACAGGTCTGGTGAGGGGCCGCCGCTCATCCTGGTGGACGGCGCGTTCATGCACCGGTCGTTCGGGCAGCCGCAACTGGCTGAGCTGCTGGCGGAGCACTTCACCGTTTTCACGTACGACCGGCGAGGCCGAGGCGACAGCGGTGACACCCCGCCGTACGCCGTCGAGCGCGAGGTCGAGGACCTCGAAGCCCTCATCGACGAGGCCGGCGGCTCGGCCTACGTTTACGGGATCTCCTCCGGCGCGGCGCTCGCCCTCGAGGCGGCGGCACGCGGCTCCGCGATCACGAAGCTCGCGCTCTACGAGGCGCCGTTCATCGTCGACGACAGCCGTCCTCCGGTTCCCGACGACATCGTGGCTCAGCTCGACTCGACCCTCGCGGCTGGTCACCGTGGCGACGCGGTCCGGCTCTTCCTGCGCCAGGTCGGGGCTCCGCGGATCGTCATCGCGCTGATGCGGTTCATGCCCGCGTGGTCGAAGCTCGAGGCGGTGGCGCACACCATCCCGTACGACATGACGATCATGGTCGGCAACCAAGCGGGTAAGCCATTGCCGGCCGAGCGGTGGACCGGCGTCACCATGCCCACGCTCGTCGTGGTCGGGGGCAAGAGCCCGGCTTGGCTCCACCACGGCATGCACGCACTTGCGAACGGCATCCCCAACTCACACCACCACATCCTCGACGGCCAGACGCACAGGGTGAAGCCGAAGGTTCTCGCTCCGCTGCTGGTGCAGTTCTTCAGCGGCCGTGACGGCGCCCTGGCTGAGGAGCCCGCCGCAGGCTTGATTCGCCGCTAGTCGCCGGCGTCCAGCGCGATGCCCCGGCCCTTCACGGGCGCGGACTGCACGATCGAGGTCGTCGTCTGACCGTAGATCGCGAAGCGGTCGATGACCTCCTCTAGGTGCTCCACGTCGCGCACGTGGAGCTTCATGAAGTAGCAGTCCTCTCCCGTGATCCGCTGGCATTCGACGATCTCGCGCGTGTCGCGCGCAAGCTCGGCGACCTTCCCGAGCTCGCGTCGGGCCGGCCGGATCCGCAGGACCACGCTCAGGGTGAGCCCGACCATGCGGGGATCGATCTCGGCCCGGTAGCCCATGATCACCCCGCCGTCCTCCAGCCGCTGCAGCCGCTCGGCGACCGCGGGGCCGGACAGCCCGACGCGCCGGCCCAGCTCGGCGACGCTCAGGCGCGCGTCGCGCTGAAGCTCGTCCAGCAGCAGGCGGTTCACCTCGTCCAAGGGAACGACTTCGGCGTTTCGCCTGTTTCGCTTTCGTTCTGAAGCCGGCAACCGAGTAATCCCTTCGATCTGCCATTCAATTGTGGCACGGCGGCAGCGATCCTTGTCCGGATGATCGGTTCAGCCACGGCGCGAGGCGGGCCTCGTACGACGGTCGCCGAGGCCGCCGCGAAGGCGCCGCCGCATCTCTACTTCGTAGTCAGCGCGGTCTTCCACTACCTCGGGCCGGCGTTCGCGGTGCTGCTGTTCGCGCGCGTGGACGTGCTCGGGGTGGCGTGGCTGCGGATCGCCTCGGCCGCCGCGATCTTCGCGCTCTGGCGGCGCCCCTGGCGCGCGTACCGCCGGCTCGATCGCGAGGCCCGGCGCACGCTAGTCGAGTGGGGCGTTGTGCTCGCGCTGATGAACTGCTGCTTCTACGTCTCCATCGACCGCCTGCCGCTCGGGACGGTGGCGGCGATCGAGTTCCTGCCGGTCATTGCGCTGGCGGCCGTTGGCGCGCGCACCGTTCGCAACACGCTCGCGCTGCTGCTCGCCGTGCCGGGCGTCTACCTCCTGACCGACGTGCAGCTCTCGGGCGAGCCGCTCGGCGTGGCGTTCGCCTTCGCCAACGCGGTGCTGTTCGCGCTCTACATCGTTCTCGGCCACCGGGTGGCGCAGCGCGGTCAGGCGGGCGGCATCGACGGGTTGGCGGCGTCGATGCTGATAGCCGCCGTGGCGGTCACGCCGATCGCCGGGCTCGAGGCCGCGCCGGCGCTCGTCGACCCGCTGGCGCTCGCCGCCGGCATAGGCGTCGGCGTCGCCTCCTCGGTGATCCCCTACGTGTCCGACCAGCTGGCCATGGCGCGGCTCGCGCGCGCGACGTACGCGCTGATGGTGTCGCTGCTCCCGGCCACGGCGACGATCATCGGCATCGTCGTGCTGGCGCAGGTGCCATCGTGGATCGAGGTGGCAGGCGTGGGGCTGGTGGTCGCGGGCGTCGCGCTGCACCGCGAGCCGGCCGAGGACGCCGCGGAGCCTACGGCGTGCTCGTCGGCTTCTCGCGCAGCGGCCCCGTGAGGAGGGCGGGGCGCTGCATGACCTCGAGCCAGATCGCTCGTCCTTCGGCCCGAGTCTCGCCCTGCGGCAACCGCTCGGCGACCCAGGCCGCGCTCGCGACGGGAACATCGCCGAGGATCGGTGCGATCCCCTGGTGAAGCTCCTCGCCGAGCTCCTCGCTCGGGCCGACCAAGACCTCGGACAGGGTCTCTCCGCGCCGGATCCCGGTGAGCTCGAGGTCCGGTCCGCCCTCGCGGCCGGACTCACGCCAGATCCCCTCGGCCAGCTCGCCGACGGTCATCGTTACCGGCTCCGCCGGGCCGGCGAGCCGGTGCCGGTCCGCGATCAGCGCGCCGTGTGCGGCCAGCACGGCCGCGTTCGCCATCGTGATCCAGTAGCGAACCATGCCGGTATCGGTGACCGTGAGCGGCACGCCCGCTCGCGCTTGGCGCAGGAACAGCTCGGACGCGCTGCCGCCGCTGCCGAGCACGTTGACGAACCGGACGGCGATTCGGTGGGCGCCGCTCTGGCGTGCCGCGTACGCGGTCAGCTGCTCCATGAAGCGCTTCGTGCGTCCATAGAAGCTCGCCGCGAGCGCGGCCTTGTCGGTCGACGCGACCACCACCGTTTCGACGCTGGCCGAGTCCGCGGCGCGCAACAGATTCCAGCTGCCCTGGAGGTTCGTGTCGACGAACTCGGTCGGGAACACCTCGGCCCAGTCGACGTGCTTGTAGGCGGCAAGGTGGAAGACGATGTCGGGACGGGCGCGGTCCAGCTCCGCGGTCAGCCGCTCGGCGTCCCGGATGTCGCACAGCACGTGCTCGAAGGCACCGAGCGACTGCGGGTCGCGGCCGCGCCGGTCGGCCGTAAGCGAGGCCTCGTGCGCGTCGAGCACCGTGATGCGCTCGGGCCGAAAGCCGGCAATGAGCGTGGTCAGCGCCCGAGCTATCGAGCCACCGCCGCCCGTCACGGCAACCCGCCGCCCGCCGAAGCGCTCCTGGAGTGCGAGCACCGAGGGCACCGGGTCGGGGTGTCCCAGGACCCGCGTCCAGTCGAAGTCGTCGGCCGGAAGCCGGCGAGGTGGAAGCGGCAGGCGCTGCGAGGCGGCCGTGGCGAGAGCGCGCTCGATCGCCCGGTAGCCCGCCTTCATGTCTAGCGAGCGCGCCGGCTCCGGCTCGTTGATCTCAGCGACTATGAACGGCACGAGCGTCCCGAGCCGCCGGACGATCGGGTCGAGCTCGAGCTCTCCGCTGCCGTAGGGCAGCCCCTCACCGAGCAGGCCGTGGGCGTCGGAGACGTGCGCCACCTCGGCAGCGGGCCCCAGCTCCTCCACGTAGCGCGCGAGCTCCAGCTCGTCGCCGGACGCGAGGCCGAACATCGTCGGGTAGGCGGCGGCGAAGGAGCGGAACAGAGCCGCGTGCGAGGTGTCGATCGTGAAGCCGAGCCGGCCCACCCGCTCGCGCCAGGCGAGCAGGTCACCCCAGTGCCCGCCGATCGGCGATACGTAGACGCCTCCCGTGCGCATACGGAGCACCGGCGGCACGTTCTCGATCAGCGGAGTGACGCCGCGGTTGGTGCAGGCCTCGGCGTAGAAGGACAGGAAGCGCTCGATCTCCTCTTCGTCCAGCGCGACTCCGCGCCGGAACTCGTCGGGATCCATCGGAATGAAGAGGTGGATCGTCAGGACGGGCGAGCCGATCGCGGCGGCGAACTCGGCGCTCCGCTCGATGCCGGTTCTCGCCTCGGCATCGAGGCGGTCGACGCGCACGAAGGCGCCGCTCGGCCAGGCGACGGGCGCTTCGGCGGTCACGGCAAGTGCTCTTCCCTCGAGCGCGTCGCGGGTCGCGGCCACCGCGCGCTCGAGGGCGGCGACGTCCTCGACGTGCCGCGGCCCGAGGCAGACCTCGAGCCCACCCCAAGGGCCGTCCTCGAGGCGGTCGGCGAGCTGGTCAGGCTCGGGCGCGGCCTTGAGCAGCGGGATGGCGGCGGAGCCAGTCGACATATTCCTCCACGCCCTGTTTCAGCGGGCGGGCCTCAAACCCTATTCCGGCAGGCAACTCGCCGGTCTCATAGCTCTCGTCCTCACCCGCCGCGAGCGAGCCGCCGGGAGTCTCGATCTCGGACTCCGACCCCGCGGCGGCACGCACGAGCTCGGCCGCCTCGATCAGGGGGGTCGACGTGCCAGTCGCCAGCTCGTAGGTCTGGCCGAACCGCCGCTCCGCGACGAGCTGCTCGAGCGCGACCACGAAGTCGTCCACGTACACGAAGTCACGCGTCCGCCGGGGGTTGCCTGGAATCACCAGCGGCTTTCCCTCGATCGCGCGCGCGGCGAAGGCCGCGATCGCCCCGGTCGCCCCCTCCCAGGCAACCTGGCCGGGCCCGAAGATGGACGGCAGCCGTACGACGGCCGCGTCGGCGGAGTGGGCACGGCAGCACTCCTCGCCGAGTCGCTTGGACATCGCGTACGGGTCCGGCGGCGGCCGGCGCGCTGCTCGCACCGTCGAGGGGTACACGAGGCCGGCACCGTGGGTGTCGCAGCCCTCGAGCAGATTCAGGGTCGTGCCGGCGTTCTCGCGCACCGCCCGCGCGGGGTCGCGACGCGCACGTGCCGGGTCCGGTACCCCGGCGAAGTGCAGGACGGCGTCGCAGCCCGCGACGAGATCGCGAGCGTCAGGATCGCCCGCGTCCATGCTCACCACGGGCAGCTCCGCTGACGCGGCGCGTGTGACGTGGCCCGGGCGCGCGAGCGCGATGACCTCGTGGCCGCGGTCGGAGAGCACCACCGAGGAGCGCCAGCCGAGGAACCCGGTCGCGCCCGTGACCAGGAACCTCACGCCAGGTAGTCGGCCAGGTGGTGGCCGTAGTCGAAGGGGGACTCGGGCTCCCACTGCGCGCCGCCGTTCGGATCCTCGCCGCGGGCGAGCGCCGCGACGTCGGCGACGGTGACGCTCTCGGCCGCGACGTTGGCAGCGGCGATCCCGCCCTGCCACGGTGCCGACAGCATGATCCGCGCGACGTCATCGACGTGCACCACGCCAATCGTGGCGCGGCCGCCGTCGTCGACCGGCAGCGGCTCGCCGTCTCGGGCGAGCCGGCGGAACTTGTCGACGACGGTCTGCGACTCGGACCGTGAATGCTCCACGGGACTCGGTCCGTACACGATCCCAAGTCGTAGCAAGGCCAGATCGAACCCCTCCCGGCGCGCATACATCTCGAGGCAAAGCTCCGCGTAGATCTTCGACAGGTGAGCCAGGTCGCCCTGGCGACCGTAGGGACGGTCGCTTCCGACGCTGCCGCTCAACCCTGCGCCGTAAACGTTCATGGAGCTCGCGTAAACGACGGCCGGGCCGCCGGCCGCGCCGACCGCCTCGGCGACTCGCCGCGGGCCTGTGAGGTTCGTCTCCTCCGTGTAGTCGGGGTCCCGCTCCGATAGCGGCCTGCTCGCCTGGGCCGCGAGCAGGTACACCCGCGACGGGCGCTCCGCGAGCAGGCGATCGAGGTCATCGCGGCTGCGGACGTCGGCGGTCTCGACGCGCGCGCCGCGAGCCTCGAGGTCGGCCAGCTGCTCGCGCTCGGTCGCGTACCAGTTGTCGGCGAGGACGACGCTCTCGTCTCGCTCGAGCGCGAGCTCAGCCAGCGCCGCGCCGACATAGCCGGCTCCGAGGATTAGGAGCGGCGGCAACTCAGATAGAGATGACGCTCGGACCGGCCGGTACGACGTTGCGCGTGTCGACGATGAGCTTGGCCTGGTCCCAGAGCGGCCGCTCGAGGAACTGGCGGTGTGGCGTGAGCACGACCAGGCAGTCGCTCGTCGCGACGCGTTCGATGTCATACGGGACGCTCGGGTGGAGCGCGCCGTCGAGCTCGATCTCCTCGACCCACGGGTCGCAGTACTCCACGAGGCCGCCGCGCACCAGCAGCTGGCGCATCACCTCCAGGCTCGGCGACTCGCGCGTGTCGTGGACGTCGGCCTTGTAGGCCATGCCCAGCAAGAGAAGCCGCGAGCCCTTGATCGGCAGCCCGGCCTGATTGAGCGCGTCGGAGATCTTCTGGACGACGTAGACCGGCATCTGGGCGTTGATCTCGTGCGCCGCGTCGATCAGCTGCGCCGAGTAGCCGTACTCGCGCAAGCGCCAGGCGAGGAAGTGGGGGACGATGGGTATGCAGTCGCCGCCGAGCCCCGGCCCGGGATAGTGGGGCAGGAAGCTGAACGGCTTTGTCGACGCCGCCTCGATGACCTCCCAGACGGAGATCCCGAGCCGGTCGCACATCAGGGCGAGCTCGTTCGCCAGGGCGATGTTGACCGCCCGGAAGGTGTTCTCGTGCAGCTTCGCGGTCTCGGCCACCATCGGACTCGACACGGGGATCACCGAGTCGACGATCTGCCGGTACAGAAGCTCGGTCCGCGCGACGCACTCGGGCGTGACGCCGGCCACGAGCTTGGGCGTGTTGCGGAGCGTGAAGCTGCCGTTGCCGGGGTCGACCCGTTCCGGCGCGTAGCCGAGGAAGAAGTCCCGGCCTGCCCTCCCGCCGCTGCGCTCCAGGATCGGAAGCACTATCTCCTCGGTGGTCCCGGGGTAGGTCGTCGACTGGAGCACCACGAGCTGACCCGGACGAAGGTTCGCCGCGAGCGACTCGGCCGCCGCCACGATGTACGAGATGTCGGGGGTGCGGGTCTTGGAGAGAGGCGTCGGGACGCAGACCGTGATCGCGTCGAGATCGCGGACCGCGGCGTAGTCCGTCGTGGCCTCGAGGTGCCCGTCGAGCCCCTCGTAGCGCGCGGCGGGAACGTCGACGAGATACGAGTCGCGGCGCTGGATCGCCTCCACGCGGGACTCGCTGAGATCGATGCCCGTGACGTCGAAGCCGGCCTCTGCGAACCCGATCGCGAGCGGCAGGCCCGCGTAGCCGAGACCGATGATCCCGAGCCTCGCCTCACGGCTCTCGACCCGCTCCGCGAAGTCGGCCGCTGTTGACAGAAGCTTGCCCACGGCGCGCCGATGCTAGCAGCGGGTCTGGCCGTCGCCCCTGCTATAAAAGCGCTGCATGTCCTTCACGGACTCCGTGCGCGCCCTGTTCGAGGAGGGCGGCGTGGTATGGGGTTTCCTCCTGGCTGCGGGCATGGTCCTGGTGCTCACTCCAGCGGTGGCGCGATTGGCGCCGCGCATCGGCGGAGTGGACCAGGGCGGCGATCGCCCGCGCGTTCACACGGCGCCCGTGCCGCGCATCGGCGGCCTTGCGATAGTCGCCGGGATCCTTGTCCCCGCGCTCGTCTTCATCGGCGCCGACCGGCCGTACTTCGGGATTCTCGCCGGTACAGCAGGGGTCGCCGCGGTCGGGCTGATCGACGACATCTGGGGGCTGCGGCCGAGCGTGAAGCTCCTCGCGGTGATGGTGATCGCACTGGTGCCCGTCGTCGGCTACGACTTGACGTTTGATCACATCACGCTGCCGCTGTTCGGCAACCACGACATCGGCTGGCTCGCGTACCCGCTCACGATCCTGTGGATCGCGTTCCTCGCGAACCTCGTGAACCTCATCGACGGGATGGACTCGCTCGCGGCCGGGATCGTGGCGATCGCTGCAGCGTCCATGGCGTTGCTCGCCGCCTCCTACGGCCGCACCGACGCGGCCGCGCTCGCCGCGATCGTGTGCGGCGCGACGCTGGCGTTCCTACGTCACAACTACCACCCCGCCAAGATCTTCATGGGCGACTCGGGTGCGCTCGCGCTCGGGTTCCTGCTCGCAGCAATGGCGGTCCAGGGAATCCTCAAGACGGCCGCCACCATCACGCTGCTCGCCCCGATGCTCGTGCTCGCCGTGCCGATACTCGACACGTCGTTCGTGGTGCTGAAGCGGCTCAAGTACCGGCGCCCTCCCTGGGGGGCCGACCACAACCACTTCTACCACCGCTTCATGAGGATCGGCTTCTCACAGCGGCGCACCGCGGCCTACCTGCATCTGTGGGCGGGCCTGCTCGCCGCGGGGGCGGTGCTCCTGCGCTTCGTTCCGCCGCGACCGCGCGGCGTGTGGGACCTGAGCAACTCGCTGATAGTAGGCGCCACCGGGCTCGCGCTGCTGGCGGCCTCGCTATGGATGGTCTACACGCTCGAGATCCTCAAGGCGCGGCATCTGAAGGCGCTCGGCCTCGGGCGCTTCGCGCGCGAGGTGGCGCCGGAGGAGTCGATCCGAGTCGAGAAGCGCGAGGAGCAGGAGGAGGCGCTCGAGCGGGCGCTCACCTCCGGGCTCCGCTGACCCACGGCAGCGCCAGCCGCAGGAGCTCCGCAGGGTCCCGACGCACGCGCGCAACCGCCGCGCCGGCGTTTCTGGTCGGCGTGAGCTGCTCCGGGTCGCCGAGCATCTTGAGCCTGCCCTGTCTGACCAGCATCTCGTCCACCGCTCCGAGTCGGCCCTCAAAGATGGACCAGACCGGCGTGCCGAGCACGGCTGCCTCCCGGTTCATCGTCCCGCCGGCGGACACGAGCGCGTCTGCGAACGCCACGAGGCTGCGAGCGTCGACCGTGCGCTCCGGGACGACCACGCGGTCGAGCCCGAAGCCGGTGATCGCCGCTCGCTGCTCGGGGGTTCGCGCGAGCACCACGGTCTGGGCGTCGGAGCTAGCCGACAGCCGCTTCAGGACGCGTGGCAGCAGCGCGTTCTCCGACCCGCCCAGGTAGAGGGCGTAGGAGGGCGCGGTCCTCACGACGCAGAGCAGCCGTTCGCGGTCGAGCCCGAGCTCGGAAAGCACGGCTGGGTCGGGCTCGAAGTCGGAGAGGTAGTACTCCTCCTTCAGCCCGGGGTAGCGCACGAGCTTCGGTCCCTTGGCGCCGAAACGCGCGAGCCGCTCGGGCGGGATGGCGTCCGGTACCAGGACCCGCGACGCGAGCCGGCAGTTCACGTGGTGTTGGAGGTTCGCCCACTCGTAGTCGAACATGGTCGTGTTCGGCACGCGGAGCAGACGGCACGCGGCCGGAAGGTCGGTGGAGCCGTGCGCGAGCGCGCAGTCGAAGCGGCGCTTCCGTCCGAACCTGAGCATCGCCGCGACGCGATCCACCGCAGCGCGCGCCTTTCCGATCCGGGAGGCGCCGCCGTGGCCTCCGAGCACCACGTAGGGGCGCCCCCACTGATCGAGCAGCTCGAGTGTGTGGGAGAGCGGCCGGGCGGTGAGCGTCACCTCGTGGCCTCCTCGCTCGAGCAGCTCGACGAGGGGCCGCAGGACGATCACGTGCGCGGTGTTGGTGTAGTCGACCCAGACCCGCATGCGGCGGGCCATCCTAGTGCGGCTCGGCGCGCTCGCGGCCGTCCTCGATCGTGAGCAGGTGCTCAACCATCATCTGCAGGGTCGTGTGCTCTATGCCGAAGCGCTCGGCGAGCAGCGCCTCGACACGCCTCCGGACCTCGTCGACGTCCTCGCTCGGATCGCTCAGGATGTGGGCCGCGAGCGCCGGGAAGCCGGACGTGACGGTCCAGATGTGCAGGTCGTGGACCTCGCGAACGCCGCGCACGCCGGCCATCGCCCGGCCGACCACCTGCACGTCGATGCCCGCCGGGGCTGCCTCCATCAGGACGTTCACGGGGTCCCTGATCAGCCGCCACGAGCCCGCGAGGACGAGGACGCCGATCAGGATGCCCGCCACGGGGTCGGCCTGCTCCCAACCCGTCGCAAGCACGACCGCTCCCGCCGCGATGACCCCCAGGGACCCGAGCGCGTCGGCCGCGGAGTGCCGCAGCACGCCCTCGAGGTTCAGATCGCGCCGGTCGCCGCCAGCGAGCATGAGAGTCGCGGCCGCATTGCCGGCCAGACCCAGGGCGCCCACGAGCAGAACGCCGAGACCCTCGACCTCCGGCGGATCGGAGAGGCGCCCGATCGCCTCGGCGAACACGAGGACGGCCACACCGACGAGCAGCACGCCGTTGACGAGTGCCGCGAGGATCTCCGTGCGGTAGAAGCCGAAGGTGCGGCTGCCGGCGGCTGGACGGGTGGCGACGCTCGCGGCGAAGAGCCCGATGGCGATGGCCCCGACGTCGGAGAGCACGTGAGCCGCGTCGGCGAGCAGCGCGACCGAATCGAACAGCAGCCAGCCGGCCACGCCGGCGGCGAGGAGGACGAGGTTGATCGCGAGCGCGGCGGACATCCGGCGCCGGTTGCCGCCGCGAGCGGGACCGTGGTCGTGCCCGAGGTGTGCGTTACCGGGCATCTAGTCGGCGTCCACGCGGCGGCCGCTCGTGACCAGGCTCACGACGGCCAGGATCTCGTCGGCCAGGTAGGGGCCGTCGCTGTGGAACTCGGGCGTTGCGGTGATCCGCACGACCACCTCGTCCGCGTCGACCTCCTCGAGCGCGATGTGCGGCTCAGAGCGAGTCGGCGTCTTGACCTGCTCGTCGAGCAGCGCCTGCACCTCGCTCGGCTTGATCCCGGGGCGCAGCCTGGCTCGCAGGTCCACGGGCGCCGGCTCGCGCAGCGGGAGCACGGCCGCGTTCAGCACGATGCTGTTCGGGACGAGCATCAGGTCGCTGCCGCGCGAGAACGTCGTGTAGAGCAGCCCGAGGGACGTGACCACGCCCTCGAGGTCGCCGGCCAGTCCGCCCGCCTGAAGCCTGACCCGTTCGCCGATCCGGAACGGGCGAGCGCTCAGGAGGACGGTCCCCGCGATCAGGTTGCCGAGCGTCTGCTGGGCCGCGAGTCCGAGGATGACCGCGGTCAGCACGCCGCCGACGGCGAGCGTGTCCGGCCGCAGCCCCGCGATCCGCAGCGCGATCGCCAGCGCCGCCGCCAGCGTGATCAGCCGGACGAGGAACGAGACCACCGCGGCGGTGCCCGGATCGAGCCGCCCGAGCAGGCTTGGCGCCATGGCCCGGCCGACCGCGCGCGCCAGCTCCCAGCCGAGGATGACGAGCGCCACGACGGTCACGACCCGCACCGGCGCGTCGACCCCGAACACCTCGCGGCGGTAGTAGTAGGCGAGGACGACGATCGTCACCAGCGGTAGGAGCACCAGCAGCTCGAGCCTCGCCCTGCGCGCCCGCTCCGTCGCTTGCCGGCGCAAAGCGGCGGTGTGCGCCAGCTGGCGCTCGAGCCGCGGTCGCAGCCTGTCGCGGGTCGATCGGCGGGTGCGTGCCATACCTCCGGACCGTAGCCTGAACGCGACACGGGCAGGCTGCCCTGCGTCAGCGTTCAGAACAGCGCGGGCTGGACCGGTGGATCCTCCGCGTCGTGAATGGGTTCGTCTGGCCGCTTCGGCGGCGGGATGTGGCGCTCGGGGCGGCCGCCGGCGCCGTGCACGAGGTCCTGCAGCCGCCGCCGCTCGGCGGGCGCGGCGTACGCTCCGCGGCTGTAGATGCGTTCGTAGCGCGGCACCAGGTCGGGCCGGTGGGTCCGCAGCCAGTCGAAGAAGATGTCACGCACCTCTCCGCGAAGGTGGAGGGCGATCCCGCCGATGTTGACCGCCCCCGCCTCAGAGGCGAGCTCGAGGATGCGCTCGACCTGCCCGGGCGCGTCGTTGATACCTGGCATCAGCGGCGCGATCAGGATGCCGGTCGGGATGCCGGCGCGGTTGAGCTCGGCGACCGCCTCGAGCCGCGCGCGTGGGTTGGGCGTGTGCGGCTCGGTGGCGCGCCAGGCCTTCTCGTCGAGCGTCGGCACCGAGAGGTTCGCGCTGACCGGGGCTCGCTCCGCGACCTCGAGGAGCAGCTCCTTGTCGCGCAGCACCAGCGGCGACTTGGTCAGGATCGAGCACGACGTGCCCGTGTCCCGCATCGCTTCCCAGATGCCGGGCATCAGCTTGTAGCGCCCCTCGACCCACTGATAGGGATCCGTGTTGGTTCCCATCGCGACGTGCTCCCGCTTCCACGAGGGACGCGACAGCTCGGCGCGCGCGACCTCCGGAGCATTCACCTTCACGACGATCTCCCGCTCGAAGTCGCGCCCGGCGTCGAAGTCGAGGTACTTGTGGGTGGGGCGAGCGAAGCAGTTGTGGCTGACCACGCCGTTGGCGATGAAGTCACCGGTGCCGGTGGTGATGTCGTAGAGGCGATAGCCACGACCGAGCGGCTCGATGGACTCGACACGCAGGCGGGCCGGGCTTTTGAGAGCGATCCCCTCGATCGAGCGCTTGCGATTGATCGCGGGGTTCACCGTGTGGAAGAACCGCAGCACCTGGCGCAGGCCGCCGAGCAGCCGTACGTTCCTCATGCCGTTGGGGAGGTGGCGATCCTCGATCACGAACTGAAAGCCGAGGCACCGCAGCGACGAGGCGATCCAGTCGATGATCTCGGGATCGGTGTTCCCGATCCGAAGGCATCCGCTGAAGCTGCCCTCCGCGTCGAAGATCCCGGCGAGGAACCCCTTGCACCATTCCGGACGCGGACTGCGTGGCCACTGGACTAGTTCCTTGATGGCGGCGACGTTGTCGCCGGTGCTCGTCCTGATCGCCCTCATGGAGCGCCTCCCCATCGTCGGAAAGGCGAACTCCTGCGTGATGACGTTCCGCTCCTCCTCGAGATACTGCTTCGCTCTACGCAGCGCATCGAGGTCCGTGAGCGCCAAGCGGAAGCGGTGCAACTGCTGACGACGTCCACCGGGGCTCTCATAGAGGGAGGAGCTCAGGTGGCCCTCGCCGCGGATCACGCCACAGAGGTAGCCGCGCCGGTAGTCCGGCCAGTCCTCAGGCTGTTCGGCGAAATGCCCGGTGCCGATCAACTTGTTGTTGAGGGTCAGATGCGCCCGTTGGGGGCACCGTCCGGTGTCGGTCACGTGCTTCCAGCCTCTGTCGGTCAGGAAGCGGTGATCGCCGCTGGCGACGAGCTCCGTTCCGTCTTCCAGCGTGATGCGATAGGCCGGCTTGATCGAGGACCAGTGGGCCAGGACCTGTGTCACCCAGTAGCGCCGGTAACTCCCCCGCCGGACCGTGCCGTAGATGTAGTCGCCAGCTCGCACATCGGCCAGCCGCTTCGCTCGACCGTCACCCATTAGAACCGGCGTTTCCCCACCTAGGCAGTAGCTACAGGCATGACTGCATCCTCGATACGGGTTGATCGTCCAGCGGAACGGCATGCGGGATGCCTCCGGCACCCGGTTGAGCACCGACTTGGCGCGCACTTCGTAGAAACGGGTGTCGAGGGCCTCGGGGGCGTCGAAGGTGCGCACGACCGCCGGATCGCGGTAGCCGGGGAGGCGGCGGCTCTCCTCGTCGGCGACGGTCAGGTTGTCCCAGCGCACGAACACATGTTCGCATCCCGTGGGAGCCGATGCAAGCCCACACTCGACTCGTAGGATTGCGCTTCATGCCTGTGGTCAGGCTGCGCGGCACACTGAAGACGCTCGCCGACGATTGCGCGGAGCATCGGGTCCATGGACGCACGGTGGCAGAGCTCCTGTACGAGCTCCAGAGGCTGCACCCCGGCGTCCGTGGCTGGATCCTCGACGAGCGGGGGGTCGTCCGCCAGCACATCGCGGTGTTCGTCAACGGGGACCACTGCGATGGGGACACCCCGGTTGCCGCGGACGACTGCGTCGACGTCCTGCCCGCGATTTCGGGAGGCTGACCCGAGATGACGGAGCTTCTGATCGGAACCAAGAAGGGCCTGTTCGCGCTCGAGGGGGAGCCGGGCACGACGTTCGACGCCGGCACGAGGGCTTTCCCGGGCGTCCCCGTCGAGTACGCGTTCCGCGATCGGCGCAGCGGCCGCGCGCTCGCCTCCGTGACCTCCCCGCACTACGGCCCGAAGATCTGGTTCTCCGACGACTCGGGGGAGTGGGAGCAGGCGCAGGGAGTGGAGCTGCCGGAGGGCGGCGATGCGAAGCTGGAGCGCATCTGGGTGATCGTGCCCGGGGAGGCCGAGGGCTCTCTGTACGCCGGTGGCGATCCCGGCGTGCTGTTCGAGAGCAGCGACGGCGGTACCACGTGGGAGCTGAACCGCACGCTCTGGGAGCATCCGACCCGGCCGAACTGGATGCCGGGCGGCGGGGGCCTGTGCCTGCACTCCATCGTGCCCTGGCCCGGCGACGCGAGCCGGCTCGCCCTGGGCATCTCCGCGGTCGGGGTGTGGTTGACGGAGAACGCCGGCGAGACCTGGCGACACGGCAACCGCGGCCTCGTCCCGCGCTATCTCCCGGACGATGCCCCCGAGGAGACCCTCGACCTGTGCGTCCACAGCCTGCAGCGGGCCCAGAGTCGTCCCGAGCGGATGTTCATGCAGTTCCACGGCGGCGTGTACCGCTCGGACGACGCAGGCGAGACGTGGACGAACATCGGCGCCGGACTGCCGTCCGACTTCGGCTTCCCGATGGTCCTCGACCCGGCCGATCCGGACAGCGCGTACGTGATCCCCCTGTGCGCCGACGAGGACCGCGTCACCCCGGAGGGTCGAGTCCGGGTGTACGAGACCCGCGACGCCGGCAACAGCTGGCAGGCACGCGGTAACGGGCTGCCACAGGAGGACGCATACCTGACCGTCCTGCGCCAGGCGTTCGACACGGTGGGCCGGGGATCAGGGCTCGAGCTGTACTTCGGCGCGACCTCAGGCGACGTCTTCGGCTCGGGCGACGCCGGCGGCGAGTGGTTCACCGCGGCCACACGGCTGCCGCCCGTGCACTCCGTCAGAGCGTCCGGCTGACCTACTCGCCGAAGAGCGTGGCTAGCAGCCGCCGCGGGCCGCCCGAGTGGCGGTGCTCGCAGAGGTAGATGCCCTGCCAGGTGCCGAGCGCGAAGGCGCCGCGGGCGAGTGGCAGCGTCAGGCCGCTTCCAGTGAGCACGGACTTGACGTGGGCCGGCATGTCGTCCGGGCCCTCCAGCGTGTGCGTCCAGTACGGCGCGTCCTCGGGCACGGCATGGTCGAACCAGGAGGCGAAGTCACGCAGCACGTCGCGGCTCGCGTTCTCGTTGAGCGCGAGCGACGCCGAGGTGTGCAGGATGTGGATGTGGGCAAGGCCCACGCGGAAGTTCGCGAGCTCGGGCACCGCCTGCTCGACCTCACGGGTCACGAGGTGGAAACCCCGCGGTCGCGGCTCGAGGCGGATCTCGCGCTGGACCCACATCAGAGCGGCGGCGGGCGCTCCGACCAGGGCCGCTCGGACTCGAGCTGCGCGGCGAGCGAGACGATCGTCTCCTCGTCGTTCGGCCGGGCAACGAGCTGAACCCCGAGCGGCAGTCCCTCGTCCGTGAAGCCGGCCGGGACCGACGCGGCGGGCTGGCCTGTGAGGTTCCACTGCGCGGTGAAGGGAATGAAGGCGGCGATCCCGTTGAACGTCCACACCGCGCCGCGCCCCTCGAAGCGGCGCAGCTCGAGCGCCGGGCGTGCGGTCGAGGGGGTCAGCAGCACGTCGAAGTCCTCGAAGATCCGGTTGATGCGCCGGGTGCGCGCCGCCTCGCCCGCGCGCGCCCGCGCCACCAGCGCGGGGCTCACGGCACGGCCGAACGCGGCCATGCGGCGCGTCCGCCGCTCGAGCCGGTCGGGATGCGCCATGCGCCGTGCGTCGTCGTAGACGCCGCGGAGATAGCGCGGAACGATCATCGGCCGGACCTCGCCATAGTCGGGGTCGCGCTCGGCAACCTCATGGCCGAGCGTCCGCAGCAGCTCGGCAGTGCGGTGCGCCGCGTCGCGCATCTCCGGCGCGATCCTCGCCCACCACGCCGGCTTGCGCGAGACCGCGATGCGCAGGTGCCCGGGCGCCCTGCGCGCGGCCTCGGTCAGCGACTGCCCGCCCCCTGTCAGCACGTCGTGCACGATCGCGCCGTCGAGCACCGTCCTCGCCAGCGGCCCGAACTGGGTTAGCCCGTGCCAGTGCTCGCGGTCGGGCAGCATCGAGATCCGGCCCCGCTGCGACTTGAGCCCGAAGAGGTTGCAACACGCCGCCGGAACCCGCACAGACGCGCCGCCGTCCGACCCGAGCGCGGCGGCCGCCATGCCCGCGGCCACCGCCGCCGCCGAGCCGCCGCTCGACCCGCCGGGACTGTAGGCCGTGTTCCACGGGTTGCGCGTCACGCCCCAGGTCGCCGACTCGGTGAACGGCCACAGCGCGAGCTCGGGAAGCAGCGTCTTGCCGATCACGATCGCGCCGGCCTCGCGCAGCCGCCTGACCGGCTCGGAGTCCTCGGTCGCGGGACCGCCGTACGCGCCGGTCCCGTACGTGGTCGGCTCGCCGGCGAGGTCTACGTTGTCCTTGACCGCCACGGGCACTCCGAGGAGTGGCCGCTCGTCGCCGGCGCGCGCCCGAGCCGTGGCCTGATCGGCCTCGGCGAGCGCTCGCTCCGCGAGCACCACCCGGAAGGCGTTCAGCTCGGGCTCGACTCGCTCGATCCGCTCGAGGTGCGCCTCGACCAGCTCGCGCGGGGAAAGCTCGCCGGCGCGCACGAGCTCGGCCTGGCGGTGGAGCGGGAGGAAGGTGGGACTGGCGGCTTCCACGGCTGCGGAAGCGTACGCCTCGCGCTCGGCCTTCAGGTCTCGGCGCCTGCGAGCTTCGGTGTGGCCGGCGCCGGGACGCTCGCCTCCGGGCAGCCGGCCGCGCCCTTGGGCGCACCGGCAAGCGAGCCGCCGGGACATGTTTCGGCACGCACCGTGCGGCGGGGGTTCTGGATGCCGACGAGGCCGAGGACGCCTCCGAGCGCTACGAGCACAGAGGAGCTGCCCATGGCTAGATGGAAGCTCGTGGTCGAGGCGTCGTCGATCGCGGCCGACACGCCCGCCCGGTCACGCGGCGGTAGCCCCGAGAGGCTGACTCCGCCGAGCGGCTGGTCCTTGGCCCGCTGGATCACCTCGGGCGAGACCGAGCGAAGGCCGCGGTCGGCGAGGTCGCTGTCCAGGGCGCTGCTGAAGCGCGCCGAGATCAACACCCCGACCACGCTCACCCCGACGAGGCCCGCCACCCGGGCGATCGCGTTGTTCACGCCCGATGCGATTCCCGCGTCGCTCTCGTTGGCTCCGGCGAGCACGGCAGCGGTCAGCGGCGCCACCGTCATCGTCAATCCGAGCGAGAACAGGAGCAGCGCCGGCAGAAGGTCCGTGACGTAGTCAAGGTTGCTATCCACCCGCAGCATGAGCAGCTGGCCGAGCGCGGCCACAAGGGGGCCGACGCCCATGAAGAAGCGCGGGCCGTAGCGGTCGGCCAGGGCGCCGAAGCGCCGCGAGAGCACGAACAGGACGACCGTCGTCGGCAGCGTCGCGAGCCCGGCCTGGAGCGCGTCGTATCCCGCGACCTGCTGGAGGTACAGCGTCAGGTAGAAGAACAGGATGGCGAGCCCCGCGTACATCGCGAACGTCTCGGCGTTGCCCGCGGCGAAGTTGCGGATGCGGAACAGCGAGAGCGGCAGCATCGGCATCGGAGTCCGGCGCTCCCATGCGATGAAGGCCGCGAAGATCAAGAGGCCGAGGATGAGCGGCACGAAGACGATCGGATCGCCCCAGCCGAAGTTGGGCTGTTCGATCAGCGCGAACACGGGGCCGCCCAGGCCAAGCGCGCACAGCAGGGCGCCCACCACGTCGACGCGAATGCCCTCCTTGCGGCGACCGCTCTCGGGCACGGCGACGGCGATCAGCACGAGCGTCGCGAGCACGATCGGGACGTTGATCGCGAAGATCCAGCGCCAGGAGACGGTATCGACGAGCTGCCCGCCGATCAGCGGCCCCGCCACGGTGGAGATGCCGCTCCACGCGGTCCACGTGCCGATCGCGGCGCCGCGCTCGTTTGGCGGGAAGTTGGCGACGATGATCGCGAGCGTGGCCGGCACGAGCAGGGCGCCGAAAACGCCCTGGAGCCCCCGGCCGACGACGAGGATCTCGATGGACGGTGAGACCGCGCAGAGGATCGACGTCACGCCGAAGCCGCCGACGCCGATGGCGAAGACGCGCCGCTCGCCGAAGATGTCGCCGAGCGAGCCGCCGATCAGGATCAGCGATCCGAGCGTGAGCAGGTAGCCGTTCGCGACCCACTGCTGACCGGCGAGGCCCCCGCCGAGGTCGCGCCCGATGGCGGGCAGCGCGACGTTGACCACGGTCGAGTCCACGAACGCGACGGCGGAGCCCAGGATGCACGCGACCAGGATCAGCTGCTTGTTGCCAAGCCGCGCCGCGCGCGTGGACTCCATCGTGGCGATTATGCCGGGAGGGTTCAGGCGAGCCGCTTGCCGACCAGGGCAGCGTGCGCCTCGACAGCCCGGGCGAAATCCGCGAAGCGATCGGCATAGAGCTGCTGGGGGCCGTCGCAGCGTGCGGCCTCAGGATCGTCGGCCACCTCGACGATGATCCCGTCCGCGCCGACCGCGGCCGCTGCCCGCGCGAGCGGCTCGACCAGGCGGCGGTCGCCCGTGGCGTGGGAGGGATCGACGATCACGGGCAGGTGCGAGTGCAGCTTGAGCCAGGGCACCGCGCCGAGGTCGAGGGTGAAGCGGAGCGCCGTCTCGAACGTGCGGATGCCGCGCTCGCACAGGATCACGCGCTCGTTCCCCTCCTTGAGCACGTAGTCCGCCGCCATCAACAGCTCCTCCAGGGTCGAGGACAGACCGCGCTTGAGCAGCACCGGCTTGCCGAGCTTGCCCACGACCTCGAGCAGCGCATAGTTCTGCATGTTGCGGGCGCCGACCTGGATGACGTCCACGGCGTCGGCCAGCGCGTCCGCATGTGCGGTGTCGGTGAGCTCCGTGACGACCGGCAGGCCGGTGCGCTCCCGCGCCTCGCGCAGCACCTCGAAGGCATCGATCCCGAGCCCCTGGAAGGAGAAGGGAGAGGTTCGCGGCTTGAACGCGCCCCCGCGCATCATCGACGCGCCTCCCGCCTTGACCGCGTCCGCAACCGCGAGCGTCTGCTCCCGCGACTCGACCGTGCAGGGGCCGGCGATCAGGCAGAAGGTCTCGCCGCCTCCGACCACGCGCCCGTCGATCTCGAACGCCGACGGCGCGTGGTGCGCGATCTCGGACGAGGAGAGCTTGAACGGCGGAGTGATCGGCACGACGCGCTCGACGCCCGGCATCACCTCGAGTCCGAGCTCGCGCGCCCCAACCGGGTCGCCAATCGCGCCGATCGCTGTCGTCACCTCGCCGGGCATGACCTTGGCGTGCAGGCCGGCCTCCTCGATCCGCTCCACCACGGCCTCGACCTCGCCGCGGCTCGCGTGCGGTGTCATGACCACCATCATTCGACTGGGAATCGTTATGGAACAGGGCCACGACCGCAACGCAACGGACACCGCCGCGCCACTCGCGCACGTGGCGACGATCTCCTTCCTCGCGTCCCGCGCCGCCCCGGCGGGCGGCTTCTGGCTGGCGCTCGCCGGCGGCAGCGCGCTGGCGAGGGCGGGCGAGCGCCACGGGCTGCGCAGGGGCTACGGAGCGAGCTTCGCGGCGATGCTCGAGGCCATCGCGATCATGGGCCCGGCCCGAGCCGGCGTACCGCTGACGCAGGCGGCAAGCGCTCCGCTGCTCGGCCGGCTGCACGCGCGCAGCGCAGGCATGGCCCGGCAGGTGCTCATCTGCGCGGTGATCCGCCTGCTGCACAACGCCGCGACCACCGCGTTCTTCATCTTTGTCATCGTCGGTGGCCTCGACGCGTACGCCGGAACCTACGACGTCGTGCTCCGGCACCTCCCGGTCCTGCCCGACGGAGAGGCCGGGGCGCTGATCCTGACGGCGGCCAGCCTGCTGGGGTGGGCGGCCTTCGCCAGCTCCGTGCAGGTGGCGATCTACCGGCGCGCGCTGACCCGCTGGCCCGATGGAGCGCCGGCCGATCAGGCCGGCTCGGAGGACGACGGACCTGAGGCCGTCGGGCGCCGGTTCGACCCGCGCGCCGCGACCGCGGCGGCAGCGGTCGCCTTCTTCCTCCTGCTCCTGGACACCGCATGGCCGCTGTTGGCGGCCGTCGCGGTCTGGCTGGTCGTCGCCTGGGTCGCCGCGCGCGGTGACCGCGACGTCGTGCCGACGGGCCTGGTCCTCGCCGCCGTGCTCGCGCTGAGCGTCCTTGCCTTCGCGCTCGTAGGCGGCCTCGGGCTCGACGTCGCGCTGCGGCGCGCGACGCGCGCGGCGCTGCTCGTGCTCGTCGCGACCTGGCTGCGCGCGGCGACGGGCTCGGCCGGGCTGCGTGAGGTCTTCTCGCGCGTTCTCCAGCGGCTGCGCCGGATCCCGTCGCTGTCCGAGGCGGCCCAGGTGCTGGACCGCCTCGCCTCGGAGCGCCGCCTCGTCGCCGCGGGGCGCGCCCTGGTCGCGTCGCTGCGATCCGTGCCCACGCGCCCGCTCGTGATCGTCGACACAGTGCTCGACTGGGTCACCGGCGAGTCCCGGCGCTTCCGGCCGGCACCGCGCCACGTCCACCCGCGGCTGGCGCTCCGCGTTCGGGACGGGCTGCTCGTAGCGCTCGCGGCGGCGCCGGTGCTGGCCGTCGTCGGCGGCTAGAACCTAAGCGCAGTCTCGCGGTGCGTAGCGGTGGTGGAGATCGAGCGCGTTGCCGTCGGGATCGTCGAAGATCGCCTGGTGGCAGACACCGCTGTCGATCGTGTCCCCGTTGAACGAGACGCCGCGTGATTCCAGCTCGGCACGCGCCGCCTCGACGTCATCGACGTGCAGCGCGATGGGAACCTTGTTCGGCTGGAACGGGATGCCGAGCCGCTCGGACGCGATCAGGGCGATGGTGACGGTGCCGGTCTCGAACTCGGCGCCTACGGGCTCCTGTCCGGGACGCTGCCAGACGCTCGAACGCTGCAGGCCGAGTACGTCGCCGTAGAAGTCCATCGCCGCCGTCAGGTCCCGGGTGGGCACGGACACGAAGTCGACGCCGGTGACGATGGATGTCGGATCGCTCATGGTGTCTCCGCGGTCAGCAGTGGCCGCGCGCAACGATCGTGCCGCGACCGGGCCGCGTCGCAACGTAGCTCCACGTCCGCTTCCACTCCGGCGCCGCGCCCTGCGTGCATACCGACCAGAAGTCGTAGCTACCGAAGGCGCGGTCGCCGGCCGCGTTCAGCGTAATCCTTCCGGTCACGCCCGCGTAGCCGTCGGCCACGTCCGCGACAGTGCGCCTGAGGCGGGCGCTGTCGTTGACCCCTCCGGCGCGCCTGCTTGCGTCAACGGCAACCTGAAGGGCGTCGTAGGCGGTCAGCGCGAACGCGTCAGGCCTGCTCCGGAGCCTCGCCTCGATCCGTCTGACGAGCCTCCGTGACCGCCTGGCCGACGCGTCGTCGAGGCCGAGTATCGGGTTCGGATAGCCGACGCTCGCGGCGAAGGCGGCCGCCTTCGGGGCCGCCACGAGACGCCGGCTGAGCGCCACGCCGTCGCTGCCATACCACGGAAGCGAGCCGAGAAGCGGATCGCCGGCCGCCCCCTCGAAGAGACCCACCACCTCATCGAACCCCGCCAGGTACACGGCGACTCGGGACTTCCCTGCAGACCGCAGCGATTCCACCTGAGTGCGGACCTGCTCGAGCGTGGGCGTGAAGTCGCTGACGGTCGTCCCGTAGCGGACGCCGTTCGCGACCGTTCCGCCGACACCCGGGAAGCGCTTGCGTGTGGAGGTCACGAGCCCGGCGTTGCCCGTGTCGTCTCGCCAGACGGGAACGATCGCATCGATGCCGTCCCGTTGGAGCAGAGCGACGAGGGCCTCGCTCTCGCGGACGTCGTCGGGGACGAAGCGCAGGGTGCTGTCGCCCCGGATCGCGAGCGAGTGGGCGGTGCTGCCCTGGCTGATGAGGACGACGCCGAGCGAGTTGGCCGCGGCGCGCACGGCCCGCACCTCTGAGCTGGCCTGAGGCCCGATCACGATCCGCGCACCCGCGGCGGCGAGCCGGCGAAGCCCTCGAACCGTGGCGCGAGGATCGCCGCGGACGTCGACGATCCTCAACCTGACCCGCGTCGTGGAGCCGCTCCTGGCCAGCCGGGCATTCGCGTCCGACACCGCGACTTGCAGCGTGACCCGGCTCGCGCGACCCAGGGACGTCCAGCCGCGCTTCAGGTCGAGAAGGGCCCCGATCGTGAGCTCGTTTGCGGAGTCGGCAGTCTGGGCGCCAGCCTCAGTCCGCGGCTCCTCCAGACTCGCGGACACGGCGAGGATGAGAGCGACCCCGAGGGCTCCGAGCCATACGCGCATCCAGCTCCGCACGGCACGCGGCACGGCGCAAGGCTACCCAGACGCAGGGGTCGACTGCAAGCGCCGATCGCCCGGTGGGGCGCCGCTCAGGGCTGGGGGAGCCCTGGCAGGTCGGCGCTGCGAACCGCGCCGGCGCGGATGCGCTGCGGGTGGTCTCCGACCGGAATAGTCGCCACCTGCTGCTCCGACCCGTAGTCGAAGACGCCCACCTTGTCGTCGCCGCTGAACGAGACCCAGCACTTCCCGCCAAGGCCGTTCGTAGACCAGTAGGGCTTCTCGCCGACTGGGAAGACCTTGGCCTGGAAGGTCGAGCGAGAGACGATCGCGGCGTAGTCGGACATGGTCCCGGCGACGCAGAGCTTGGTGCCCTCCGCGTTCATCGCGATTCCGTGGTGGGCGGAGTCGAGCACGTACTGCTCGCGAGGCGTGCTCTGAGCCTCCTCGCTGATCGGCAGATCGGCAACGCGCAGCACGCGCTCCTGCTCGAGGTCGAACTCGACGAAGCCGTGGTGGAACGAGATCTGGAGGTACGCGTACCGCTCGTCGGGTGAGAGCGCCATCGGCCGGACCGCGGACTCCATGTCCGGGTACCCCGCTTCCTCCAGCTTCTCGCCCATGTCCCAGCGCTTGAGTATCTCGAGCGTGTCGGCATCGACGATCTGGAAGTAACGCTCTCCCTTGGTGGTGTCGCGCACGAGCCCGAGAGCCGGGTCGTCGGTCGGGGTGTAGACGCGGCCGATGCTCGCGTGGAAGATCAGCTCGCCGTCCCGCGAGTAGCTGTTCTCGTGCGGCGAGTCGCCGGACGGGAACTCGCCCGTCTTCTGGCCGGTCTGGACGTCGAGCTCGTGGACCTTGTTGGCGGTGGAATCGGAGACGAGCAGGCGCCTCCCGTCCGGCGAGAGCCCCATGTGGTCCGATCGCTGGCCCTCCATCGGGAAGCGCCAGACGATCTCCTGGGTGCGCAGGCTGATCCCGACGACGTCGGCGAAGCTTGGCCGCGAGACGGCCACGAGACGGCCATCCGGCGTCGTGAACATGTCGTCCGTGTACTGGTCGTGGCCCTCGCCCACGAACTGGCGGATCGCGAGGAAGAAGGCGAGCCGGACCGGATTCGCGTAGATCTCCTGGAGTCGTTCCTCCTTGTCGGGGATCGTGTCGATCCGGGCCAGCGGCTTGAACGTCCGCGCGTCGACGATGTCTGCCGTGCCGTCCCAGTTGTTGCCCACGAACATGACCTGCCGGGTGTCCGTACGCTGGGCAGGCCGATCGCCCGCGGCCGCCGCGGCCGGCGCCGCGCCGAGCGCGATGGCGAGCGCGGACCCCGCGAGAAGCACGCGAATTCCGAAGGCCCCGCCCACGGGAAGCGACATTCCCGGCCCCGGAATCGATCAAACGCAGGTAGGGTCCGGTTGATGGCGTACGAGCTCCAGATCCGCGACAGCGAGTACCGGGTCAAGCTGCGGAGTCCGTGGGCGGCTGCGCTTCTGCCCATCGTCACGCTCGGGATCTATCACCTGGTGTGGTGGTACCGGGTGAACAGAGAGCTGCGCGACTTCGGTCGGGCGCGCGGCTACGACCTCGGGCAGAACCCGACGAACTCGCTGCTGGCCGTCTTTCCGGGCGGGCTCATCATCGTGCCGGCCCTGGTCTCCTACTGGCGCGGCACCCGGCGCATCCAGGCGGCGGCGCGCGTCGCTGGGCAAGAGCCGCTGAACGGCTGGATCGCGCTCATCCTGTTCCTGGTCGTCTCGCTCGGCCTGTGGGCGTACATGCAGAACGCGCTGAACGGCATCTGGCGCGCCGAGGCGCAGGCCCTCCCCGGGCAGCCCGCCCCGCCCGAGGTCGGGGAGGGCATGCCGCCGCGGCTA
>JBKPHS010000171.1:0-4136 GCA_046729975.1 Actinomycetota bacterium
ACGATCTACCTGGTCCAGAAGACGATCGACATCGGCATGGCGGGGAACGGCGCGATCGCCGGCCTGGTGGCCATCACAGCGCCGTCGGGCTACGTCGAGTTCTGGGCGGCGCCCCTCATCGGCGCGGTCGCCGGCGTGGTCGTCGTGCTCGGCGTGCTGGCGATCGAGAAGGTGCTGGACGACCCGGTCGGGGCGCTGTCGGCCCACGGCCTGGCAGGCATCTGGGGCACGCTCGCCTGCGGCCTGTTCACCTCGCCGCGGCTGGCCGAGCTGAACGGCGTCGGCGACCCGGGCCTGTTCTACTCGGGCAGCCTCCACCAGCTCGGCGCCCAGGCGCTCGGCGTGGCGGTTGCGTTCGCGTGCGTGTTCACCGTCTCGTTCGCGGTCTTCTACGCGATCAAGAAGACGGTCGGGCTGCGCGTCTCGCCCGAGCAGGAGGAGGCCGGCCTCGACATCGTCGAGCACGGGATGTACGGCTATCCCGAGCAGTTCATCCCGGCGCCCGAGTTCGGCGCGGGGTCGACCGGTCCGCTGGCCCCGCCGGCCGCCGTTCCGGCTCCTGCCCCGGCGACGGCCACGACGATGCAGGCCGGGGAGGCGACGGCATGAAGATGATCGTCGCCTACATCCGGCACGAGTCGTTCGAGCCGATCCGTCAGGAGCTGCTCGAGAAGGGATTCCCGAGCCTCTCGATCACCGAGGTCAAGGGCTCGGGGCGCCAGAAGGGCATCACCGAGCACTACCGCGGCTCGGAGCTGACGGTGCACCTGCGCCCGAAGCTCAAGGTCGAGATCGTGGTCGAGTCCTCGGACGCCGACACGGTGATCCAGACGATCCTCACCCACGCGCGCACCGGAGCGGTGGGGGACGGGAAGCTGTTCGTGCTCCCCGTCGAGGAGGCCGTGCGCATCCGCACTGGCGAGTCCGGTGAGCTCGTCCTGCAGGCCCACGAGAACGAGGAGATACCCGCCTGATGGCAACTGTCGAGAAGAGAGGGACCGACCCTGGCGACGTGCTCGCCAGGGTCGAGTCCGAGAACATCGAGTTCGTCCGCTTCTGGTTCACGGACATCCTCGGCCAGCTCAAGTCGTTCGCGGTCGGGGCCGAGGAGCTGGCGGGCGCGTTCGAGGACGGGATGGGCTTCGACGGCTCGTCGATCACGGGGTTCAACGCGATCGAGGAGTCGGACATGATCGCCCGCCCCGACCCGTCGACCTTCAAGCTCCTGCCCTGGAGGGGGCCGGATCACAAGGTCGGCCGCGTGTTCTGCGACGTGTTCACGCCGCACGGCGAGCCCTACGAGGGCGATCCGCGCTACGTGATGAAGCGGGCGCTGGCGAGAGCACAGGAGATGGGCTTCGACGACTTCTTCATCGGGCCCGAGCTCGAGTTCTTCCTGTTCAGGGACGACCAGGGGACCGAGGTGCTCGACAAGGGCGGGTACTTCGATCTCACGACGCTGGACGCCGGATCGGACTTCCGCCGCGACGTCGTATTCACGCTGCGGGAGCTCGGGATTCCGGTGGAGTACACCCACCACGAGGTCGGTCCCTCGCAGCACGAGATCGACATGCGCTACGCGGACGGCCTCGGGATGTCGGACAACGCGATGACGTACCGCATCGCGGTCAAGGAGGTCGCGATGCAGCACGGCTATTACGCGACCTTCATGCCGAAGCCCCTCTTCGGGGAGAACGGCTCCGGCATGCATACCCACCAGTCGCTGTTCCGAGACGGGCGCAACGCCTTCTTCGACGGCGACGACCAGTACTACCTGTCGGACGTCGCGAAGTCGTACATCGCAGGTCAGCTCAGGCACGCACGCGAGCTGTCGGCGCTATTCGCGCCCAGCGTGAACAGCTACAAGCGGCTCGTGCCGGGGTACGAGGCCCCGGTCTACGTCGCCTGGTCGCGGCGCAACCGGTCGGCGCTCGTGCGGGTGCCGCTGTACCACCCAGGCAAGGAGCAGGCCACGCGCATGGAGCTCCGCTGCCCGGATCCCTCGTGCAACCCCTACCTGACCTTCGCGGCGCTTCTGCACGCGGGGCTCGAGGGGATCGAACGAGGGTACGAGCTGCCGGAGCCGATCGAGCGCAACCTCTACGACCTCTCGCACGACGAGCGGGAGCGGCTCGGGATCGAGCAGCTCCCGGAGACGCTTGGGGAGGCCATCGAGGTCATGGCCGGCTCCGAGGTGGTCGAGCGGGCGCTCGGCGAGCACATCTTCTCCCGCTACATCGCGCTGAAGCGCGAGGAGTGGGAGGACTACCGCGTGCAGGTCACGCCGTGGGAGCTCGAGCGCTATCTGGCGGTGACGTGACGAGCGCCGCTCCGGATTCCCTCCCGTCCCCGCGTGGCGCCCACCTCGAGATGGTGGGCGCCGTGCTGGCGGGCGACGGTCTCGAGCGGGTGGCGGAGATCGCCGCGGCTCACGCGAAGGCGCGGGTCGCGGTGATAGTTCCGCGCCTCGGCACGCCCGTGGAAGAGTGGGCGTCGTACGAGCGCTACGTGGCCTCGCGGCTCGCCGGGGGGCGGCCGGAGCGGCCGGCAGAGGTCAGCGCGGAGGTGCCGATCGTCTCCGGCGGGCAGGAGCTCGGCGCCGTGCTCATGCTCGGCCGAGGTTCCGGCGACGCGGGCGAGTACCTGCACGTGGCCGCTGTCGCGGCGCTCACGGAAGTCGCCGTGGCCGAGGCACGCGACGAGACCGAGCAGACCCTGCGCGGCTCATTCCTCGAGGAGCTGATGCGCCGCGACGACCTCGATCCCGGCGACGTCCTGCGCCGGGCCGCGCGGCTAGGCTGCGACCTGTCGGGGGGAGCCGTGGCTCTCTGCGCCGACCCCGGGGAGCGCTCCGCCGGCCGGCTCCTCGCCGTGATCTCGGCCGAGGGCGCGGGCGCACTCGCCCAGCGGGTGGGCGAGCGCGTCTACGCCCTGCTGCCCGGCCACGCCGAGCATGCGCGGGACGTCGCCGCCAGGCTCGGCCGCCAGGCGTCGGTCGGGCTGTCCTCGCACTACACCGACCCGGCCGACATGCGCCGGGCGCTGGAGGAGGCCGAGCTCGTGCTCGACGTCCGCACCGCCGGCGGCGCGCCCGGCGCCGCGCTCGGCGACGGCACCTACCGGCTGCTGTTCCGGGTGCTCGCTAGCCACCCGGAGGAGATCCGCAGCTTCTACGACGACACCGTCGCGCCGCTCGTCGAGTACGACGGGCAGTACGCGACGGATCTCGTCGGCACGCTCGAGTCCTACCTCGAGCAGAACTGCTCGATGAGCGCGACCGCGAGCACGATCCACGCGCACCGGCACACGGTCGGCTACCGGCTCGAGCGCGTTCGCGAGCTGACCGGCCTGGACCCGCTCACCTCCGAAGACCGCGAGCGCTTGGGGCTCGGCCTCAAGGCCTACCGGATCATCAAGCCGAGCCTGCCGAGATAGCCCCCAGCCCCCGGCCCCCAGCCCCCAGAACGGCGGCCGAGCCGAAGTCCCGACTACCGACTACCGACTACCGACTACCGACTACCGATGACCGGATCGCCAATCCAGTAGCGCGGCCCCGGCCCGCGCGCCCCGGCGCGATCCTCGGGGTTCGCGAGCCGGCAGCGGTCGAGTGACAGGCAGCCGCAACCGATGCAGTCGGTCAGGCCGGCCTTCAGGCGCTCGAGTTCCGCGATGCGCTCGTCGATGCGAGCGGTCCAGTTCCGGGACAGCTTGGACCAGTCCCCGCGGCGCGGCGCGCGGTCCGCGGGCAGCTTGGCGAGCTCACCGCCGATTTCCTCGAGGCTCAAGCCGACGCGCTGGGCAAAGACGATGAATGCCACGCGCCGGATCACGGGGCGCGTGTAGCGGCGATGTCCCCCCGAGTTGCGCTCCGAGCGGATCAGTCCCTGCTCCTCATAGAAGCGAAGCGCGGAGGCGGCCACACCCGTGCGGCCGGCCAACTCACCGATGGTCAGAAGCTCGGACAAGCCACTGATCTCAGCAGCTCTCGGCCTTGACTTCAAGTGCACTTGAAGATGCATGATGGCTCCTCATGCCCGTCGGAATCGTCACAGGTGCCTCCCGCGGTCTCGGCCTCGCGCTCGCCCGCGCGCTCGATGAGCGGGGCTGGCGGCTGATCGTCGACGCACGAGGCGCAG
>JBKPHS010000172.1:0-5134 GCA_046729975.1 Actinomycetota bacterium
GCGGTCTCCCGCGTGCACGAGAGCGTGCCGCTGTTCCTCGTCCAGGGCCTCAAGCGAAGGCTGGGCGACTCGCTACGCGACCGCAAGGTGGCCGTGCTCGGGCTCACCTTCAAGCGCGACTCCGACGACGTGCGCGACTCGCTCTCGTTCAAGCTGATTCGCCTGCTCGAGCGGGAGCTGGCACATGTGTCCCGTCACGACCCCCACGTCCCCAACCTGTCCGAGCCGCTGGAGGAGGTGCTCGCCGGCGCAGACGCCGTGGTGATCGCCACGAACCATTCCGCCTACGAGGCGGTGCTCGAGCACGTGCCGCGCAGCGCCCTCCTGGTCGACCCCTGGAACGTGACCGGCTCAGCGCAGGTCTTCGCGTACGCGGACGAGCTGGTATCGACCTGATGCGAGTTCTGATCACGGGGGTGGCCGGCTTCGCCGGGCGGCATCTCGCCGCGCTCTGCGTCGAGCAGGGCGCCGCCGTCACCGGCCTCGGCCGGAGGCCGGAGCCGGAGGCGGATCCGCCCGAGGGAGTCGAATACCTGAGCGCCGATCTGGAGGACCCCGCCGCGGCGCGCGAGGCCGTCGCCACGGCCTCGCCCGAACGCGTCTTCCACCTGGCGGCGGAGTCGTCCGTGTCGCGCTCCTGGACCGCGCCGGAGGAGACCGTTCGCGGCAACCTGACGTCCACGCTCCACCTGCTCGAGGCGCTGTGCTCCGCGGCTCCCGACGCCGCCGTGCTGGTGGCCTGCTCGGGCGAGGAGTACGGGCCCGTGCCGAGCGAGCGGCTGCCGGTGACCGAGGACGAGCCGCTGCGGCCGCAGAACCCGTACGCGGCGAGCAAGGCGATGAGCGACCTGCTGGCCGGTTTCTATGGCGATGCCCGCGGGCTGCGACTGGTGCGCACGCGTGCCTTCAACCACGCAGGGCCCGGACAGGAGCCGACCTTCGTCGTGTCCGACTTTGCGCGGCAGATCGCCGAGGCCGAGGCCGCAGGGGGCGACGGCGTCGTGATCGAGACCGGCAACGTCGAGGTCAGGCGCGACTTCACCGACGTGCGCGACGTGGTGCGCGCCTACGCGCTCGCGTCGGAGCGCGCCGAGCCCGGCGTCTACAACGTCTGCTCCGGGCGATCCGTGCCGGTGGCGGATATCCTCGCCGCCCTCGACGGGGAGACCGAGCTCGAGGTGAAGCAGCGGACCGACCCGGCCAAGCTACGAGAGCACGAGGTGATGGAGATCCGCGGTTCGAACGAGAAGCTCGCGCAGGCCGTCGGCTGGGGCCCCGAGATCCCGCTCGAGCAGACGTTGCGTGACGCCCTCGACTGGTGGCGCGAGCGGACCGGCGTGGAGGTCGGCCGGTGAGCGACACGCCGAGGGCGCTGATAACCGGGATCACGGGGCAGGACGGGAGCCACCTGGCGGACTTGCTGCTCGAGAAGGGCTACGAGGTGCACGGCATGGTGCGCCGCTCCTCCACCGAGACCTTCCAGCGGCTTGCCCACATTCGGGATGACCTGATCCTGCACACCGGCGACCTGCTCGACCAGCGCTCGATGTCGGACGTGCTGCGTGAGTGCGCGCCGCACGAGATCTACAACCTGGCCGCCATGTCGTTCGTGGCGGCCTCCTGGAACCAGCCGGTGTTGACCGCTGAGTTCACCGGCGTCGGGGTGACCAGGATGCTCGAGGCGATGCGCGAGGTTGCGCCGGACGCCCGCTTCTACCAGGCGTCCTCGTCGGAGATGTTCGGCAAGGTCCGGGAGACGCCGCAGAACGAGTCGACGCCGTTCTACCCCCGGAGCCCGTACGGCGTAGCGAAGGTGTACGGCCACTTCATCACCGTCAACTACCGCGAGAGCTATGACCTGTACGCCTGCTCGGGGATCCTGTTCAACCACGAAGGAGAGCGGCGCGGGCTGGAGTTCGTGACGCGCAAGGTCACCCACGCCGCGGCCGCGATCAAGCTTGGATTGACCGACAAGCTCTTCCTCGGCAACCTCGACGCGAAGCGCGACTGGGGCTATGCGAGGGACTACGTCGAAGCGATGTGGCTGATGCTCCAGCAGGATGAGCCAGAGGATTTCGTGATCGCCACCGGCGAGACGCACAGCGTGCGCGAGCTGGTGGAGGTCGCCTTCGAGCACGTCGGGCTCGAGCTGGACGATCACATCGAGATCGATCCGGCGTTGCTGCGCCCCGCCGAGGTCGAGCTGCTCGTGGGGGACTACTCGAAGGCGCGCGAGAAGCTCGGCTGGGAGCCGCGCACGAGCTTCGAGGAGCTGATCACGCTTATGGTGGACGCCGACCTCGAGCTGCTCGAGCGCGGCGTGCCGTACAAGCAGGCGGGGTAGCGCGCTTGTCGCGCGTCCTCGTGACTGGCGGGGCCGGCACGATCGGCGGCGCCGTCGTTCGGCGGCTGGCACGCGACCCCTCCTGGGAGGTACGGGTGTCCGACCAGCGCGAGGCGCCCGACTGGATGCGCGAGGCGTGCGAGATCCACACCGCCGATCTGCGCGATCCGGCCGAGGCGCGGCGGGCGCTCGAGGGCTGCTCGCACGTGATCCACCTCGCGGCGATCGTCGGCGGCATCGGCAACTTCCACAAGTACCCCTACACGCTGCTCGCGATGAACACCGGCCTGTACAACGGCGTCTTCACCGCGGCGCTCGAGCAGCGGGTCGAGCGGCTCGTCTACGTGTCGTCCTCGATGGTGTTCGAGCGTGCGACCCAGTTCCCGACAACCGAGGCCTACGTCCGGGAGACGCCGATCCCGGACTCGGCGTACGGCTTCTCGAAGCTCGCCGGCGAGGTCTACTGCCGCGCGCTGCACGGCGAGCACGGCCTGCCGTACACGATCTGCCGCCCCTTCAACGCCTATGGGCCGGGTGAGGTGCCGGACGACGAGCCCGGAATCGCGCACATGGTCCCCGACGTCATCAGGAAGGTCCTCGACGGGCAGCGCCCGCTGCAGATCTTCGGATCCGGCGAGCAGACCCGGACGCTGACGCACATCGACGACATCGCCGAGGGCATCGTCACGGCGATGTCGCACCCTGCCGCCGAGAACGAGGACTTCAACATCTCGGCGAACGAGGAGCTGACGGTCGCGGAGATTGCGCGGATCATCTGGGAGGAGTGCGGCCGGCCGCCCGAGGAGTTCGAGCTCGAGCACCTGCCCGCCTTCGAGGTGGACGTGCCGCGGCGCTGGCCGTCGGTCGAGAAGGCTCGGGAGCTGATCGGCTTCGAAGCCCGGATCGGCGTGCGCGAGGGGATCCGCCAGACCGTCGACTGGCTCCGCGAGCAGGGCGCCGCCGTGCGCGCTTGAGGCCCTGCCCGGGCTGCGGCGGACCGCTCAGTCCGTGGACGTCGGTGCCGGCGGGCGAGCCCGGCGATCCGGGGCGCTACCCGCTCCTGCGTTGCGCGACCTGCGGGAGCGCCGTCACGGGCGGCGATCCGCCCGGCCCCGAGCACTACGAGACGGGCGTCTACTCTCGGCGACCGCCGCGGGCCGCGGTGCTGCTCGAGCCCGCGCTGCGTGTGGCGGCCGGTCAGCCCGCGCGGCTGCTGCGGCATGCCGGGCTGCCTCCCGGCGCACGAGTGCTCGACGTTGGGGCGGGCCGCGGACGTCAGCTGGCGGCCCTGCGCCGGGCCGGGTTCGATGCGCGGGGGATCGACCCCTCGGGCCGTGGCGCCGGCGTGGCTCGGGCGACGCTCGAGCGGCACGAGGACAGCGAGCTCGATGCCGTCCTGCTCTGGCACGTGCTGGAGCACCTCGAGGACCCCGCGGGCTCGCTGACGCGCGTCCGCTCCTGGCTCCGTCCCGGTGGCCTGGTGCTCGTCGGGGTGCCGAACCTCGGCTCGGCTCAGGCGGGCGTCGCCGGTCCGGGCTGGCTCCACCTCGACGTGCCGCGGCACCGCACGCACGTCACCGTCGAGGGCCTGCGGCGCGCGCTCGAGCGCGCGGGCTTCGAGCCGGGGCGGCCGCGCCACGTCGTGCTCGAGCACAACGTCCCGGGGATGTGGATGGCTCTCCTCACCCGCGCCGGCATGAGGCCCGGCCTGCCGTTCCACCTACTCAAGCGCACCGCGCGGCCGCGGGCGCGAGACGTCGCGCTGCTCGCCGCGGGCGCGCCGCTGCTGCCGGTCGCGGCCGTGCTCGAGCTGGCGGCCGCGGGGGCTCGAAGCGGCGGCACGATCGCGGTCGCGGCTATCCGGCGCTGACCCGCGCATACACGTCCAGCAGTGATTGCGTGTAGCGGTCTTCCGAGTAATCGGCGCGGGCGCGCTCGAGGAGCCGCTCGCCCTCCTCGCGCCGGCGCTCGGGGTCGGCCCAGAGCTCGGCGAGCCGGGTGGCCAGAGCGGCCGCGTCGCCACGCGGCACGCAGCGCTCCTCTCCCACGAGCTCCGGCAGCGCACCAGCGTCCGAAGCGAACACCGGGACCCCCGCCGCCATCGCCTCGAGCGCCGAGAGCCCGAAGGTCTCATCGCTCAGGGACGGCACCAGCCCCACCGCCGCGCCGCGTCGCAGTGCAGCGAGCTGCTCCTCGCTCACGCGACCGACGAACTCCACAGGGGCGCCGAGGGCCGCCGCGAGCGCGCGCAGCTCCGGCGCGGCGGGCCCGTCTCCGACGACCTTGAGCGGCACGGCGGCCTGCGCCGAAGCCTCGATCGCCAGGTCGTAGCCCTTCTCCGCCGCCAGCCGGCCGGCGACGAGCGCGTAGCTGCCTGAGTCTGCCGTCGAGTCCTCCGCCAGCCGGGAATCCGGAACCGCGTGCGGCAGCGGCTCGATGCGGTCCGCGGGAACCCCCAGGCGCACCAGCTGCCCGACCGCGTATCGGCTCGGAGCGAGGAAGCGGTCGACCGAGCGCAGCACCGGGCCGAGCTGGCGCGCGAGCGCGACCGCGTAGACGGCCGCCTCCGGAAGCGACCCGCGGCAGTTCAGGGCCAGTCCCGGGAGAGTGCGACCGTGATGGCAGCGAAAGCACGGCTCGCCGAAGCGGAACGACACGCCAATCGCGCAGAAGAGCCGGAAGTTGTGCAGGCTGAGCACCACCCTCGCTCCCGCCGCCCGCGCGGACGCGAGCGCGCGCGGGCCGAAGAGGGGCTGGATGTTGTGGAAGTGCGCCACGGTCGCGCCGAGC
>JBKPHS010000173.1:0-12483 GCA_046729975.1 Actinomycetota bacterium
AACAGCACCCAGATTGCCTTGGCCCATCCGGACAGCGCGTGGTCGCGGAAGAGGTCGGAGAGGATCACGTACAGAAGCAGGATCCACGCGACGAATACGAAGACCCAGAGGACGGTTAGGAACGCATCGCCCAACGAATAGTCGGCGATCGGCACGACAGGACTCATGGGGGACTCCTTTGCTCGGACGCAACTGAGGCTTCCGTCCCGGAGACCCTCTCACACTCCCCGCCCCGACCGAGATGATTTGGTCGGCGTTCTCGCTCAGCGCCGGACGATCCTGAACCGGACCCGCTTGGCCTGGGACCAGTTACCGCCGCCGTCGCGCGCGCGGGCGACAAGCCGGTAGCGGCCTGGGCTCAGCCTACGGCCGCGTAGGCGGCCGGTGAACGTGAACCGGTTGAGCCCGGCCGCGCTCTGACGCGAGAAACTGCCCCGCAGCTTCAGGTACCTGATGCAGGGCCTCGCTGTCCTGTTCCTCCTGGTCGGCCGTACGCACCTCCCCCCGACCCTTCGGCCAGGTGCAGCGCGCTCGACCGTGAACGGAACGGTCGCGGGCTCCGAGAGCCTGTACCGCACCCTGGTCCCGACTCTCGCCCGGCTCTCCCGCACGCTCCCGCCCCGGGAGGCGGCCGCGAAGACCGAGCGCGAGAGGCGATAGTCCGTAAGGCTCGGAGGCGTGACATCCACGAGCAGGGCCACGGCGGGGGATGTGAGGGTTGCGATCGTCCAGCTGCGCTCGGCGGGCGTAGGATCGACGTTCCCGGCTGCGTCCGTGGCGCGAACCCCGAACGAGTGCGCGCCGGTCGCCAGGCCGGAGTAGGTGGCGGGCGAGTTGCACGTGGCGAAGCTGCCCCCGTCCAGCCGGCACTCGAAACCACCCGGCTCGCTACCCACGAACGAGAAGCTCGCGCTCGTCGCGCTCACGGTCCCCGACGGGCCCTCTGTGATCGTCGTCTCAAGCGGCGTGACCGCCACCCCGAGCGGGCCTGTGGTCCCGGTGATGAAGCTCTGGTTGACGCCGCTTCCGTCCAGGTTGGCGCGGCCGATGGACTTGCTCCCGGTGTTGGTCCAGTAGAGGTGCGCCGCGTCGACCGCCACGCCTCCTGGGAAGCTCGCACCCGTGATGAAGCTCTGGTTGACGCCGCTTCCGTCCAAGTTGGCGCGCCCGATCGTGCCGTTGTTGTAGTTGACCCAGAAGACGTGTGCGCCGTCGACGGCGACCTCGTAAGGGCCGCTCGCGCCGCTGATGAAGCTCTGGTTGACGCCGCTCCCATCCAGGTTGGCGCGCCCGATTGTGCCGTTGTTGTAGCTGGTCCAGTAAACGTGTGCGCCATCGACGGCGACCCCGTATGCGGAGTTGCCGCCGGTGATGAAGCTCTCGTTCACGCCGCTCCCGTCCAGGTTCGCGCGCCCGATCTCGGTGCCGGCGTCGCTCCAGTAGATGTGGGCGCCGTCGACGGCCATCCCGTGCGGGCTACCGGCGGCGATAAAGCTCTGGTTGACACCGCTTCCGTCCAGGTTGGCGCGGCCGATCGTGTTGGGGTCGTAATTGCCCCAGTAGATGTGCGCGCTGTCAACGGCGACGCCCGCCGGGCCGCCTGCGCCGGTGATGAAGCCGTCGTTGGCGCCGCTGCCATCCAGGTTGGCGCGCCCGACCGTGGTGCCGAAGCCGCCGCCGTCGTCGTAGTTGCCCCAGTAGATGTGCGCGTGCGCGCGGGGCGCGACCGCCAACCCAAGTACCAGCAGCGTCGGCACGAGCCACCAGATCGGCCGCGCGCCGGTGCGTAGCCGCGCCACTAGCCGCACGTAGGGGAACCGCCGGCCAGAAGCATCCACCGATCGTCTCATGGAACGAATACCACCGCCACCTACAGGCCGTCGCCTTCTAGATGTAGTACATCGGCGTCGGTGATTCCCGCGCCTCGCGCTCGGCCACGGCCGCGATCGTCACGTCGCCGAGCAGGCCGCGGACCGCCTCGACGGTGTCAGACCAGGGGAAGCCCGCGTCCTTCGCGTCTCCGTCGAGCTCGCCCTCGAGCAGCTCGACGATCTCGAGCACGGTCACCTGCTCGGGCGGGCGCGCGAACGAGTAGCCGCCCTTGACGCCGCGCTGGCTCTGCAGCACGCCACCCCGGCGAAGCGTGGCGAACAGGCTCTCGAGGAACTGCACGGGGATGGCCCGCCTCTTTGCGATCTCACCGATCGGGACCGGCCCGGCGCCTCCACTGCGAGCAAGCTCGGTAAGCGCGCGCAGCGCGTAGGGCGACTTGGACGTGATCGCGAGCACGAGGGCGAGTGTAATCCCGGTCCCGGGCGCCGCGACTACGGTATGGACGTGACGCTAGTGCTGCGACCGGCGCTTTGGGCCCCGCCCATCGCGCTGATGGCGCTGATCTACTTCCTCTCGGACCAGCCGGACCTGTCTTCGGGACTCGGCCTGATCGACACGATCGGCCGCAAGCTCATCCATGCCGGCGAGTACGGATTGCTCTGCTTTCTCTGGTGGCGCGCGCTGCGCGCCGAGGCGGGCTCCGATCGCGCAGTGGTCGCGGCCGTGTTGATCACCATCGCCTATGCGGTCACGGACGAGCTGCACCAGACGACCGTCGAGGGGCGCCACGGGTCGCCCGTGGACGTGCTGATCGACGGCGCCGGCGCCGCTGTCGCGGCGCTGCTCGTGCGGAGGCGAGCGTGAGGCTCCAGCGGCCGGCGATCGAGTCGACCGCGCCGGTCGTCCGTTTCGCCGTCATCCGTGTCGGTCTCTCCATCGCGGGGATCGTGTCCACGATCGTCGCGGGCTTCCCCTACGACGGGCGGCTGTTCACGGTGATCGCCGCCGTGGCGGTGCCCTGGTCGGTATTCGTCCTCGTACTGGCGCGGCGCTCGCCGAGCACCGCGCTCAGCCCGTTCATAGCCGCGGGCGACATCGCGATCCTGGCCGTGATCGAGGCGGTCGTGCCCGAGATCTACGGGCCGGTGCGCTTCGCCGCCCTGTTCGCGATCGCCGTGCACGCCCAGTTCCAGGGCGAGCGCATCGGCGTACTGCTCGCGCTGTTCGCGATCGCAGTGCTCGTGCCGATCGCCGTGTTCTCGGAGGACCCGCTGGAGGGCGAGCACCTGCTCGCCTTCTACGAGATGCTCTTCTCGGTCGTCGCGATCGCCGCCGCGGTCATGGTCGGCGGTGTGCGCACCGCCGAGTCCACCGGGCGCGTGCGGGCGCGCGAGCTGACCCGGCGAACGATGGAGGCCGAGAACGAGATCCGCCGCCGGCTCGCGGAGACCATCCACGACGGACCCGTGCAGGAGCTCGCGAGCCTCGACTTGATGCTCGCCGCGGCGTCCCGCGCGGCGGACAAGGGCGACGACGAAGGCGCGCGCCAGGCGATCGACGAAGCCCGCGCCATCGCGGTGCGGAACGTACGGTCGCTTCGCGACGAGATCGTCGCGCTCGGACCGTTCGCGTTCGAGGAGCGCTCGTTCCAGACCGCCGTCGAGGACTGCGTGGAGGCCTGGCGGCGCCGTTTCGGGCTCGACGTGCGGCTCGACCTCGAGCCGCTCGACCTCGATTCCGAGCTGTCGGGCGTCCTGTTCCAGATCACGCAGGAAGCGGTCACGAACGCCGGCCGCCACGCCGCGGCATCGACGGTCACGATCTCACTCACGCCCGCCGGGCGGTCCTCCGTCGAGCTGAGGGTCGCCGATAACGGCAAGGGCTTAGGCGACGTCAACCCTCTGGCCGGCAACGAGGCCGGCCACATCGGCCTCGCGAGCATGCGCGAGCGCGCCGCGATGGTCGGGGGCGCGCTTGAGATCGAGAGCGGCGAACGCGGGACCACGGTGCTCGTGAGAGCGCCGCTTCGGTAACCGCGCGCGCTTTCGCTTATCTCAGCCTGGCCTGCCGCAGGTATGCCCGCAGCAGCCGCGCGTTCTTCACGAGCCGGCGATCCACGACGGCGATGAAGCTCACGCGCCCACGCCGCGTGCCGAACACGACCCGAGTCGACTTGCTCGTGAAGTACGTGCCACGCGCGGCCTTTCGCGCGTCGCGGTACGCCCGGCGCAGCTTCGAAACGCGCGAGCCCGGCCGGACTCCGCGGGCAGAGTGGCCTCGCGCGCTCGTCGCGATCAGGCGCAGCCCGCCACGCCTGGCGAACACCGCCAGCACGCGGTCGCTCTTGCGGCGGCCCATGACGCAGTAGCGGTAGACACGGCCCTTCTTCCGGACCGGCTCGCCGGCGCTCTTCACGACCCGTGCCGGCCTGTGGCCGAGCCGCAGGCGGCCGATCCCGCGCGAGCGGACGCGCGCCCGCTGGGCAAGGCACGCCGCCGGGGCAAAGCCTTTCCCCACGCCGGCCATCAGCCTGCGCGGCGCGGGCGGCGGCGGCAGCGTGGTCTTGTACACCTCGACCGCGTTGCGGCCCGCATTCCCGAGGTTGAAGTCCGCGGCGGTCCCCCAGTACGTGAACGTGCCGTCCTCGTTCAGGTCGACGCGGAAGATGTGGGAGACCCACTCGTCGGCGTTCTGCGGGATCCACCAGCCCGCCTCCTCGAAGTCCAGGCGGCCGTTGTCGTGCTCGTGGAAGTCGACCACCTGCGTCCCCTGCGAGTACCAGCCCATGAAGATCCGGTTCTGCCCGGGGATCTGCTGGAACACGTGCGCGGTGCAGAGGCTGTCCTGCGGCCCGGTGCGCACGCGTGCGCGGTAGATCGCCTTCTCGGACTTGCTGTTGCGCGCGTAGGACGCGTGCGCGTCCTCGGGGGACAGTGGCCGCCCCTTCAGCAGCCTGTCGAAGCGATAGGCGTGGATGCCGCCGTTGCCGGACTTGATGTCCGTACTCGGGCTGCAGGACGCGCCCGGCGGCGTCACGCCGCCCCCGCGCTCGTCGGTCGCGAGGACGAAGTCGCCGGAGGCAGAGAGCTCGGCCTCGTGGTCGAAGTCGATGTCCTCGGTCGAGTCGAATCGCGGGCTCGCCGCCCCGGTGGTGCTCTCGCGGCCGGGGTGGAACGCGCTGCCGAGCCAGCCGACGCCCTCGAGCGAGGGCGCGCCCGCGGCGAGCCAGTTCGGGACGTTCAGGTCCTCTGTGCCGGACCCCTGGCCGTCGACGCAGTCGACAACCTTGGCTCCGGTCTTGAACGGCGGGTTCGAGGAGCTGTCGCGCACGCTGCACGGCAGCGGCGTGCCGCGCGGGTGGTCGTCGCGGAAGTTGCCGGGCGTACCGCCGTCGTCGAAGGCCCCCCTCATGTCGAAGGCGATCATCGCGTTGCCGCCCGCGCACATCAGCCGATCGTCCGGATACACCTCGAGCTCATGGCAGCCGAACACCCCGTTGGCGCCGGTCGTGTTCGTGTGGCCGAGCGACATCTCAATGCTGGGGTAGCGGTAGCGGTACACGACCGGGCGGCAGCGGTCCCGCTTCTCCTGGAGCGACGTGCCGGACGCGAAGTACATGCACGAGGAGAGGTCGACGACCTCGAAGCCGTCGAGATCCAGCCGGTCGGCGTTCGGCTGCCCCTCGGCGTCCGTCAGGTTCTCGTTGCTGCGGCTGCCTGCGGCGTCGGTGGTGACCGCGTCGGAGGTCACCGCGTACGCGATGTGCGGTCGCTTCGGATCGACGTTGACGGTGTGCGCCTCGCCGATGTGACTCGTGAGCCCGATCGCGACCGGGTTCTTGACGTCCGTCACGTCGATGATCTCGAGGCCGCCCTGCGGCGCGCGCGCGAAGCCGAACACCGAGCCCTGGTCATGGCAGCGGCCCGGGTTGTCGGTGGCGTCGATCAGCAGCTGCGTGTCGTCGCGGGCGGCGGCGAGCACGTCGGTGTTGAGGATCGCGCCACCCTTGGGCGTCGCCTCCACGTCGTGCTGGAGTCCCAGAGCCTGCGAAGGCTCGCTCAGGCAGGAGGCCGAGGGGAAGCTCGACACGAACGCCGGCGCGACTCGATCACCCTCGATGAGCTGGTAGATCGTCTGGCCGCCGGCGTTCGGCCCTATCGCGAGCGTGCCGGCGGAGACGAACGTGCTGCCGCCCTGCGTGAAGAAGTCGATGTCGGTCTGGGGGTTGCCGGTCGGGAAGCTCGCGACGAAGGACCACTTGCCCGCCGGTCCCTCGCTGATCGTGCGCATCGCCGGCGGCGGCGAGGTCGTCGTGAACGGCCGGGACGGATGGTCGAGCCTCAGTCCGTGGCCCGCCATGGCGCCGGCCGGTAGCGCGAGAAATGCGGCCAGCACGACGACGGCCGTAAGGCGTCGCATACGAAGAACCCCCTGCGTTCGACTGCCCCCCAAGCGCCGGGCAGGTTACCGCTTCGGGGGAAGGTTCGCCTCCAGCCGAACCTCGGTCCCGGTGATCCGGCAGCTGCGGATCGCGTCGAGCTCCCTGGTCGCGGCGGGCTGGTGCACGTGCGGCAACGGCGTGCTGCCGTCGTCGATGAAGGGCCACGGATGCTCCGCCCGCAGCACAACCTCGCCCTTCTGGTCCCGGCACTCGAGTCCGACCCGAGCACTGTCGCCCGCGGTCCGCGCCACGTTGATGCTCCGCTCGACGGACACCAGAAGCTCCGGGTTCCCGGTGCCGGCGCTCTGCGCCCGCTGAAGCACCAGCTTGGCCGTGTCGCTCGCCCCGCCTCTTGACAGGGCGATGGCCGCCGACACGAGCACGAGGCAGGCGACCATCGCGACCAGCACGATCCGCTTTCGGGCCCCCGCCGCCACAGCGGCAGAGGATGCCACGCGGCGCCTGGCCTGGCTCTTAGAGCCAGCCGCGCTCGGTCGCGAGCAGCACGGCCTGGGCGCGGTCCACGGCCCCGAGCTTGCCGTAGGTGTTGTGGAGGTGCGTGCGCACCGTGCTCGTGGAGAGGCTCAGCTCGAGCGCGATCTGCTTGTACACCTTGCCCTCGGCCAGGCGCTTGAGCACCTCGACCTCGCGCGCCGAGAGCGGGCACGGCTCCACGTTGCGGCGGCCGTTCCCGGTCGGGTAGGGCAACTCGTAGATCACCGTTCGCAGCGACTCGGGCGTGAGGCCCACCGTGCGCGCGACCTTCAGGAGCTGACCGGGCTCCACCGGCTGGCCCTGCCCGTAGTGGGCGAGCATGTCGGCCAGGCGGATGAGAGCCGCCTCGCCGACCGCGTCGTCCGCGTGATGGCGCTCGATCGCGGACGCCAGCCTGTTCGGCAGGCCCCAGCGCCGAGCCAGCACGCCGCCGACGAGCGCGTGGTCGACTCCGAGCTCGCGGCGCTCGCGATGGACTCGCTGCTCGGGCGTACGAGCCTCGCCGTGGATCAGGTCGGGGTAGCCCGGGTAGGCGTGGACGAGGACGAGCTGCCCGATGTCGTGGAGCAGGGCCGAGATCAACAGCTCGTCGCGGTCCTCGTAGTTCGTCTCGCGCGCGAGCCGCTCCGCGGCGCGCTGCGTCGTGACCGCGTGCAAGCGGAAGCGCTCGGGTGCGGCGTCCCAGCCCGGCGTGCGCTCGAAGAAGTCGAAGGTGGCGGTGCGGGACGCGAGCGCCTCGACGCCGGCCGGCGTTAGCACGTCGATAGCCTTGGGGACGCTCGCGATCTTGCCCTTCTTGGGCGAGGGAGCGTGGTTCGCGATGCGCAGCACCGCGATCACGAGCGCGACGTCGGATTCGACCGCGGCCACCATGTCCCCCACCGCAGTGCGATCCTCGCGGACGACGCGCAGCAGGCGGTTACGCGACTCCGCCAGCGCCGGAAACGCCTCTAGGGCCTCGAACGCCGCGGTCAGCCGCCGACCGTGGCCCTCGTTCCGTCGCTGGCCCTGGCTGTCGGCCGTGCTGGCGGTATGACTCCTGGCTGCTTCCAATAGTCGCGCTCCCGAGTGCGTTAATCGGCACGCCTGGACGAAAGGTTGAGCGCGGGCTAGGAGGTGCCGGTCCGGGAGCGGGCCGTTCCGGCCCGCGCCAGCGCCTCGTCGATTCGGGCCAGGGTCTCCTCGCGCCCGAGCACCGCGACCGACTCGAAGATGCCGGGCGACACCGTGGTGCCCGCGATCGCGACCCTCACCGGCTGGAAGACGTCCTTCGGCTTCACGCCGAGCTCGTCGACCACGCCCCGCAGCGCCGCCTCCACCTGCTCGACGTCGAAGGGCTCGACGGCCGCGAGCGCATCGCGCGCTCGCGCTAGCCGCTCCGGCGCGTCGCCGGTCATCACCTTCTCCCAAGCGCTGCGGTCGATCGGGTGCCGCTCCACCAGGAAGCCCGCGAGCGGCCAGAACTCGGCCAGCGTCTGGATCTTCTCCTGCGCGATCTCGACCGCCGCGCGAAGGCCCTTGCGTCCGGTGAACTGCTCGAGCCTGCGCGTGAGCTCGTCAACGGGCAGCTCACGGATGTAGCGGCCGTTCATCCAGCGAAGCTTCTGCTCGTCGAAGACGGCGGGGTTGCGCGACACGCGATCGAGCGAGAAGCGCCCGACCAGCTCGTTGGTCGTGAAGAACGTCGTGCTCTCGTCGTAGCCCCAGCCGAGGAGCGCGATGTAGTTGCGAACGGCCTCAGGCAGGTAGCCGCTGTCCCGCAGCTCCTGCACGGACGCGGCCCCGTGCCTCTTCGAGAGCTTCTTGCCGTCCAGACCGTGGAGCAGCGGCAAGTGGGCGTAGGCGGGCGGCTCGGCCCCGAGCGCCTCGATGATCATCAGCTGGCGCGGCGTGTTCGAGAGGTGGTCCTCGCCACGGACGACATGCGTGATGCCCATGTCGTGGTCGTCCACGGCGACCGCGAGGTTGTAAAGCGGGCTGCCGTCGGAGCGCGCGATCACGAAATCCTGGATCGCCGAGTGGTCGAAGACGATGTCGCCGCGGATCAGGTCGTGCACGACCGTCTGGCCCTCGGGCACCCGCAGCCGGACGGCGCCCTCGTCCTCGTAGGCGGCGCCGGACGCGACGAGGCGCGCGATCTCCTCGCGGTGCCGGTCGGCCCGCGCCGCCTGTGAGTAGGGGCCCTCGTCCCAGTCGAGCTCGAGCCAGCGGAGCGCGTCGAGGATCTGCTCGACGTTCTCGGGGGTCGAGCGCTCGCGGTCGGTGTCCTCGATCCGGAGCACGAACGTGCCGCCCGAACCCCGGGCCAGAAGCCAGTTGTAGAGTGCCGCGCGGGCGCCCCCGATATGGAGCGCGCCGGTCGGCGAGGGAGCGAAGCGGACCCGTATGGACACGATGCCCGGATGCTAGTCGGCGCTCACGTCTCGACAGCGGGAGGACTCGCGAATGCGTACGAACGCGGCGTCGAGCGGGGCTGTGACGCCGTGCAGATCTTCAACCAGTCGCCGCGCATGTGGCGCCCGACCCGCTACACGGACGAGAACTTCGCGGAGATGCGTGAGCTGCTCGCCGGTGGGCCTGTCACCTCGGTCGTGATCCATGCCGTCTACCTCATCAACTGCGCCTCCAAGGACCCGGAGGTCTCGCGCAAGTCGCTCATCTCGCTGACGCACGCGCTCCGCGTTGGCGAGGGCATAGGCGCGGCGGGCGTCGTCGTGCACCCCGGGTCGCAGGTGGGCGAGCCGCTGGAGGAGTCGTTGCAGCGGGTGGGCGTCCTGGTCCGCGAGGCCCTGGCCGAGACGGAGTCCTGCCCCCTGCTGCTCGAGAACACCGCCGGCGCGGGCGGCACGCTCGGGCGCTCGTTCGGGGAGCTCGGGCGGCTAATCGAGCTCGGCGGCGGCGGCGAGCGGCTCGGCGTCTGCCTCGACTCCTGCCACATGCTCGCGAGCGGTTACGACATCCGCACGGCCGCCGGCCTCGACAAGATCCTGGACGACTGCGTCGAGGAGCTCGGCATGGAGCGAGTCCGTTGCCTGCACATCAACGACTCGCTGGCGCCCCTCGGATCGAACCGAGACCGCCACGCGCCGCTGGGCGCCGGGGAGCTCGGCGCCGAGGGCTGCGCCGCCTTCCTGTCGGAGCCGCGCTTCGAGGACCTGCCGGCGCTGTTCGAAGGTCCCGGCGTCGAGGGCAAGTCGCCGTCCGCCGAGGACGTGCGAGAGGCGCGCGAGCTGCGCGAGCAGGGCCTGGCCGCACGGGCCGCGGCCTAGGGAGGGTGTCGACGCTTCGTTGAAGGATTTGGGGGCCTATGGGGCCCACGATCCTTCAATGAACGCGCGCCGGTCGCCAGAGGCGCGCCGGGGCGGCCGCTTAGAGCTCGTTGCGGAGGTCGAACGCGTCCGCCGCTGGCTCCGGAGCGTCGAAGAACTGGGGGTTGACGCACTCGAAGGCGTCGCCGTGGCCGTCGTAGGCCCGTTCCACGGTGACCTTGCAGCGCGGCGTCGGATCGCCCGCGAGCTTCACTCCGCCGAAGCCGTGCCGGGTGCGCTCGGCCTGGCGGAACAGCTCCACGTCGATCTCGCCCTTGAAGACCTTGTTGATGCAGCCCATGTAGCGGGCGCCCGTCTCCTCGTCGTCGTAGACGTAGAGGTACGGGCAGTTCGACGCGATGCAACCCGAGGGGTGCACGAGGCGGTCGCAGAACGCGCAGCACTGCCGACACTCGTGGGCTGTCTCCGTGCGCGTGGGCACGCGATCAGTGTAGACGCGGCGGGTTATTCGGAAGGCGCTAGAGGACGACCGCGCCGGCGCCGGCCAGCTCCGCCAGCTGGGCGCGGCAGGCGCTCGTATCGGCGACGCGGTAGTCCGGACCGAGGACGAGCCGGCGCTCGCCGATCAGCACGGTCACGTCGTTGTCGCCCGGGAAGCTCTGCACGAGCTCCTTGAGCTCCTCGAGCCAGGAAGCCACGACCGACCCCGGCACCTGGAGGGTGATCTGGCGAACGGCGGGACTCTCCGCGGTCGCCGACTGCTTGGCGTGCTGAACCTCCTCGGGGCTCGGCTCGAACAGCTCGACGTCCTGCACCACGAGCTTGGTCTCGCCCTGCTCCTTGTGGTCCACCCGGCCGCGCACAATCACGACCTTGTCGACGTCGACCTTGTCGGCGTTGGAGGCGTACGCGGAGTTGAAGACGAGCATCTCCACCTGCGCCTCGAGGTCGTCAAGCGTGGCGAACATCATCGGGTCGCCCTTCTTCGTGCGGATCCGCTTGCACTCGACGATGGTCCCGCCGACGGTGACCCAGTCGCCGTCCTTCCGTCCCGGCAGTGCTGCCAGCGAGCACTCGACGCGGGCGCGCAGCGCGGCGCGGACCTCCTTGAGCGGGTGACTCGAGAGGAACAGGCCGAGCGTCTCCTTTTCCATCACGCCGCGCTCGCTGCGGTCGTCGGGCACGTCCGGCACCGGGCGTGGCGGTGCCGGCACCGGCGTCGCCGGCCCCGGCGGCGCCTCGAGGTCGAAGATCGAGCCCTGCCCAAGCTGCGCGTCCTCCTGCACCTTGGCTCCGGCGCCCTGCGCGTGCGGCAGGATCTCGAGCATCCCACGCCGGGTGGCGCCCGTAGAGTCGAATGCGCCGCACTTGATAAGGGACTCGATCGCCTTCGTGTTCACCGCCCGGCAGTCGACCCGCTCGCAGAAGTCCCAGATCGAGCCGAATGGGCCGCCCTTCTCCCGCGCCTCCGCGATCGCCTCGACGGCCGCGTGGCCGACGTTCTTCACGGCGTCCAGGCCGAAGCGGATGTTGCCGCCGGTGACGACGAAGTCGTGACCGGAGTCGTTCACGTCGGGCGGCAGGACCTCGATGCCCATCTCCTCGCAGCGCGATACGAAGAACGGCACCTTGTCCTTGGTCGACATCACCGACGAGATCAACGCGGCCATGTACTCGGCCGGGTAGTTCGCCTTCAGCCAGGCCGTGCGGTACGTGATGAGCGCGTAGCAGGCAGCGTGAGATCGGTTGAAGGAGTAGTCCGCGGCCGCCTCGTTCGCCTCCCAGAGCGCCCGGGCGACGGGCTCCGACGTGCCGCTGGCACGAGCGCCCTCGAAGAAGCGCTCGCGGAGCGACGCCATCTTCCTGCGATCCTTCTTGCCTATCGCCTTGCGCAGGTCGTCGGCCTCGGGGCCCGAGAAGCCCGCGATCGCCTTCGCGATCTGCATCGACTGCTCCTGGTAGAGGATCACCGAGTAGGTGGCCTCGGTGATCGGGCGGAGGCGCTCGTCGATGTAGACGACTCCCTCGGGGTTGCGCTTGTTGCGCGCGTAGGTGTCGATGTGGCGCATGGCGCCGGGGCGGTAGAGCGCGACGAGCGCGACCAGGTCCTCAAACTCGGTCGGGCGCACCTTCTTGAGCGCCTCCCGCATGCCATCGGACTCGAACTGGAAGACCCCGACCGAGTCCCCGCGCGCGAGCATCTCGTAGGTCTTCGGGTCGTCGAGCGGCAGCCTGGCCATGTCCGGCCTCTCGCCCGAGGAGCGCTCGATGATGTCGAGCGCTGACTCGATCACGTCCAGGTTGCGCAGGCCGAGGAAGTCCATCTTCAGGAGGCCGATCTCCTCGATCGGCTTCATGGAGTACTGCGTGACCGTCCTGTAGGCGCGCCCGCCGTCGTCGTCGAGCTGTCCGCGCTCCTCCGCGAGCTGGAGCGGGACGATGTCG
>JBKPHS010000174.1:0-37907 GCA_046729975.1 Actinomycetota bacterium
CTCATGGCCCCGTTCCAGGAGCCGCACCGTGGGCTCGACGCGATCCGCGCCCTTTGGGACGCCGAGCGCGAAGGGCCCGACGAGGAGTTCGAGATGGACAGCGAGATCGTCGCGGTGGACGGCGACGTCGGCGTCGTTCGGGTGGAGGTGCGCTACGGGCGGCCCCAGCGGGCCCACTTCCGCGACCTCTGGATCGTGCGTTTCGACGACGCCGGGCGCTGCGTCGAGTTCGAGGAGTGGCCATTCGCGGCCGCCGGCTAGCGGCGCTGTCCTGGCTAGGGCACCTATAGGGGGCACAGGGCAGGACGACGCCGCTGGCAGCTACATACCGGGGCCCCGACTCCGTGGAACGCCATCGCGTGCAGGGTCCGTCACTGCTGCCGTTCGCCAGCGACGGCGAGGAGACGCCGTGAGGATCAGTGGATCCAGGCTAAGCCGGTATCGGCGCAAGCTCCGAGCCGAAGCGCACCTCGGCGGCGTCACGCAGCAGAGCGTGCTCCGGCAGCTCGAGCTTCGGGTCCTGCTGGAGCAGGGCGTCGGCGCGGTCGCGGGCGCGCTGGAGCAGCTCGGCGTCCTCCGGCAGGCGAGCCACCTTGAACTGAGGCAGCCCGTGCTGCCGCGTGCCGAGCACCTCTCCCGCGCCGCGCAGCTCGAGGTCCACCTCAGCGAGGCGGAAGCCGTCGGATTCGGTCGCGATCGCCTGGAGGCGCGGCAGCGACGGATCGCCAAACAGGATGCAAAGCGACTCGTGCTCGCCGCGCCCCACGCGGCCGCGCAGCTGGTGCAGCTGCGAGATGCCGTAGCGCTCGGCGGCCTCGATCAGCATGACGCTCGCGTTCGGCACGTCGATGCCGACCTCGATCACGCTCGTCGCGACCAGCACGTCTGCCTCGCCGGACGCAAACGCCTGCATGGCCTCGGCCTTGCGGCGCGACGGCATCTGGCCGTGGATCAGCTCGACCCGGTGCGCCGCGAACTCCGTGCGGGCGAGACGCTCGGCCTCGGCGGTGGCGGCCTTCGCCTGGAGCGCGTCCGACTCCTCGACGAGCGGGCATACGACGAAGCACTGGCGCCCGCGCGCGATCTCCTCGCGGATGCGCGCGTAGGCGCGGGCCCGGGCGCGCGCACCGTCGACCACGTGGGTCTCGATCGGCTTGCGGCCTGCCGGCAGCTCGCGCAGAGCGGTCACGTCGAGGTCACCGTAGGCGGTGAGCGCCAGCGTGCGCGGAATGGGCGTCGCCGTCAGGTGGAGCACGTGCGGCGCGCGCCCCTGCGGTGCCTTCGCGTCGAGCGCCGCGCGCTGGCGGACGCCGAAGCGGTGCTGCTCGTCGACGACGCACACCGCGAGGTCCCGGAACTCGACCGTGGGCTCGATCAGCGCATGGGTGCCGACGACGAGCCCGAGCTCCCCCGACGCGAGCCGTCCGACCACCTCGCGGCGGCGCGCCGCGGGCGTCGAGCCCGTGAGCAGCTCAATCGGCACGGCGCCCCCGAGCAGGGTGTCGAGGGTGGCCATGTGCTGCTCCGCCAGCGTCTCGGTGGGCGCCATCAGCGCCGCCTGGCGTCCGTTCTCCACCGCACGCAACATCGCGTGTAGCGCCACCACGGTCTTGCCGCTCCCAACCTCGCCCATCAGCAGTCGCTGCATCGGACGCTCCGACCGGAGCTCGACGTCGATCCGCTCGAACGCGGCACGCTGCTCGCGCGTGGGGTCGAACGGGAGTGTCGCGAGCCAGGGGTCCACCAGCTCGCCCGTCGCGTCGAGCCGCGGCGCGCGAAGCCCCTCGCGGCGGGCCCGCTTGCGCGCGGCAAGCGAGAGCTCGAGCAGGAACAGCTCCTCGAACGCGAGCCGGTGGCGCGCCGCAGGCTCGTCGGTCTCGTCCTCCGGGAAGTGCACCGCGTACAGGGCCGCCGGGCGCTCGGCGAGCCGCTCCGACACCCTCAGCGCCGAGGGCAGCGGCTCGACCGTGTCGTGGAAGCGGTCGCGGTTGGCCCAGACGAGCTTGCGGATCTGCTGGTGACCGAGTCCCTGTGCGGCCGGATAGACGGGAACGAGCCCGACACCCTGCGCGGCGTCGCCGGTGACCTCGTACTCCTTCACGTGGAACTGATCGCGCGCCTTGCGCGTGCCGTAGAGCAACACCTGCGCGCCGGGCGTCAGCCTGTCGGCGACCCAGGGCTGGTTGAACCAGACCGCAACCATCGGGCCCGACTCGTCGCCGACGCGGGCCTCGACGAGCTTGCGGCGACGGTCGCGCATCGGCCGCACCTTCACGCTCTTGACTGTGACGGAGACCGCGGCCTCCTCCTCCACGCGAACGCTTGCGGCCTCACGCACGTCGCCGCGGTCGGCATGCCGCCGGGGGAGGTGCTCGAGCAGATCGCCGACGGTCGCTATCCCGAGGGCGGCGGCGCCCTTGGCCCGAGCCCCGCGCAGCCCGAGCGGCGCGCTCAGGCGGCTCGGGGCGGGTAGCGAGCGGGGCCGGGCGGCGCGGGCGTCGTCGAGCGTCAGCTCCTCGGTACTGGCGAAGTGGCGCGGGATGTGGCCCGTGATAGTGCCTGGCGCGGACGTCGGCCGGCCTACTCGGCGGCGAGCAGCCACCACCACGTCGGCTGGCCGCCCTCGTGGTAGTCGAGCTCGAGCCCTTCCGGGAGCGCCGCGTCGACGCGGTCTCGGCCGAGCGGGGCGTCCGCTCCCGCAATGCAGGTGAGGACCTCGCAGCCCGCGGCGACACTTGCGACGGTCGCCGCGAGCGTCTCGTGCGGGTCGCCCCAGGCGACCAGATCCTCGCCCGAGTAGCCGATCGCGTCCCCGGCCCGGAAGCGTCCCTGGGAGTCGTCGCGCGCGGCGACGGCGACCCCTCCGGTACGGAGCAGCTCGGCCGCCTCCGCGACCGCCTTGGCGTTGTCCTCGGCCGGCCGCGACGACTGGAAGGCCAGCAGCGCCGCGAGTCCGGCCTGCTGCGCCCGGGTCGGCACGACCCAGGCCGGCTTCTCGGACAGCTCGGCCGCGCGCTCGGCGGCCATGATCACGTTCGGGCTGTTGGGAAGCACGAGCACGCCGTCGGCCTCGACGGCATGGATCCCGGCCAGGAGCTCGTAGGTCGACGGGTTGAGCGTCGCGCCTCCTTCAACGACGTGCGCGCCGAGGTCCTCGTAGAGGCGCACCATCCCGTCGCCGCTCGCCACGGCCACGACACCGCAGGCGTTGCGCTCCGCGCTGGCCCGCTCGAGCCGCGACACGCGCTCGGAGATCTGCTCGCGCATGTCCGCCACGTCGAGCCGTGAGACGTCGCCCTCGGGCTCGAACAGGGCGACCGCGCCCTCGGGCTCGTCCGTGTGGACGTGGACGCGAATCGTCTTCTCGTCGCCGACGACGAGCACGCAGTCCCCGAGCTCCTCGAGGAGCGGCACGAAGCGCCGGCCGTCCATGCCGTCGCCGGTCACGGCGAAGTTGGTGCAGTAGCGGTAGTCGCTCGACTCGTGCTGCGGCAGGTGAAGTCCGCGCGCCGGCGGCGGCTGGTGGTCGAGCTGCGCCGGTCCCTCGTCGCGCAGCGAGCCGATGACGCCCGCCATGATGATGGTCAGCCCGTAGGCGCCCGCGTCCACGACGCCCGCCTCCTTGAGGGCCGGGAGCTGGTCGCGTCCTCGCTCGACCGCGACCTTGCCGGCTTCGAGCGCGCGCTCGAGCACCGCGGCGAGGAGCTGGTCCTGCTCGGCGGAGTCGGCGCCCGGAGACAGCCGCGGCTTGTCGATGTGGGCGAGGTCGCGGGCTACCTGGTGCGCCATCGCGCGAACGGCGGTGAGCATCGTCCCCTCGGCGGGATCCCGGACCGACTGGTAGGCCGCGTCGGCGGCGCGCGCGAACGCGGCTGCCACGAGGCCTGGATCGACGCGCTCGCCAGGGCGCGAGACGAGCTCCTCGGCCGCGCCTCGCACGATCTGCGAGAGGATCACACCGCTGTTGCCGCGCGCGCCGAGCAGCGCCGCGCGCGCTACCGCGTGGACGATCTCGTCGCGTCCGATCTCGTCGATGTGAAGCCCGTTCATCCGGTCGAGCTCGTCGAGCACGGAACGCATGGTCATCGCCATGTTGTCGCCCGTGTCTCCGTCGGCCACCGGGAAGACGTTGAGGTCGTTGACCTCCGCGCGGCGGGCCTCCATCTCCGCGCACGCCGCCGCGACGGCGCTGCGAAAGCGAACGAGACTCGGATCGGGCACGGGGGTGTTTTACACCTAACGGGGTGGGGTGTAACCGTCGATGCGCCAGGAAGGTCCCCGGAAGCCGGCAGCTAGCCGGCCTCGGTTCGGCTGCTCGGACGGCCGGGAGCGGAAGCGAAGTCGCCTTCGACACGAGTGAGACGTTTGACACGCCTGGGCATGCCAAAAGTCTCAGTCGTTGAACTTCGCGCGCTAAACGGCCTTGACGACTTTGCCGGCCTTCAGGCAGCGCGTGCAGACGTACTCGCGGCGGGGAGCGCCGCCGACCATGATGCGGACCTTCTGCAAGTTCGGCTCGAAGCGCCGCTTCGTCGCCACCATCGAGTGGCTGCGGCTATGCCCGAACGAGGGGCCCTTCTTGCACACGTGACAGACCTTCGGCACGGCGCGTGAGGGTAGCAGCGAGCTAGCTCTCTCGGACTTCGTCGCCCACCCGGAGGCGGCCGCCGCTCACGATGTCGGCGCGCAGGCCGCCACGGTGGACGAGACCCCGGAGCACCCCGGGCTGCGTGAGCTTCTCCAGGTGGCTGCAGGGCTCGCACAGTTCAACGCCCTCGCATTCGAGCGAGCCGACGCGGAAGCGCTTGCCGACGAGGTCGTTGAGCCCGATGCCGCGCGTCACCACGTTGCGCCTGCTCTCCCCCGGGCCGAGCTCGATGCCCGTGTCGCGGGCCAGCCCCTCGATCGCCTCGGCCTCAATCAGCGTGAGGTCGCGGCCGGCCTCCTGTCCCGTGTGGTCGCCGTAGTTGCGGTCGCCCCTAAGACCCCTGCCCGCGACGGCCTCGATCTCCCGGACTGGCTCGGTTGGCGCGCTGCCCTCGGGGGCGATCCAGATCCCCTCGACGCGACCCGCGCTCACGTGAGGACGCGGCCGACGCTGTCGGCCACGCAGACGGGCTTATCCTGCCCCTCCGCCTCGACGGTGCACCGTGTCACGACCTGGAACCAGCCGCCGCCGACGTCCTCGACATCGGTCAGCTGGAGCTTCATCCGCAGCCGCGACCCGACTGGCACCGGCGCGGGGAACCGGACCCTGTTCCAGCCGTAGTTGACGCCGAGCTTGAACCCGCTCGAGCGCATCAGCTCCTTGCGGAAGCCGTCGATCATCGACAGCGTGAGGTTCCCGTGAGCGACAGTCGTGCCGAAAGGGCTCTCGGAGCGAGCCCGCTCCACGTCCACGTGGATCCACTGGTCGTCGCCGGAGAGGCGCGCGAAGTCGTCGATGTCCTGCTGGGTCACCTCGCGCCAGCTGCCGGGCCCGACCTCCTTGCCGACGAGCTCGCGCAGCTCGTCGATGCCGTTGACGGTGACCTGGCTCACGGCGGAGCAGACTACCGGCCGGACAGCGCGTCGCGGACCGCCGTGAGCGCACGCTCGACATCGGCGCGGTCCACGTCGAGATGGGTGACGCAGCGGATCCGGGTCGGCCCGAGCGGCGTGACCTCGATGCCCCGGTCCCGCAGGCTGCCGACGAGCGCCGGCGCGTCCTCGATCTCGAAGATCACGATGTTGGTCTCGACGCGCGCGGCATCGATCCGGATGCCGTCGATCTGCGCGAGGCCGTCGGCGAGAAAGCGCGCGTTCTCGTGATCCTCCGTGAGCCGCTCGACGTGGTGGTCCAGCGCGTACAGGCCCGCCGCGGCCACGATGCCAGCCTGTCGCAGCGCGCCGCCCCACATCTGCTTGTAGCGCCAGGCCTCGTCGATCAGGTCCCTCGAGCCGGCGAGGCAGGCGCCGAACGGCGCACCGAGACCCTTGCTGAAGTCGATCCATGCGGTGTCGAAGCCGGAGGCGTAGTCCGCCGCGCCGATGCCCGATGCGACCACCGCGTTCATCAGCCGCGCGCCGTCCATGTGCGCGCGCAGGTCGCGACGGCGCGCGACGTCGAGCACGGAGCGGATCGTCTCGAGCGGCCAGACGCGCCCGCCGCCCATGTTGGTCGTCTGCTCCACGTTCACGAGCCGAGCGCGGGCGTGGTAGCGGTCGCCGAGCGGCGCGATCCTCTCCTCGAGCTGCTCGGCGGTGAAGATGCCGCCGTCCCCGTCGATCGCCTCGATCATCGCGCCGGAGACCGCAGCGGGGCCGCCGGCCTCGGCGATGATCGGGTGCGCGGTGCGATCGAGCAGCAGCGCGTCACCGCCCGGCCGTATGTGCAGCCGGATCGCGATCTCGTTGCACATCGTCCCGGTCGGGAGGAACAGCGCGGCCTCGTGCCCGAGCAGGTCCGCGACGCGCTCCTGAAGAGCGTTGACCGTGGGGTCGGCGAAGCGCTGCTCGTCCCCAACCTCGGCCGAGGCGATGGCCTGGCGCATCCCCGGAGTCGGCCGCGTCTGAGTGTCGCTATAGAGGTTGACCACTGGCTACTGGCTACTGGCTACTGGCTACTGGTTACGAAGCGCCCGCCGGAGCCGAGCCATCTCGATGACGGCGTGGGCCGCGTCCTCGCCCTGGTGGCGCTTGCCGCCGCCGGCTCGCGCGAGCGCCTGCTCCATCGTGTCCACTGTCAGGACCCCGAAGGCGCACGGCACGCCAGTGTCGAGCGACACGCGCGCGATCCCCCGCGCCGCCTCCTGGCAGACGTAGCGATAGTGATCGGTCTCTCCGCGGATCACCGCGCCCACGCACGCGACACCCTCGTAACGGCCGGTCTCCGCGCAGTACTTGGCGGCGAGCGGGAGCTCGAACGCGCCCGGCACGGAGTGCACCTCCACCTCTCCCCCTGCCTCCTCGAACACGCGCGTCGCACCATCCACGAGCCGGTCCGCCAGGTCTTCGTAGAAGCGGGCGACCGCGATCGCCCAGGCTTCAGGCACCGCGTGGTTCCTCGGCGCGGTCCGGCGCCGGGCCCTCGCCCTTCCTGCGCAGGTCCTCGAGCCGCTCCCTGTGGATCATCTCCTCGTCGAGCGCGAGCCCCTGATGATGCAGCAGATGCCCGAGGCGGTCCCGCTTCGCCCGCAGGTAGGCGAGATTGTGCTCGGTCGCGGGGTGCACGATCGGCACGTTCTCCGTCACGCGCAGCCCGTAGCCCTCGAGGCCGGCGATCTTCTTCGGGTTGTTGGTGAGCAGGCGGATCGTGGAGAGGCCGAGGTCCACCAGGATCTGCGCGCCGATGCCGTAGTCGCGCAGGTCCGCGGGCAGGCCGAGCTCGATGTTGGCGTCGACGGTGTCGAGCCCCTCCTCCTGGAGCTTGTAGGCCCGCAGCTTGTTGAGCAGGCCGATGCCGCGGCCCTCCTGCGCGAGGTACAGCAGCACCCCCTCGCCCTCGTCCTCGATCTGGCGCAGCGCGGTCTCGAGCTGCTGGCCGCAGTCGCAGCGCATCGAGTGGAACACGTCGCCGGTCAGGCACTCCGAGTGGACCCGGACGAGCACGTCCGGCTTGCCGGCAACCTCGCCCTTGACCATCGCGATGTGGTGCTTGTTGTCCACGAGCGAGCGGAAGCCCACGACGTCGAACTCGCCGAACTCCGTCGGGAGCTGCGCCTCAACCACCCGCTCGACCAGCTTGTCGTGGCCGCGGCGGTAGGCGATCAGGTCCGCGACCGTGATCATCTTCAGCCGGTGCCGCTCGCAGTAGGGCACGAGGTCCGGCACCCGCGCCATCGTGCCGTCCTCGTTCATCACCTCGCAGATCACGCCCGACGGGTTGAGTCCCGCGAGCCGGGCGAGATCGACCGCGGCCTCGGTCTGCCCGGTGCGCTCGAGCACGCCACCCGACTTGGCCTTCAGCGGGAAGATGTGGCCCGGCTGCACCAGGTCGATCGGGCGGCTCTTCGGGTCGATCGCCACCTGGATCGTGCGCGCTCGGTCGTGGGCTGAGATCCCGGTGCTGATGCCCTCGCGCGCCTCGATCGAGACTGTGAAGGCCGTCTGGAAGGGCGACTCGTTCTTCGCGGCCATCAGCTCCAGGCCGAGCTCGTCGCAGCGCTGCGGCGTGAGGGTGAGGCAGATCAGGCCGCGCCCCTCCTTGGCCATGAAGTTGATGGCCTCGGGAGTGGCGAACTGGGCGGCCATGGTCAGGTCGCCCTCGTTCTCGCGATCCTCCGCGTCGCAGACCACGACCATGCGGCCGGCGCGGATGTCCTCGATGGCCTCCTCGACCGTGCTGAACGGGGAGCCCATCAGCGGGTCACCAGCTTCTCGACGTACTTGGCGAGCACATCCACCTCCAGGTTCACGACTCGGCCCGGCGCGGCCGCGCCCAGCGTAGTGCGCTCGATTGTCTCGGGGATCAGGGAGACCGCGAAGCCGGCGTCGTCCGCGGCCACGACGGTGAGCGACACGCCGTCGACGGCGACGGAGCCCTTCTCCACCAGATAGCGCGACAGGTCGGGCGCGCAGGCGATCCGGACGACGCGCGCGAACCCGTCCTCGGTAACGGACTCGACGGTGCCGGTCCCGTCCACGTGCCCCTGCACGACGTGCCCGCCGAGCCGGTCGCCGGGACGGAGCGGCAGCTCGAGGTTGACGCGATCGCCGGCGACGAGTGGGCCGAGGGAGGAGCGGCGCAGCGTCTCTGCCATCACGTCGGCGCCGAACCCGCCGCCCTCCACGTCGACAGCGGTGAGGCAGACGCCGTTGACGGACACGGAGTCGCCCTGGCGCAGCTCGCCGGCGAGAGGCGTCTCAACTGTCAGGCGCGCGCCGTCGCCGTCGCTCTCGACCGCGCGCACCGTGCCGGTGGTCTCGACGAGGCCCGTGAACATCACCACTCCGAGAGGCGGGCCGAGATCAACACGTCCTCCGCGATCCGCTCGGTGGTGAGGGCCAGCGCGCGCCGCGCGGACCCGATTCGCTCGATTCCCTTGCCCTCGACCGCCGCCCGCGCCGAGCGCCCACCCGTGACGATCGGCGCTACGAACAGCCGCAGCTCGTCGACCTCCCCCGCGTCGAAGAATGCCCCGGCGAGGTGCGGGCCACCCTCGAGCAGCAGCGACTGCACGTCGCGGGCGCCGAGCTCGGTGAGGCCGCTCCGCACGCGCGCGGCCTCGTTCTCGCCCGCGGCGACGATCACGTCGACGCCAGCCGCCTGAAGGGCGTCCGTGGCGGCACGCGAGGCGGCGCGCGAGCAGATCACGATCACCGGTACCTCGCGAGCGCTCCGAACGAGCTGCGAGTCGAGCGGCAGCCGGGCGTACGAGTCGAAGACGACGCGGCGCGGCTGACGGGGTACGGCCTCGACCCGCGCGGTAAGCCGAGGGTCGTCGGCGAGCACGGTGCCGATGCCCACGGCCACGGCGTCGGCCTCGGCGCGCCAGCGGTGCACCCGGGCGCGGCTCTCGTCGGTGGAGATCCACTGGGAGTCGCCCGTGGTGGTCGCGACCCTGCCATCGAGCGTCATCGCCGACTTGAACGTCACGAGCGGGCGGCCGCTGCGGGCATGCTTGCGGAACGGCTGGTTGAGCAGCCGAGCGGCGTGCGCGGGGGCGCCGGCGGCCACCTCGACCTCGATCCCCTCGTCTCGCAGGATCCCGAGCCCGCGCCCGGACGCCTTCTCGGTGGGATCGTCGGAGGCGACCACCACCCGGGCGATCCCGGCCTCGACGATGGCGTCGGTGCAGGGCGGCGTCCTGCCGTGGTGACAGCACGGCTCGAGCGACACGTAGAGGGTGGCGCCGCGCGGATCCTCGTCGCATGCGGCAAGCGCGGCGCGCTCGGCGTGCGGCAGTCCGGCGGCCGCGTGCAAGCCCTCGCCGATCACGCGGTCCTCCTTGACCACCACGGCGCCCACCAGCGGGTTCGGGCTCGTGCGCCCCCGTGCCTCGGAGGCAAGCTCTACAGCTCTTAGGAGGTGGCGCGCGTCGCGCTCCGTGGCCGTCTGTTGACCCATCTCGGGGACCCCCGGGCGAGAAGTTGACTCGCGAGTCAACTCTACCAGCGGGCTGAATTCAGGCTTAACTCTGCGCGGCTAAGGTGCCGCGCGCGATGCGACGCCTCCGGCTCAGGTCCAGCGTGGATCCACCGGGACTGGCGAGCGTTGGATCCAGGCTCAGCGCGGCGCTCTCCCCTGCATGGCTCGCGCTCGCGGCCATATGCGCGGCCGGGCTGGGGCTGCGCCTGATCCATAACGACTACGGGCTGCCGTACGTCTACAACGTCGACGAGGGCTCCCATTTCACCAACCGCGCCGTCGAGATGTTCGGCGGCGACCCGAACCCGGGCTACTTCCAGAACCCGTCGGGCTTCACCTACCTGGTCCACGCCGCGCTGCGCCTGCGATTCGGCCACGGCTGGCCGTTCGGCGACTTCGACGGCGTCGTCCGCCTCTACAGGGTCGACCCGACCGACATCTACGTGGTAGGCCGATCGCTGGCGGCGGTACTCGGCATCCTCGGCGTGATCGGCGTCTTCTGGGTCGGCAGGCGGCTGTGGGGCGCGCGCGAGGGCGTGGCGGCGGCGGCGGTCCTCTCGTTCGCGTTCCTACCGGTGGTCTACTCGCGGATCGCGGTGACGGACGTGGGCGCGCTGCTTCCGGTCGCGCTGTCCCTGTACGGCTCGGTGCGCGCCTACGAGAACGGCCGCCGCTCCGACTTCGTGCTTGCGGGAGCGGCCGCCGGGCTCGCGATCGGCTTCAAGTACACGTCCGGGCTGGTGCTGCTGCCGCTCCTGATCGCGGCGGCCGCGCGAATCTGGCGCGACCGCGGTGCGCTCGCGGACGTCGCGCTGGCGGGGGTGGCGGCGGTCGTGGCGCTGTTCGTCACGACTCCGTTTCTCTTCCTCGACTTCGACACCGCCTGGCGGCAGCTCCGCTACCAGGCGGAGCTCGCTGGGGACGTCGGCAAGCTCGGCCAGGAGAACGACAACGGCTTCGTCTACTACCTCGACAGCCTCACTTGGGGCCTCGGATGGGCCGCGCTCGCCGCGGCGGTTGCCGGGGCCGCGGTCGAGCTGCGCCGCGACGTGCTGCGCGGCGCGATCCTGATCGGCTTCCCACTAGCACTGTTCCTCTACCTGGCGCTTCAGTCGCGCTATTTCGGACGCTGGTTCCTGCCCGCATATCCGGCGCTGGCGCTGCTTGCCGCCTCCGGCATCGGAGCCGCGCTGAGGGCGCTGCCCCGCGGGCCGGTCGCGCGGGCCGCCGCCCTCGCGGTCATCCTTGCGGCCGTGCTCGCGCAGCCGATCGCCGCGGACGTCCGCACCGGGCGCCTCCTCGGCCACACGGACACGCGTCAGACCGCCCGCGACTGGCTCGTGGACCACAACCGCAGGAGCCTGCGGATCGTGATCGAGCCGGCGGTGCCCGGGCGCTATTACCGGCTCGAAGGGGGAAGCCTGCGGACGATCCGGCGCAAGCAGTTCGTGCGCGGCTTCATCCGGGACATCCGCGAGACGCGCATCGACTACGGCGCAACGCTTGACCCTTCGGTCATCGACCGCTACCGCAGGGCTGGCTTCTGCATGGTGGCGACGATGAGCGTGATCCGCGGCCGCGCCGAGAACGCTCGCGACCCCGAGGCCCTCGCCTACTACCGCCGCCTCGAGCGGGAGTCACGGCTGCTCGCGTCCTTCTCGCCCTATGAGCCGGGGGCGGGGCCGGTGCCGTTCAACTTCGACCTCTCCTACAACTACTACCCGACGGCGTTCGAGCGGCCGGGCCCGGAAGTAAAGGTGTATCGCCTTCGCGGCTGCAAGCAGGGGTACGGACCGGTGCCCAAGGGGACGGGGACGCCTACTCAATGAGTCCCCAGCCCCCAGCCCCCAGCCCCCAGAGTTGGTTCCGTGATCGTGTTCTGTGGGTTCTGGGCGGGATCTTGGTCGGCGGGTTCCTGCTTCGGGTCTGGTCGCTGGGGCACGGGTTGCCGTTCGCGTTCAACGCCGACGAGGAGCTGCACTTCGTGCCGGTGGCGGTCGACATGTTCGCGAAGGGGTCGCTGAACCCCGGGTACTTCGAGAACCCGCCGGCGCTCACCTATCTCTTTTACCTTGCCTTCAAGCTGCGCTTCACGGCCGGCTTCCCCTTCGGCGGCGACGGGATCGTGCGCAACTTCGCGACCGACCCCGAGCCCGTGTTCCTGACGGCGCGGGCGGTCGTGGCCGTGCTCGGCACGATTCTCGTCGGGCTCGTTTACTGGGCGGGCGCGCGCTTCTACGAGCGGCGCGTCGGGCTCGTCGCGGCGGCGCTCATGGCGTTCGGGTTCGTGCCCGTCTTCTACTCCAAGCAGGCGCTCAACGACGTGGTGACCCTGCTGCCGCTGACGGTCGCCCTGGTGGGGTGCCTGCTCGTGCTCGAGCGCGGGGCGCTGCGCGACTGGCTGCTCGCGGGGGCCGCGATCGGAGTTGCCGCCGCCACCAAGTACACGGCGGGGGCGATGGCCGGCACGCTGGCGCTGGCGGCGCTGATCCGGCTAATGCGGCGCGAGGACGGCGTGGCGGACGTTCTGCGAAACGCCCTGGCGGCGGGAGTCGCGTTCGGGATCGTGTTCCTTGCCCTCAACCCCTACTCGCTGCTCGACTTCTCGGAGTTCAAGTCGCAGGTCGGAGGCCAGGCCGGCACCGCGGGCGGGTCGGCCAAGCTCGGGCAGGCGGACGTGCCGGGCTGGATCTACTACGTCTGGACGCTCACGTGGGGCCTCGGCTGGCTCCCGACCGTGGCCATCGCCGCGGGAGCCGTGCTGGCCCTCCGCAGCAACTGGCGCCGCGGCCTGCTTCTGCTCGCCTTCCCCGTGCTCTTGTTCCTCTTCCTGGGCGGCCAGGAGCGCTACTTCGCGCGCTGGTTCCTGCCGGCGTACCCGATGCTCGCCGTGCTCGCGGGCTACGCGACGGTGCGGCTGGCCGACGCGCTGCACGTGCGGCCGCGATGGCGCGCCGCAGTGCTCCCGGCTCTGGCGGCCCTGCTCGTGGTACAGGGGGTCGCGTCGAACGTGCGCGTGGACTCGCTGCTCGCGAAGACCGACACCCGCACGCTCGCGCTCGGATGGCTCGACCGCCACGTGCCGGCCCGCTCGGGGATGGTGGTCGAGCCGTTCATCCCGCAGAACTGGCTCTCGCTCGGCCAACCCCGCGGGGAGGACCCCTGGCGCCGATTCCCGGTCAAGCGGCCGTTTCAGGCCTACGAGAAGAAGATCGAGCCGTCGCTCCTCGACCGCTACCGGGCCGGTGGCTACTGCTGGGTCGTCGTCGGCAGCCACCAGAAGGAGCGCGGCCTCGAGGAGGACCTGCCGAACGCCCGCGCCTACTACCAGCGTCTCGCTGCCGAGTCGACGCGCGCCGCCGTCTTCTCGCCCTATTACGCCGGCGAGGGACCGGTCGATTTCAACTTCGACTGGTCCTTCGACTACCTGCCGCGTGCCTATCTCCGGCCCGGACCGGTGGTCGAGGTCTACCGGCTGAGAGGCTGCGGGTGAGCCGCTTCACACGACATCTGACGCGCGCCGTGCTGGTAGCTCCGGCGCGCGTCGCTCGCGCAGCCGCGGCGAGGGCCGGGGACCCGCGGGAGGCCTGGATGCTGCGCCAGCCGCGCTCGGTTCGCCGCAGCTACGTCCGCGACGTGCTCGACCCTGGCGACCACGAACGGCTCGCCGAGGCGTGGATCCTCCGGCAGCCCAAGGCCGTCAGGGAGTCTTATATTCGCGAGGTGCTCAATCGGTAATCGGTAATCGGTAATCGGTAATCGGTAGAGGCTCGGAGCCCGACTACCGACTACCGACTACCGACTACTCGACGGCGATGTCTACATCGCCGTCGACGCGGGCGTCCGAGAGCGTGACCCTGTCGTCCGTGCGCTCGAACGAGAGGTCGATGGTCGCCCCGGCGACTGTCAGCGCGCGCACCTCCACGTGGCTCAGCCAGCCGGGCAGCGAGGGACGCAGGATGCGCAGCCGGCCGTCGAGACCCTCCGCCGAGAGGCCGAGCCCAGATCTGAGCATGCTGGGGATCGCCGCCGCGGCCCACGCCTGCGGGTGGCAGGCGACCGGGTAGGGAACCGGACGTTCGTACTCGGCCCGCGGGAAGCCGGCGAACAGCTCGGGCAGGCGGTAGTCGCCGAACTGCGAAGCCGCCTCGAGCATCGCCTCGAAGATGCTCGTGAAGTCCTCGTCGAAGCCGTAGCGCCGAAAGCCGTGGGCGATCATCGCGTTGTCGTGCGGCCAGACCGAGCCGGTGTGGTAGCCGAGCGGGTTGTAGGCGGCCTCGCCGGCGGCGAGGGTGCGGATGCCCCAGCCCGAGAAGCCGGCATCGTCCATCAACGCGTCGCGCACGGCCCGTGCCCGGTCCGGCGGCACCGCTCCCGCCCACAGCAGGTGACCCTGGTTCGAGGCGCGGGCGCGGCTCGCGCGCTTCTCGCCGTCGAGCGCCATCGAGTAGAAGCGCTCGTCCTCGAGCCAGAAGCGATCGATCCGGTCGGCGAGCTCGGCGGCCTCTCCGCGCAGCCGCTCGGCGCGATCGCCCTCCCCGTCGAGCTCGAGAAGCGCCGCGAGGCGCCGCTTGGCCCGCACCGCGTATGCCTGGGCCTCGACCAGCGCGATCGGTGGCTCGAGCGGCGTGCCGCGCTCGTCGATGACGCCGTCCGGCGAGTCCTTCCAGCCCTGGTTGCGCAGCCCGTCCTGCGACCGGCGCCGGTACTCGAGCAGGCCGTCTCCGTCGAGGTCGGCGTGACGGTCCATCCACTCGACCGCCTGGTCCACCTCGCCGCGCAGCTCCCGGAACAGGTCGAGCGTGCCGCTCCAATCCGCGTGGTCGCACAAGAGGCAGAGGAACAGGGGCGTGGCGTCCACGGTGCCGTAGTAGCGGGCGAAGGGAGACCTGCCGACCCTCGCGATCTCCCCCACGCGCAACTCGTGGATCACCTTGCCCGGCTCCTCGTCCCGCTCGTCGTCGGTGCGTTGCCCCAACAGCCCGGCGAGGAGCCGCAGGGTCTCGGCTGCCATGCCTGCGTCGAAGGCGATCATCTCGGTCGCGGCGATCAGGCTGTCGCGGCCGAAGAGCGCGGCGTACCACGGGATGCCAGCGGCGTAGTAGCGCCTCCCGTCGAGCTCGGAGCGAAGTAGGGAGAGGTCGCGCAGCGAGCGGCGGACGATGCGGTCGAACAGCCGATCGTTCGACTTGACGGCGACCCCGCCCGCCCGGGGGCGACGCGGCGCACGGTCCGTGACGGCGTCATCGAGAAGCGCGTACTCGAGCTCGATGTCGTGCGGCTGGCGCGCGGAGAGCGCAAGGTCGAAGCGCAGCGCCGAACCGTCGATGACCTGCGGCGCGGGACTAGCCGTTACGACCGTCCGCCGCTCCACGCCGTCGGCTCCGACCCTGTGTAGCGCAACGCCGTCCTCAGTCGCCTCGATGTCCGGCGGCGGACGCTCGGCCATCTGAACGATGCCCCGGATCTCCATCATCGGCCGGAAGTCCGCTCTCAAACGGAGCTCGAGCGACAGCTCGACCGGCTCCACGTGGTAGCTCTGCACGGTGATCAGCTCGCGCAGCACCGGTCCGCCGGTCAGCGCGCGCTCGAGCCGTACTTCCACACTCTGGGCGCGCAGCACTCCGCTCCCCCCGTCGAGGGCGACGTCCGGGTTGGTGAGCTCGTGAACCGCCGCGCTGCCGAGCTCGTCGGAGGCGATCAGGAGGCGCGGACGAGCGCCCGAGAGCCGCAACTCGTGCCCCGACAGAAAGCGGCAGTCGCACCAGTAGAAACCGAGCGGGTGGGGTCCCTCGATCGGCACGCTGCCGTCGGGCATCGTCACCGCGAACAGGTTGCCCTCCTTGATAACGACCGTGTCCTCGAGGCTCCGGAGCTCGCCGATCGGGATCGTCGAAGGCACGTCCGCCACGGCGGGATGGGCTCGCGTTCGAGACTAGGTTTCGGAGGCCAGCTGGTCCTTCATCGCCTCGGTCTCGGGCGCGCGGACGTAGGGGTGCTCGTCCTTCTCGTCCTCCTCGAGGTAGACGCTTTCCGCGTTCACCGCCCACAGGTCGTGGCGGCGGCCATGGACGATGTTGTCGACGGCGCGCATGGCCGTGAGCATCGAGTGGTCCGAGTTGTTGTAGCGATGGAGGCCGTTGCGGCCGACCTGCTGGAGGTTCGAGACGCCGTCGACCCAGCTGCGAATCGTGTCCACGCGCTCGGCGTAGTCGGCGTCGTACATCGGGTAGGCCTTCGGCACGCGAACCGCATAGCCGCGCTCGACCTTGTCCCGCGAGGCGAGGCCGAGCTGCTCGAGCTCGCGCGTGGCGAGCTCCACGAGCTCGTCGTCACGCATGTTCCAGAGGGCGTCGCCCTTGAAGCAGAAGTACTCGAGCCCGACACACGCCTTCGAGGGGTCCGGGACCATCCAGGGGCTCCAGGAGCGGTAGTTCTGGATACGCCCCACCTGTACGGCCGGCTCGTGGATGTAGATCCAGTTGTCCGGAAAGAGGTCCTCGCCGTCGAGCACCAGGGCGACGGTGAGGAAGTCCCGGTAGCGCAAGCCGTACGCAGCCTTCTCGACGATTGGCCCGGGGCCGGGATGCGCGAGGCCCGCGACGGAGCGCAGCGGGAGCGAGGAGATCACGTGCGCGGGCCGGAACGTCTTCCCGCCCGCCTCGACCTCGACGATCCGATCGTCCTCGATCTGGATACTGGTTACCGGCGACTGGATAAGAACCTCGCCGCCCAGCCTTTCGATCTCCTCGCGCATGGTCTCCCACATCTGCCCGGGGCCGAAGCGGGGGTAGTGGAACTCCGAGATCAGGCTCTTGACCTCGTTGCCGCGGTTGCCGAAGAACGCCGCCTTGGCCGCGCTCAGGAACGACAGCCCCTTGATCCGCTGGGCCGCCCACTCGGCCCGGATCTCGGAGGTCGGGACCCCCCACACCTTCTCCGTGTAGGACTTGAAGAAGAGGTTGAAGAGCCGACTTCCGAAGCGGTTCGAGACCCACTGTTCGAGCGTCTCCTCCTTGCCCTTGGGCTTGACCTGCGCCCATAGGAAGGACAGAAAGGCGCGCGTTAGCTCGACCGGCCCGAGTTTCTTGATCACGTCGGGACCGCGCAGCGGGTAGTCGAGGAACTTCTTGTTCCAGTAAATCCGCGACATCCGCGGCCGCTTGAGGAACTCCTCGCGCATCACCTCGTGCCACAGCTCGTCGACCTCCGTGGCCTTCGTGAAGAAGCGGTGGCCGCCGAGGTCGAAGCGGTAACCGTCGATCTCAACGGTCTTCGCGAGCCCGCCGACCTGCGACTCGGCCTCGAGCACGACCACCGGCCAGGCCGCCTTCGCGAGCAGGTAGCCCGCGGTCAGCCCGGCAGGGCCGGCGCCGAGCACGACGGTCAGCCCAGGCCTGCCGTTGCTGCCGTTGTCGAGTGAGGTGGCGGTCGGTTCGACGGTGTCTGTCATCAGCGGAGATATGTACCCGACTTGGGTGACGGCCAAAGCCGGTGACGGTTAAGTCTTGACGTAGAGTACGGCCCGCACGCCGATGTTGAGCTTGCGCGCCCGTCGGGGGGGCGGCGCCGAGCCGATGCGCTTGAAGCGCTCATCATGCGCCATGTATCGCCCCCACTCGCGGGCCCGATGCTTGACCAGGCTGGTCCAGGGGGCGTCCCAGGATCTGCTCTGGTTCGTGACGGGCTGCACGAGCAGGACGTGACCGCCACGCGGCAAGCTATCAAGCAGCGCCTCGAGGCTGCTGGGCACAGACGCGCGCTCGAGCCGCTCGCGAGCGTCGCGCCAGTCCATCACGCGCGCGTCCGAGGCGGGACCGAAGCTGGTCGCATAGCGGAAGTTCCCGCCCAGGTAGTACTCGACGTTCGGGAGGCGCTCCGGATGCGTCGAGATGACGAGGTCGCCGGGGCGAAGCTCCTCCGCGAGGGTCACCACGACGCCACGCAGGTTGCTCTTGTAGTCGCTGTCGCTGCCGCTCAGGTCGACCCAGAAGAGCGCAAGAACGACCAGCACCGCGATGCCGAGCCCGGACGCTCGAGCCAGGCCCGCCGCCAGGAGCAGCAGGAGCGGGCCGAGCAGCACGGCGTAGTAGCGGAGCGCCCAGGCGGGCGAGATCTGCGACGCCACGAACGCGATCACGAGCGTCGCCAGGAAGATGGTCAGCACCGCGAACAGCCCGGTCCTGGCACGGCCGGGTCCCTGCCGCAGGACCCCGGCGACGCCGGCTCCCACCCCCAGGAGCGCGGCGATAGCCGGGCCGTTGCCGTCCAGCACGCGCGAGAGGCCGCGAAGCGCCTCATTGAAGCTCGGCGCCAGCGCCCACGGGGCGCCGGTGTTCGTGGCCTGGTAGGCAAGCGTGGGTAGCCACGGCACGAACAGGACCGCCGTGCCGCCGAACGCGAGCAGCGCGTCGCGGGCCAGCGCGCGGCGGTCCTCGGCGGCCAGCCAAACGGGTAGCAGCGCCGCCACACAGCCGCCGCCGAAGAAGATCGCCCAGTTGTGCGTATAGAGCATGAGCGCCAGTAGCACGGCGAACGGCGCGAGGTAGGCGCGGCGCCTGAAGACGAAGGCGTGCAGGAAGCAGGCGCTCGCGAGCAGGCTCAGCAGGATGAGCAGCGAGTACATCCGCGTCTCCTGCGCGTAGTGCGAGAGGAACGGGTTGACGGCGAAGAGCCCGGCGCAGATCCAGCCGGTCCTTCGGTCGAACAGGCTCCAGCCGGCCCACAGCCCGGCCGGCACCGTCAGGAGCGCGAAGCCGAGCGAGAGCAGGTGCGTTTGCTCCTCCGACCTGCCGACGACGTCGAGCCAGACGTTGAGCAGCATGTAGTAGAGCGGCGGCGATCCGTCCTGGCGAAGGACGCCCGGGATGTCGAGCAGCGGATGCGAGGAGATTCCGACCGAGAGGCCCTCGTCGATCCAGAACCAGGCGTCGAGGTTGCGCGTGCGGATGACGAGCGAGAGTGCGAGCAGGCCGGACAGCAGCGCTGCGCTCGCGAAGACCGAACGCGGGACGGCGCGAACCTGCGGCAGGCGCCTTCGGCGCACCGCGACGGAGGACATCCGCGAGAAGATAGTCACAGTCCCACGTCCTCAGTCGCGGCAGCTCGCCAGTACCGTCCAGCCGCCCGCTCGGGCGATGGGCTGCGCGCCACGGGCTGCGCCGAGGCCGGGCACCGGCCGCTCGTGCTGGGTCGGGCGGGCTCGGAAGACCACCGCCGGCGGCGACGGATCGAGCCCCACGTGCCGCAGGTGCACGTCCAGCCGCCAGGCGACGGCAGGCACCTGGAATCGCCCAGTGAAGGGCTTGCCGCAGGACAGGACCCGCTCCGGTCCGCCGGCCCGCTCGACGGCCATTCCGAGGTCGTCGTACAGGTGGGCCTGGTACGCGAGCGCGCCGCGCTGGTGGTCCACGTCGTGAGCGCGCGGCACGAGCGATGGCAGCGTCGCTACGAGGAGCAGGAGCGCCGCCGGCGTGCGTGCGCGACCGGCTAGCGAAGCGGCGCGCGCGAAGCCGGCCCCTGCGACGACCGCCGCGAGCCCGGCCGGCAGCACGAGGTAGCGCAGGTTGCCGGAGTAGCCGGCCTCCGTCATCACCGCCACGATCCCGAGCAGGGCGACCGTGGCGGCGGCGAGCGCCAGCGTGAGCGTGTCTCGCTCCGCCGGCGGCTGTCCGCTCCTGCGCCGGCGCCATACCGCGGCAGCAGCGAAGACGACTCCGGCGGCGAAGGCCACGGCCGCGGCAGCGGGCAGGACGTGCACCGCGCGCTCGAGCACCGAGAGCGCCGGCCTGTCCGCGAACGCGGGGCTGTCCGGGTTCGGCGTGTTGGCCCGTTCCGAGGAGCGCAGCGGGTCGCCGGAGCCCCAGAGCTCCGGCAGGAACCAGAGCGCGGCGATCGCGATGGCCAGGGCGGCGAGCACCGGCCGCCGGCGCGGCTCGCGCCACCACAGCCACGCCCCGTAGAGCCCGAGCAGCGGCCACGTCTCCGGCCGAAGCAGCGCGCAGCCCGCCCCGAGCAGCAACGCCTGACCGCGACGCCCGTCGAGGTGGCGCTCGACAGCCCAGAGCGCGAGCGCCACCAGCAAGCCCTCCGAGTTGCCGAGCCAGACGTTCCGCACCCATCCGCTGCTCAGCACCAGCGCCACCACCGCGGCGGCGCCGGCGAGGCGGCCCGCGGCGCGCGCGCCGAGGCGGTAGACGAGGAGCACGGCTAGCAAGCCTCCCGCCCGCGCGGCTACGAGCCAGAGGTCCGGGGCGGCGCCGCCGAACGGCGCGAAGGCGGTCGTGAAGGCCACCGGCAGCGGCTTCCAAGACGGCCCGAAGGTGGTGACGAGGTCGAGGTGCGCGATCTCGCGACCCCAGATCAGCCACGCCCAGGGGTCGTACGTCGGCGCCGAGGGGAGCAGCAGCGTGAGCGCCGCGAGCGCCACGCACGCAACCACCTCGCGGGCGCCTGTGCCTGTGCGCCGCCGGTCGCCTAGCAGCGCGCGTACACGCGCCACCAGTCGTTGCGAGCGACGAGCTGGAACGTCGAGAGTGGGTAGTTCGACCACCATTTGCGTGCTGACTTGGAGCTCAGGCCCCCGGTCGTGGAACGAGCCGCCGTCGGCTCGAAGTTGAACGTCCTGCCGATGAAGAGAAGGCCGCGCGCCGGCGGGCGCCGCTGCTGGATCGACGCCTGGAGAGCGTCCTTGCCCAGTCCGGTCTCATAGCGGATCACGGGGATCGCCGAGTGGGTGGGCGTCGTGATCGGCCCGCAGCTCTGAAGCAGCGGGACGACGTTCGGATGCTGGAGGATCGCCTTCAGCTGCCGGTACTGGTCGCTGACGAAGAGCGTCTGGCCGTTGAGCGCGCGGGCGTCCTTGACGTAGGCGGGCGTCCGCCAGGCGATCAGCAGAAGGGTGAGCGCCGCCAGCGCGACGGCCACGCGTCGGGCGCGTGGCTCGCTGACGAGCATCCACAGCGCCAGCGAGACCGCGACGCCGATGTTGAAGAAGAGCGATGGGATCAGGAGGTAGCGCGGGATGACCGACAGGCCCGCGGCGGCGATCACCAGGAAGACCGCCACGCCGATCGCCATCAGCGCGGCCGGAAGCGCGGCCCGGCGCCGCAGCAGCCAGAGCGCGGCGAGCGCGCCGAGGCCGCCCGAAATCACGTTCACGATCTTCTCGTTCCCGCCCATGTAGTCGGGGATCAGCTTCACGGCCTCCGGGAGGCTGCGGTCGCGCTGGAACTGCCCCGCCACCTCGCGCGTCGAGGTGAGCGAATAGAGCGGCTCGCCGGTCACCACCCAGTCCGATAGGAGCCAGACGAACGGCGCGGACGCCGCCAGCAGCGTGTACACGATCAAGTCCCGGCGCGCCGGTCGCCCGTACAGCAGCCAGAGCCAGTAGGCGCCCGAGAGCACCCATGCCTCCGGTCGCAGCAGCCCCGCGAGAGCCAGCAACGCCAGCACCGGGACGCCCCGGCGCGGCCGGCGCATCTCCAAGAGCACCGCGCCGAACACGAGCGTAAGAAACGGCACGTCGATGATCGCCCTCAGCGCGTAGAACTCGAGGTCCGTGCGCGTGAGCAGCACCGCCAGCGCCACGACCGCGACCACCGTGCCGAGCAGGACCTGCGTGATCCTGAACAGGAGGCCGAGCAGGACAAGGTAGGAGGCGAGCGAGATCAGGACGAGCGCGCGGTCGGCCGCTCCGCCGAGCCACGACAGCCCCGCCGCCACGACCGTCGAGAGCGGGTGCGGCGTCGGCGTGCGGAACACGTCGTACTCCGGCAGGTGCCCGTGCGCAAGCTCCTTGCCCCAGATCAGCGTGTAGTAGCTGTCGTAGTTCGGATAGGTGGGCCGGACGAAGAACAGCCCGAGCGCGACCAGAGTCAGGCCGGCCGCGAGGAGCACGGCGTTTCGCCGCGTGGCAAGCGACTCGACGCGCGCTCGGAGGATGCCGCCGCGCGCCGCGCCGTGGGTCATTGGCTCGGTGACGGACACGGGGCTTCTACGGGACCGGGCGGCAGTTTGCGAGCGCCGGCCGCGAAGAGTCGGCAGAATACCAGCGGGCCGGCCATCCTCCGACCGCTCGATCCCGTGGGGAGGACTCCGCTCGCTGCGCTAGCCTCGGCGCCTCGACGAGATGAAGCTGATCATCCAAATCCCCTGCTTCGACGAGGAAACGCAGCTTCCCGCGACGCTGGCGGACCTCCCCCGCGAGCTGCCCGGCGTGGACCGGATCGAATGGCTCGTGATCGACGACGGGTCGACCGACCGCACGGTGGAGGTCGCGCGCAAGCACGGCGTCGACCACGTCGTCCGCCTGACCAACAACAAGGGGCTCGCGGCGGCCTTTCAGGCCGGGCTCGACGCGTCCCTCAAGCTCGGCGCCGACATCATCGTCAACACCGACGCGGACAACCAGTACTACGGCGGCGATGTCGAGAAGCTGATCCAGCCCGTGCTCGAGGGCCGCGCCGATCTCGTCGTCGGCGACCGCGAGACTGACAAGATCGAGCACTTCTCCGGCCTGAAGAAGCGCCTACAGCGGATAGGCAGCGCGGTGGTCCGCCGCGCGTCCGAGACCGACGTGCCCGACACGACCTCCGGCTTCCGCGCGTACAACCGGGAGGCCGCGCTGCAGGTGCAGGTCGTCTCGAAGTTCACCTACACGCTCGAGACGATCATCCAGGCCGGCAAGATGCTGGTCGCCGTCGACCACGTCCCGATCAGGACGAACGAGCAGACGCGCAGCTCGCGCCTGTTCCCGTCCATGTGGGCTTACGTGCGGCGCAACGCGGTCGCGATCTTCCGTGTCTACGCGCTGTACGAGCCGCTGCGCGTGTTCCTCACGGCGGCCGGCGTCGTGTTCCTCGTCGCCGCGGTGATCTGGGGCCGCTTCCTCTACTACTTCTTCTCGGGCGAGGGCGGCGGCCACATCCAGTCCCTGATCCTGGGTGCGGCCCTCTTCGTCGCGGCCGTGCAGCTTGCGGCGCTCGGGGTGGTGGGAGACATCCTGGCCGGCTCGCGCGTGCTCCAGCAGCGCATCCTCGAGCGCGTTCGGCGGGTCGAGCTCCAGCTCGGCGTCGAGCCCTCGCACTACGAGCCCGGCGCGCGGCCCAGCGGTCAGGAGGCCACGACCGGCGCCGGGGCCGGCCCAGCCACCGGAAAGACGGAGGAGCGGGAGGCGCTCAAGCTGTGACCCAGGCCGAGACACCGCCCGCGGCGGTGCCGACCGGGAACACGTTCGACAAGTACGGGTCGACCAACCCGGTGGTCCGGCGGCTGATGACCGGCTTCCACGACACGCTCGACGAGCTGTGGAGCAAGGCGCAGCCGCGATCCGTGCTCGACGTCGGCTGCGGCGAGGGCGTGCTGACCTGCGAGTGGGCCGACAGGATGGGAGGCGGCCGCGTCGTGGGCATCGACCTGGACGACCCGAAGCTCAGGGCTGAGTGGGACAAGCGCAGGCGCCCCAATCTCGAGTACCGCGTGGAAGAGGCCACTTCGCTCTCGTTCGCCGCCGGCGAGTTCGACACGGTCACCGCCATCGAGGTGCTCGAGCACGTGCCGGAGCCGGAGCGGACCGTTGCCGAGATGGCGCGCGTCGCGGAGCGCTGGCTGCTCGTATCGGTGCCGCGCGAGCCTCTCTGGCGAGCTCTGAACATGGCGCGCGGCGCCTACTGGAAGTCGCTCGGCAACACGCCGGGGCACTTGAATCACTGGTCGAGGCGCCGCTTCGTCGAAATGCTCTCGCGCCACGGGACCGTCGAGGAGGTCCGCTCGCCGTTCCCGTGGACCATGCTGCTTGTCCGCGCCGGGTAAGGGCGCCATCGTCCCGCGTGGCGGCTACGGCCGCGGGGCAGCGATCCTGTCGGTGGGGATCGGGGTCACCGGCCTCGTCACCTACACGTACTTCTCGCTCGCGAGCCACGCGCTGAGCGCATCCGACTACGGCGGGATCACGCTGCTGTGGTCGGCCGTCTTCATTGTCGTCTCCGTGCTCTACCGGCCGGTGGAGCAGCTGCTCTCGCGCACGATCGCCGACCGCGACGCTCGCGGAATCGGCGGCGGGGAGCACCTGAGGGTGGCGGCGGGAATCCAGCTCGGCCTGGGCCTGGTGTTCGTGGTGGCGGCGCTTCTGCTGCGCGGCCCGCTCGAGGACGACCTGTTCAACGGGTCGGAGACGCTCTACTGGATCCTGATCGTCACGGTGCTGGCCTATGCCGCGAGCTACTTCGCCCGCGGCTTCCTGGCGGGTCACCACCGGTTCGGCCTCTACGGCGGCCTCGTGCTGATGGAGGCCACCTCCCGCTGCCTGTTCGCGGTCGCGGCTGCCGTGGGGATCGCGGAAGGGCAGGATGTTGTTGCCTTTGGCATGGTCGCCGCGCCCGTAGTGTCACTAGCGGTTGTGCCCTTCGCGCTCAAGCTTCGAGTCCCCAGCCCCCAGCCCCCAGCCCCCAGGACTGACGACCGACTACCGACTACCGACGACCTGGAGCACGCCTCGGCGGGGGAGCCGGGTGCGCCCGAGCCCGAGTTCACGCTTTCACGCGGCGCCGGCTTTGCCGTCGCCGTGCTGCTCATCATGTTCTCCGAGCAGACGTTCCTGAACGCCGGGCCGCTGGTGGTGAAGGCCACCGCCGACGAGGGCGGCGCGGCGCTCGCGGGGTTCGTGTTTAACGTCCTGCTGATCGCGCGGGCGCCGCTCCAGCTCTTCCAGGCCGTGCAGACGTCGATCCTCCCCCACCTCACCAAGCTGAGGGCCACCGGCGAGACGGATCCCTTCCGGCGCAGCGTGAACGTCACGATCGCCGCGATCGCGGCATTCGCGGGCCTGGTGGCGCTCGTGATGCTCGCCATCGGCCCCTGGCTGATGGACCTGTTCTTCGGGGGCGATGCGGACTACGGCCGCGGCGGGCTCGTGCTGGTAGCGATCGGCATGGGCCTATACCTCGCGGCGGCCACGCTCAACCAGGCCGCCCTCGCACGCGGACTGACGCGTCAGGCGTCGGCGTGCTGGGTCGGCTCGGCGGCCGCGTTCGTCGCGTTCCTGCTCCTGCCCGGATTCGACGACAAGGTGCTGCAGGTCGAGATCGGGTTCCTCGGCGCTGCGCTGCTCTTGTCATCGCTTCTCTACGCGCTCTACCGGCGCGGCGAGCAGGGGTAAGCTCCCGCCGACCAGCAGTGGCCACCGAGCTCCAGACCCACTACCGCACCTGCCCGTTCTGCGAGGCCACCTGCGGCCTGGAGGTGACGACGCGCGGCGAGGAAGTCGTCTCGATCCGGGGCGACAAGGATGACGTTTTCAGCCGCGGGTTCCTGTGCCCCAAGGCACACGGGCTGAAGCAGCTGCACGAGGACCCGGATCGGCTTCGCGCACCGATGCGGAAGCGAGCGGACGGCGAGTACGAGGAGATCTCGTGGGACGAGGCGTTCGCAGAGATCGATCGCCGGCTGTCGCCCATCCTCGAGCGCGGCGGGCGGGACTCGGTGGCGGTGTACCTCGGCAACCCGAACGCGCACAACCTCGCCTCGCTGCTGTACGCACCGGCCTGGTTGAAGGCGCTCGGCTCGAAGAACGTCCACACGGCCGCCACGGTCGACCAGATGCCGAAGCACGTCGCGGCCGGGCTGATGTTCGGGGGGGCGCTGAGCATTCCGATCCCGGACGTCGACCGCACCGATCATTTGCTGATACTCGGCGCGAACCCGCTCGTCTCGAACGGGAGCCTGCTCACGGCCCCGAACATGCGCGGCCGCATCCGTACGATCCGGGAGCGCGGCGGCAAGGTGGTCGTCGTCGACCCGCGGCGCACGCGCACCGCCGACGAGGCCGACGAGCACCACTTCATCCGGCCCGGCACGGACGCATACCTGCTCTTCGGGATCGTGAACGTCCTGGTCGAGGAGCGCCTCGCCGACCCCGGCCGGCTCGAGGAGCATCTGAGCGGCCGGGAGCAGGTCGAGCAGCTGGCGCGCGGGTTCGCGCCGGAGACGGTCGCGCCGGTCTGCGGGATAGAGCCGGAGGAGATCCGCCGGATGGCGCGCGAGCTGGCCGTGGCCGAGCGCGGCGCCTGCTACGCGCGCATCGGCACCTGCACGCAGGAGTTCGGCACGCTCGCGAGCTGGCTCGTGGACGTGATCAACGCCCTTACCGGCAACCTCGACCGCGAGGGCGGCGCGATGTTCACGCGCGCTGCGGCGGGCCAGCGCAACTCGTCGGACGCGCGGGCAAGGCACCGGGGCTTCGCGCCCGGGCGCTGGCGGAGCCGGGTGCGCGGGCTGCCCGAGGCGCTCGGCGAGCTGCCGGTGGCGGTCCTCGCCGAAGAGATCGAGACGCCGGGCGAGGGCCAGGTACGCGCTCTGATCACCGTCGCCGGCAACCCCACCCGCTCGACGCCTAACAGCGAGCGCCTCGAACGGGCGATGGCGGGCCTCGAGTTCATGCTGTCGATCGACATCTACCTGAACGAGACGACCCGCCACGCGGACGTGATCCTGCCGGGGTCGTCGCCGCTCGCGAAGCCCCACTACCCGGTGGCGCTCTACCAGCTCGCCGCGCACAACGTCGCGAACTTCTCCCCCGCGCTGCACGAGCCCGAAAACGGCGCCCCGCATGACTGGGAGGTTCTGCTGAGGCTGGCCGGCATCGTCTCCGGCCAGGGCCCGGACGCGGACGTCGAGGCCATCGACGAGCTGGTGGTGGGAACGCTGATCGGCCGCGAGCTGCCCGACCGCGATCCCGACGAGGTCCTGCGAGCGCTCGAGCCCCGCCGCGGTCCCGAGCGCGTGCTCGACCTGCTGCTGCGCGCCGGTCCCTACGGCGAGGGGTTCGGCCGGAATCCCGACGGGTTGACCCTGGCGCTGCTCGAGGAGAACCCGCACGGCATCGACCTGGGCCCGCTGGAGCCGCGCGTGCCCGACGTGCTGCGCACCGCGTCAGGCAAGATCGAGCTCGCCCCTGAGCCGATCGTGGGCGACGTCGAGCGGCTGCGGGCCGGGCTCGACCGGGAGAACGGTCACATGGTCCTGATCGGGCGGCGTCAGCTTCGCTCGAACAATTCCTGGATGCACAACCTCGACGCGCTGGTGAAGGGAAAGGACCGCTGCACGATGCACGTGCATCCGGACGACGCGACGCGACTGGGGCTCGCGGACGGAGGCCGCGCGGTCGTCACCTCGCGCGCTGGGCGCGTGGAGGCGCCGGTCGAGGTGACCGACGCGATCATGCCGGGCGTCGTCTCGATCCCCCACGGCTGGGGCCACGACGCGCCGGGCGCGCGGCTGCGTGTGGCGGAGGATCACGCGGGGGTGAACAGCAACGCGCTCGCCGACGAGACCCGCGTCGAGCCGCTGTCCGGCAACGCCATCCTCAACGGCATACCCGTCGAGGTCGAGGCCCCCTAGCCGCTCAAACCACCCGCAGCATGCTGCCGCCGCAGTTGTTGCAGGTCACGTTCGCAGTGTCTGACATGCGCGCGATCGTGGAGTGCATGCCGCAGTCGGGGCAGTCCGAGCGGAGCTCGTAGCGGCGCAGGCAATAGACGCAGCGGTAGCGGCCAGGCAGGTTCGTAGGCCGCAGCCACGGCTCGCCGCAGGACGGGCATTCCGGACCGAGCTGGACGCTGGCCCGCTCGCTAGTGCTCATGCCCCGGACCTGCGCATACGCGCGATGAAGAAGCCGTCGGTGCCGTGCCGGTGCGGGAGCAGCTGGAGAAAGCGCGGCACGCGAGGGTGGCGGAGCTCGGGGTAGTCCGCGGCGATGTCGTCGACCTCGAAGTCCGGATGCTGTGCGAGGAACTCGTGCACCCGGAACTCGTTCTCCGCCGGCGAGATCGTGCAGGTGGAGTAGACCAGCGTCCCTCCTGGGCGCACCAGCTCCGCCGCCGTCCGGAGCAGCTCCTCCTGCTCGACGCCGATTTCCTCGAGCTGCTCGGGGCTCTTGCGCCAGCGAACGTCTGGACGCGACTGGAGCGTGCCGAGGTCCGAGCAGGGCGCGTCGAGCAGCACGCGATCGAAGGACTGGGTGCCGTTCGCAAGCTCGCGGGCATCCTGGCCGCGGACCTCCACGAAGCTTGCGCCCATGCGTGCGCAGTTGCGTTCGAGCGCTTCAGCGCGCTCCGGGTTCCGCTCGACCGCGACGAGCTGTCCCCGGCCATGCATACGTGCCGCTATGTGCGTGGTCTTGGCGCCCGGCGCCGCGCACATGTCGAGCACCCGCTCGCCGGGACGGGGGTCGAGCACGTCCGTCACGAGCATCGACGAGCGTGACTGAGGCATCAGCGCTCCGAGCTCGAACAGACGCGAGCCGTGAGCGTCGAAGGGCGTGTCCAGCACGAGGCCCTCAGGCAGGCCGGCCGCCGGCCTGGTACGCAGGCCCTCGCTCGCAAGCGCGGCACCCAGCTCGCGGCCGGTGAGCAGCAGCTCGTTCGCCCTCACCGCGCTCTCCGGAGCGCCGTTGTTCGCGGCGAGGAGGGCGAGCGTCTCGTCCGGCCCGAGCAGCTCCCACCATGTCCTTACGATCCACTCGGGATGCGAGTGGAGCACGGCGGCGTCGGCCGGCGACTCCGCGGTGAGCTCCGCGACGAGCCCGCGGGCTTCGCGCGCCGCCCGGCGCATGACCGCGTTCGCGAAGCGGTGGCCGCCGCCCGGCTCGAGCTTCGCGAGCTCGACGGTCTGGTCGACAGCGGCGTGGTCGGGCACGCCGTGGAGGTAGACGAGCTGGTAGACGCCCAGGTGCAACGCGACTCGTAGCTGCTGGTCGATCGTGTCGACCGGCCGCGCCGCCAGAACGGTGAGCACGTAGTCGAGCGTCCGCCGGCGCTGGAGGGTTCCATAGGTGAGCTGCTGGGCGAAGGCGCGATCGCGCGGATCGAGTGAGGCGCGCGCCGCCTCGGCCACGAAGGTGCGGTCCGCGAAGGCCCCCTGGCCCCAGACGCGGCTCAGCACCGTGAAGGCACAGCGCCGCGCCGGCGAGAGCCTGCCGCTGTGATGGTCGCCGCGTAGGCGCGCGAGGCGGACCATCACGCGACCCTACCGAGCTTCGCCGAGTGGCCGCGGAGATAATCGGCCGCCTCCATCGCCCGCCCTCCGGGCGGCTGCACCTCGAGCAGCTCGAGCGCGCCCGCGGCGCATCCGAACAGCAACCGGCCGTCGTTCGCCGAGAGGGTCCCAGGTGGGGGAGCGTCGCTGCCGCCGGGGGCGGCGAGTGCGCGGCGCACGCCGAGGCGGGCACCGCCGGGAAGCTCCACGTAGGTCCCGATGTGCGGGTTGAGCGCTCGCACCCGGCGCTCGAGCTCGTGCGCGTCGCGGTCCGGGTCGAGCCTCCGGTCTGGCGGCTCGATCTTCGGGGCGAACGTCACTCCCCGCGAGGGCTGCTCCCGGAAGGTGGGACTGCCGTCGAGCGCCTCGAGGAGCAGCTCGGAGCCGAGCTCCTGAAGTCGCGCGGAGAGGGTCCCGTAGTCGTCGTCGGGCCGGATCGGCTCGGCGCGCTGGAGGCAGATCGGTCCGGCGTCCATCTCTGCTGTCGGCCGCATGATCGACACGCCCGTCTCCTCGTCGCCCGCCTCGATCGCCCGCTCGATAGGCGCGGGGCCGCGCCAGCGCGGCAGCAGCGAGGGATGGACGTTGAGCGCAGGGTACTCCGAGAGGAGCGGCTCCTTGATCAGCGCGCCGAACTCGCAGATGCACATCGTCTCGGGCGCGACCTCGGCGATGCGCGCACGGGCCTCGTCCGAGTTGACGCTGGCTGGCTGGTAGACCTCGATGCCGAGCGCGCGAGCAGCGTCGGCGACCGGCGGTGGGGAGACCTTCCTGCCGCGGCCACGGGGCCGGTCCGGGCGGGTGATGACGAGGGCCGGCCGGTGCTCCGTCCGCGCGAGCCGCTCCAGCACGGCCACCGCGAAGTTCGATGTGCCGAGGTAGACCGTCTTCACGAGCGTTGAGCCTATCCCGAGCCGGCGACGTGGGCCTGGCTCAGGGGCTCAGCCCTCGCCTCAAGCGGCGCGCTCGGTCTCTCCGGCCTCGCGCAGCGCGCGGAACGCCTCCCTGCGCTGCTCCTTGGTAGTCCGGTCGAGGATCAGGACGCCGTCGAGATGGTCCATCTCGTGCTGGATGACGCGCGCCTCGAGCCCCGAGGCCTCCACGCTGCGTTCCGCGCCGGTCTCGTCGCGGCCTTCGACGCGAACGAACACCGGGCGCTCGACGTCGACCGTGATGCCGGGAATCGAGAGGCAGCCCTCGTCCAGGGTCTCGCTCTCGTCGCTCGACCAGACGAGCTCAGGATTGGCGAGTGCGATCACCGGCGCCTCTGGCCCGACGCGGTAGACGAGCAGGCGCTGCGAGACCCCGAGCTGCGGCGCCGCGAGCCCGACTCCGAGCGCGTCGTTCATGACCTGCGCCATCCTCTCGACCTGGCTCCGAAGGGTGTCGTCGAAGCGGTCGACCGGCGTGGCGCGGCTCTTCAGGACGGGGTCGCCCAGACGGCGGACGAACGACAGCGCGGCCGCCCGCCGAGCCTCGACCTGCGGGTCGAGCGCAGGCCGCTCGTCCTCCGGGGCCTCTTCCTGGCGGTGCTCCTCCAGCTCCTCTGACATCGGTTTCGAGTCTACTGCGGGTCGACGTCCACGGAGAAGGCAACCCCGCGGTGCTCGCGCGTGCCGCTGACCGCCTCGACCGCGCGGCGTACGGCGGCTACCGCCGCGGCCCGGGCCGGCTCGCCGGCGCCCGCCTTCAGGACGATCTGGGACCGTTCACGCCCCTTCAGGCGAAACAGCGGCGCGGGCCCGAGCACGGCCGCGTCGAGACCGGCGGACTCGGCGCCCCCGCGGACCGCAGCGGCGGCGGCCGTCTCAGCGCCGGCTTCGGTGGCCGAGCACACAACTCGGATGAGGGTGGCGTAGGGCGGATAGCGCAGCGCCGCGCGCCGCTCCAGCTCGTCCGCGAGGAAGCCATCGGCGTCGTGCCGCGCGGCATGGCGCAGCGCGCGCGCTCCTGCGTCGAGCGCCTGGACGATCACGCCGCCGCCACGTGACCCGCGCCCGCTGCGCCCCGCAAGCTGCGCGACCAGGGCGAAGGTGCGCTCCTCGGCGCGGAAGTCGGGGAAGCGCAGCGTGGCGTCCGCGTCGAGCACGACGCCGAGCGTCACGTCCGGGAAGTCGTGTCCCTTGGCCACCATCTGGGTCCCCACGAGCACTCCAGCCGGGGCGGCATCGAAGCGCGCGAGGATGCTTGCGACCGCGCCACGGCCGGCGGCCTCGTCGGAGTCGAGCCGGAGGACGGGAAGCGGGGCCATCAGCTCGCCGAGCTCCTGCTCGATGCGCTCCGTACCCACCCCGTGGCGGGCAACCGACACCGAGCCGCAGTCCGGGCAGGTGCCGGGGACCGGCTCTCCATGACCGCAGTGGTGGCACGCCACGCGGCGCTCCGCGCGGTGGAGCACGAGCGACACGTCGCAGTCGGGGCACTGCCAGACGCGCCCGCACGAGCGGCACGACAGGAAGTTCGACCAGCCACGGCGGTTGAGGAGCACGATCGCCTTCTCGCCGCGCTGCCGCACCTGCTCGAGCGCGTCGCGCGTGCACGCGTGCAGTGGAGTCGAGCTGCCCAGCATCCCGACCAGCTCGACCGGCGGCAGCGCGCGTCCGTCCACGCGCCTCGGGAGCACGAGCCGCCGCAGCCGCTCGAAGCTCTCCGGGCGCGGCGTGGCCGAGCCGGCCACCAGGACTGCCCCGGCCTGGGCCGCGCGCCGCTCCGCAACCCGGCGCGCGTCGTAGCGGGGGTCGCCCTCCTGCTTGTACGAGGGGTCGTGCTCCTCGTCGATCACGATCAGCCCGAGGTCGGAGACCGGGGCGAACACCGCGGATCGCGGTCCGACGCAGACCCGGGCCTCGCGGCGGCGAAGCCGCAGCCACTCGTCGTGCCGCTCTCCGGCGCCGAGCTTCGAGTGAAGCACCGCGACCGTGTCGCCGAAGCGCTCCTCGAAACGCCCGGCCGTCTGCGGCGTGAGTGCGATCTCCGGCACGAGCACGATCGCCGAGCGCCCGCGCGCGAGCGCCGCCGCCACGGCTCGCAGGTAGACCTCCGTCTTGCCACTGCCGGTGACCCCGTGCAGCAGCAGCCTGCGGTCGTCCGCGGGTCCGTCCATGCGTGCCACGATCGCCGCCAGCGCCGCTTCCTGCGGCGCGGTCAATTGAGTCCCCGCCTGTGCTCTTGCGCCCACGCCGCGGACCTCAGGCCGCCGCGCGACCTCGGCGCGTTCGAGCCGGAGCAGGCCGCGGCCCTCCAGGCTTCGCAGCGTCGAATGCGTGCTGCCGGTCGAGCGGCAGAGCGCCGCGGCTGTCAGCGGGCCGTCCGCGAGCGCGGCGAGCACCGCCTGCTGGCGCTCCCCGATCGGGCCCGAGGCGCTCCGCCCCGCGCCGGTCAGCTCAGCGACAAGCGCGAGCCGCGAGCGAACCCGCGGCCGCTCACCGCGCCCGGTTCCGGGGGGCAGCACGAGCCCCAGTCCCCGCGCCGGGGTCGAGCAGTACTCCTCGGCGACCCACAGCCCGAGGTCCACGAGCTCGCCGGGAACCGCCTTGTCGAGCGCCTTCACCGGCTCGACCAGCCGCTCGAGCGGCAGCTCGCTCTCCTCGGTAAGGCCGACGACCACACCGAGCATCCGCTGCCGTCCGAATGGCACGACGAGCATGCTCCCCACGCCGACTCCTTCGAGCCGCTCCGGCACCAGGTAGTCGAACGGCCCCCGAAGGGCCCGCGCGGCGGTGAGCGGCTCGACCTTCGCGATCATGGCCGAGCAAAACTACGAGGAGGCCCAGATGGACGAGCTCGAGATCAGACGCTTCGACTCCCCCACCGAGACGCGTGAGTTCGAGAAGGGTCGTTTCGAGCTCGTCCAGATCGGCGGCATGACGATCGGCCGTGCCAGCTACGAGCCGGGATGGAAGTGGTCAGAGCACGTCAAGCCGACCGCGAGCACCGAGAGCTGCGAGGTGGCTCACGTGGGACTCGTGATCTCAGGTCAGGCCGCCGTCCGGATGGACGACGGTACCGAGGTTGTGATGCAGCCTGGCGACCTCTTTGCGGTCCCGCCGGGCCACGACTCGTGGGTCGTGGGCGAGGAGCCCTACGTCAGTCTCCACTTCCTGGGGGCGGCCGACTACGCGGGCGGAGACTGAAGCTGGGCGTGTGCCTCGGTGAGAACCGGGTAAGCCCGCAACTAGCAAGGGAACCCGACAACGGAGCGAGAGATGGACGCGAGCGCCCAGGAGACCGGCCAGGTCACCGGCACCAAGGACAAGGACTACAACCTGATGTGGTTCACCGAGCAGTCACTCAGCAACATGCTGCGCCTGGAGACGTACATCCAGGACGCGGAGCGCGATGGCGACTCGGAGCTCGCCGACTTCTTCCGGCGCGCCCAGGGCGCCAGCCGTAAGGGCGCAGAGCAGGGCAAGGAGATGCTTCGTATGCGCCTCGGCGCCTGACCAAAAAGGGGGTGTGAGCGATGCCCAAGGATCACGGACCAAGCGTCAAGGACGACAAGCAGTACGAAGGCCTGCGGAAGAAGGGGATGAGCAAGCAGCGTGCCGCCGCGATCGCCAACACGCCCGGCGCCTCGAGCAAGGGCGGAAAGCGCAGCGGCAGTGGCAAGGGCAGCAGCCAGAGCAGTCGCAGCAGCGGCCGTGGCAGCGGCGGCAACCGCGCCCAGAAGGCCGCGGCCGGCCGCAAGGGTGGCAAGAAGTCCTAGCGTCCGGTGTCGCGCGCGCAGCACGCGCGTAGGGTTTGCGCATGGACGAGCGCACCCGGCGCGTGAGCGACCTACTGCACGAAGCCGGCGAGGTCCACCACGTCGTCTATCGGATCACCGACGGAGCAGACGACGACTGGGCCTCCTTCTACGCCGACTGGCTCATCGATCACTCCGAGCTTCCCGAGACGCTCAGCCGCGTACCGCCGCGCAGCCACCTCGTGCACGAGCTCGTCGAGTCGGAGCGCGCCTTTGGTACGGCGGAACCATCCGCACGCTGGGAGAATTTCTACGCGGAGCGGATCCTCGATCGCTTCGGCTGAGATCGGTGCGCGGTCCGCGGCGCGTCTGGAAGGATCCGGGATGTGGAGCCTCAGCCTGTCGTCGTTCCTCCCGGTCAGGGCCGTCGCGTGGGCAACGTCGAGTTCCTCGCGCGGACCGTCGACACCCCGCGCTTCACTTTCGGCATCATCGAGATCGCTCCGGGGCGCGACCTCGAGGCGCACCGCCACCCAGACGAGGACGACGCGTTCTACATCGTCGAAGGTGAGATGACCTTCATCCTCGGCGACCAGCGCGTGACCGCGCCGCCAGGGACGTTTGTGCTCGTGCCGCCGGGAGTCGAGCACGGCTTCCGCAACGACGACACTCGTCCTGTACGGATGCTCAACATCCACGCACCGGCGGGATTCGACCGCCGCATCGGTCTCGCGGACTGATCTCGAGAGACCACGACGAGGACACGGAACAGCGACAGGGAGGTGAGAAGTGGGAGCAATACACGTGCACGAGTTCATGAGCCTCGACGGGGTGATCGACGCGCCGACGTGGACGGTCGACTACGGCTTCGACCCCCAGATGGGAGAGGCCATCGGCGCGGTCACGGAACGTAGCCGAGGCATCCTGCTCGGGCGCACGACCTACGAGATGTTCGAGCCGGCGTGGTCGACGCGGACCGTGGAGGACGATCCAGGGGCCCCGTTCTTCAACGACACCACCAAGTACGTCGTCTCCGCGACGCTTACGAATGCGACGTGGAGGAACTCGAAGATCATCGGGCCGTACGACCCCGACGCGATCCGCAGCCTGAAGGACGAGGTCGACGGTGACCTCTACGTCAGCGGCAGCGGCACGCTGGTCCGAGCGATGCTCGCGGACGGCCTGGTCGACGAGCTCCATCTATTCGTCTACCCGCTCACCCGCGGGTCCGGTCCGCGGCTCTTCCCCGAGGACGCCCTGCCCCGCACGCTGTCGCTCGCGGCCTGCGAGTCGTACGAGAACGGTGTGGTCTACGTGGCCTATCGACCGCAGGCGTGAGGCGCTGACTCAGGAAGCAGCGGGACGGGCTACGGGCCTATCGACGGGTTGCGCGGGTGTCCGGATCGCGGCATGATCCCCAGGTGAGGTGAGAGCCGCCGGCATCGAGGAGTTCGGGGGAGAGGTGGGGCTGCTCGAGCTGCCGGAGCCGCCGCCACTGCAGGCCGGCGAGGTGCTGCTCCAGGTTGGGGCTGCCGGGGTGGCGAGCTGGGACGAGGTGGTTCGCACCGGCGGTTGGGACGTGGGGCGCGTCCCGCCCTTGGCCCTTGGCGTCGAGGCAGCAGGCGAGGTCGTCGAGGTTGGCCAGGGGGTCGAGTGGCCCGCCGCCGGTGCAGGGGTGATGACGCATCCGCTCCCGCTGCCATACCAGGGCTGCTGGGCCGAGCGACTGGTCGTCCCCGCACGCCTGGTCGCCGAGAAGCCGGACAACGTCTCCTGGGCAGAGGCGGGAGCGTTCCCCGTTCCCGCACTGACGGCGGAGCAGGTGGTGTCCGAGGCGCTCGACGTTCAGCCCGGTGAAACGATCCTAGTGAACGGCGCCGGAGGCGTCACCGGCGGGATGATCGTCGAGCTGGCCGCGCAGAGTGGCGCCACTGTGATCGCGACCGCAGGCAAACGGACCGCGGCACGGGTGATGGGGCTAGGCGCAGACGTCGTCCTCGACTATCACGATCCGGAGTGGACAAGCCGGGCGATGGACGCCGCGGGATCGTCCGGCATTCGGGCCGCCGTGAACGCTGCGCCCGGCGGAGAGGCCGATGCGTTGCGCACGCTCGTCGACGGCGGTCGTCTCGCGACCATCACCGGCGCGCCACCCCCCAAGGAACGGGGCGTCAGCATCACCGACATCTACGTCCGCCCCGACGGCGAGAAGCTACGCCTGCTCGCCGCGTCTCTCGCGAAGGACAAGCTCCACGTTGAGATCGGCGGGTCCTTTCCGCTTACGAGAGCCGCGGAAGCACTCGCACAGGCCGCCATTGGAGCCGGCGGCGCGGTTGTACTCGAACCATGAGCCCGTTACGCAATCAACTGCGGACGATGCCGGCGACCGCCCAGGCGCGCGCCGTCAACTCGAACGGGCCATCGTCGACTCCGAGATGGCGGCGGTATGCGTCGTGGAGGGCGGCACGGCGGTCCTCGTCGAGCGACTTGCAGAACGCGCCGGACGGGGCGACGCCAGTAGGGAACGGCGACCACAGGTCCTCGAAGTCCGCGTAGCTCGCGTTCACCACGAGCGGACCGAAGCACACGTCGCGCAGCCCCGCGGCGCGCCACAACTCTGCGAGCTCGCCTTCGGCGCACCAGCGCATCACGACACCCTCGTCCGCCGCAGCGGCGCGTTCTGGCTCGACCTCGCGTGCGGCGTCCCAGAATGCGCGCAAGAGCGTCATCTCCCCTGCGTAGTCCCAGACGCACGAGGCAACGACTCCCCCTGGGCGCGTCACGCGCACCATCTCGCGCACGCCCGCCTCGGCGTCACGCATGAAGTTCACAACCAGCTGTGAGAGCACCGCGTCGAACGTGCCGTCGGCGAACGGCAGCGCCTCGGCGCCGGCCACCACGACCTCGACCTCTGGCAGCCGTGCCCGACACGCTTTCACGAACGGCTCCGATGGGTCCGCGGCACTCACGTTTTCCGTGCCAAGCCGCGCCGCGAGCGCAACCGTGAGCGCGCCGGGCCCGCAGCCCACGTCGAGGGCGCGCATTCCGGGCTCGACGCCCGCGAAGCCGATCAGCGCCGACGCGAGCTGCATGCCGTAGCGGCCCACGAGCCGCTCGTACGCATCAGCCGACGCGCGGAACGTTTCAGCGCCTGGCATCGAAATGACGAGGCTAATGCGCGCCAAGCAGAGAGGCGCCGTGCTGCATTCGCGTGGATTGGCTCACTCCAGCCGTCGGAGAGGAGGAACGAGATCATGATCGCGCCGTAGATGGCCGCGGCGCGGATGAGCTGTTCCGGCGAGGCGTTCTCGATCCCAGGGATCGAGCTCTCGACCAGGCGCTGGCAGCGCAGCCGCGATTAGTTTCCCGGCGCGGACCGGTCATAGGCATTTAGAAGCCGCGGCCGCAGCGGCCGCCTACTGAGGAGGCACGATGAGCAAGCTTAGGTGTCAAATCTCGATCTCGCTGGACGGTTTCGTCGCCGGCCCGAACCAGAGCGAGGAGAACCCGCTCGGCGAGGGCGGCGAGCGGCTCCACGAGTGGGTGGTTCCGCTGGCCGCCTGGCGCCAATCCCACGGCAAGCAAGGCGGCGAGGTGAACGAGAGCACACGGGTATTCGAGGAATCGGTCGAGAACGTCGGGGCCGGCGTGATGGGTCGAAACATGTTCGGCCCGATCGGCGGTGGGCCCTGGGGCGACGAGCAGTGGACGGGCTGGTGGGGCGACGACCCTCCCTACCACTACCCCGTGTTCATCGTCACCCATCACCCGCGCGATCCCGTGGAGATGGAGGGCGGGACCACCTTCCACTTCGTCACCGACGGAATCGAGTCCGCGCTCGACCAGGCAAAGCAGGCCGCCGGCGGCAAAGACGTCATGCTCTTGGGCGGCGGCAACATCGTTCAGCAGTACCTGGCGGCGGGACTGCTGGACGAACTCGAGCTCCACGTCGTCCCCGTGTTGCTCGGCGACGGCGCTCGCATCTTCGGCAGCCCCGGGGACGCGGAGGTGCGGCTCGAGCAGGTCCGAGCCGTCGAAGCGCCTGGCGTCGCGCACCTCAAGTACCGGGTGGTGACATGAACCGCGTCGCCGCCGACCTACCCATGCGCCACAGCTCAATGG
>JBKPHS010000175.1:0-6328 GCA_046729975.1 Actinomycetota bacterium
TGAAGAGGTCCCCCCAGCCGCGCGCCATGACGCGGCCAGCATCGCCCGAGCAGCCAGGCGTCGAAGACCGAGGGCCGGCCGCATCCGCGCGGCCGGCCCTCTGAGGGCTTCCCTGCTCCCGAACGCCACCCCAGTTCGGGCTCCCCCCAAGCGTTCGCTCCACGGGCTGAAACGCGCCGACCTCCCCCAGGTTGAGGAGTGCGGCCGCCTGTAGCAGGCGCTCACCGTGACACGGCGACGCCCCGCCGCCGGCGGGGCGTCGCGTCCCTGCCTTGCCGGCACGGCCGGCCTGGCGCCAACGGGTTCGTCGGGCCCTTCCCCTTCGCGCCCGGACGCCGGACTTGCTCACACGAGCCATCCGGAGCGGTGACAGGCACGGCATCCGTAATCACGTCGTTGCGATCCAGGATCGCGACGTCCGTGCCATCGCCACAGGTGACCTGGTCGGCCTTGCCGCCGTCACCCCGGCCGACGATCACGTCGTCTCCGGCGCCGCCAACGAGGTCGTCGTTCGCCCCGCCGCCACGAAGCCGGTCGGCGTCGGCGCCACCGTCAAGCTCGTCGTGCTGGCGGCCGCCGCCGAGGCGGTCGTTGCCGGCGTCGCCCTCGAGCTCGTCCTGGCCGCTGCCGCCGCCGAGGCGGTCGTCGCCGGCGTTGCCGAAGAGGTCGTCGTCGCCCGACTGGCCGAACAGCCTGTCGAGGCCGTCGCCGCCGTTGAGCGTGTCGCTGCCCTGGTTGCCGAACAGCTTGTCGTTTCCTTCACCACCGTCGACCGGGGTGTCGTTGCCCCGTCCGGCGAGGATCCGGTCGTTGCCGGCGCCGCCGTCGAGGTCGTCCACACCGGCGCGGCCGTTGATGCGGTCATTGCCGCCGAGACCGTCGATGGTGTCGGGGTCCTTGGTGCCGGTCAACGTGTTGTTGCCGGCGTCGCCGGTGATGGTCGCCGCCATCGCGACGGCCGCGAACGCGAGCACCGCAGTGAGCGCAGCAGCCACCAGGCCTAGCTGAGTCTTCGCCTTCAAGCCGATCCTCCTGTTTCGGTTTGCATCGCAAGAACGTCCCACGCAGGGCCGAGTTGCCCTTTTCCCGTAGAACCTTCGTCCAGCGAGGGCGCGCTCAAGCGGCCGCCTCGGAGGGAAGCTCGCCCGCCGAGGGTTCCGGGGCCGGCATCTTGCGCGAGACGACCTTGGAGACTCCGTCGCCGCCCATGCTGACCCCGTAGAGGCAGTCGGCCGCGTCCATCGTCCGCTTCTGGTGGGTGACGATGATGAACTGCGCCCGGTCGGAGAAGCGACCCACGAGCTCCAGGAAGCGGTCGATGTTCAGGTCGTCCAGGGCGGCTTCGACCTCGTCGAGGATGTAGAACGGGCACGGCCGCGCGAGGAAGACCGCGAACAGGAAGGCGAGCGCCACCAGCGACTTCTCGCCGCCCGAGAGCAGTGACAGCCGCTTCATTGACTTGCCCGCCGGCGTCACTTCCACCTCGATCCCCGGCCCTTCGCCGTCGTCCTCGACGCCATCTTCGGCGTCCTCGGCCTCGCCTCCGAGCACCGCCCGCGGACCGTCGGCCGGCACGAGACGCAGCCGGCCGCGGCCGCCCGGGAACAGGTGCTGGACGACCTCCTCGAAGTTCCGTGCGGCCGCCTCGAAGGTCTGCTCGAAGCTCTCGCGAATGCGGCGGTCGGTGTCGCGGATCAGACGCTGGAGCTCGCTCAGCGCGGCCTCGAGGTCGGCTCGCTGGCTCTCGAGCTCCTCGACGTGGGCGACCGCGCCGGCGTACTCCTGCTTCGCGAGAGGATTCACCGGGCCGAGCTGCTCGCGCCGGCGCGCCAGCCGCTCGATCCGGGCCTCGAGCTCGTCCCGTGCGTCGCCGGTCAGCGCCTCGGTGGCGGGGTCGGCGGCAAGGCCGAGTCGCTCGGCGACGGCGCTGAGCTCGTGCCGGCTCTCGGCGGCGGCGTCGCGCACCTGCTGAGTTCGCACCTCCGCGACCGTGACCAGCTCGCTGGCCTCGCGCAGCCGCCCCTGGAGCTGCGCCTCCTCGTGCGCGCAGGCCCGCAGCTCCGCCGCGGTCCGCTCGCCAGCGGCCTCGTCCTCCATCAGCGCCGCCGCGAGGAGCTCGTGACGCTCGCCCACCGCGCCCTCCGCCAGCTCGATGGCCGCGGCGGCGCGCTCCGCTGCCGCGACGAGCTCCGCGTCTCGCTCGATCCGCCAGCGCAGGCCGTCGATCCTGCGCGCTCGCTCGGCTCGCTCGCGCTCGGCCTGATCGGCGAGGCGCCGCTCGGCTCGGAGCTCGGCGCCGAGCTCGGCGCGCCGGACGGCGGACGTGCCCTCGTCGGGGGCTTCGCCTCGGCGGCGGATCAGCCAGTCGGCTTGGCGCACGCCCTCGGCCGTCTCGTCGAGCTCGCGCACAGCCGCGCGCAACGCCTTCTCGGCGCCCTCGCGCGCGGCGTCCGCGTCGGACACGGCGCGGGCGGCGCGCTCGAGCGCGGCGAGCGCCTCGCGCTCGTGCCCCACAGCGGCCGCGGATTCCGCGACCAGCTGCTCGCGCCGGTTCCGCTCCTCGAGCAGGCGCTCGTCGGAGCCGGCGGGCGCCTGGCGAAGCTCGCCCGTCCCTGCGAAGAAGACGCGCCCCGAGCGGGTGACCGCCGTCCCACCGAAGTCCGAAGAAAGACCGCTCAACGACTCGACGACCCAGACGTCAGCCAGCAGCCGTTCGACTACGGCGGCGACCTCGGGCGACGGCGAAACGCGATCGAGCAGCCGCTCGGCCCCCGGGCCTGGGGACTGGGGGCTGGGGGCTGGGGGCTGAGGACTCGACAGCAGTAAGCTGGCGCCCCGCTCCCCGGCCTCGTTCAACAGCCGCTCTCCCTCTCGAATGTCGGCTACGACTCCGGCGCGCAGCCGGGGGCCGAGCACGGCCGCGAGGGCGACCTCGTAGCCGGGATCGGCGCCGATGTCCTCCGCGAGCGCCCTGGCTCCGCCGGGCGCCGCGGGCGCCGTGGCGAGGAACTGGTTCACCGCCGCGAGCTCCGCTCCCACGCGCGCCACCTCGCGTCGAGCCGTATCCACGGCGCTCTCGGCCCCGCGGCGGGCCTCGCGTGCGGCGTCGGCCGCGCTCTCGGCGTCGCCGAGCTCTGCTCGGCGCTGCTCGACGACCGCCTGGAGCCCGACGCGGCTGCGCTCAGCCTCGTTCCGCTTTGCCCGCAGCCCCGCAAGCTCGTCCTCGAGCTGGTCGAGCCGCTCGGACTCGAGTCGCTCGAGCTCGATCTCCAGGCGGCGGATCGACTCAGCGTGCGGAGCGCCGGCCGGGCCGGCCGTACCGGCTGCCTGCTCGAGAAGCGCGAGCTCGCGCGAGAGCCGCTCGGCTCCTTCGGCCGCCGCAGTGGCGGTCTCGCGCGCCCGCTCCCGGCGCAGGCCGATGGTCTCGAGCGCCGAGCGGGCGGCGTACGCGCGTCCGGACAGCTTCTCGCGCGCACGACCGTGCTCGGCAAAGGCAGTCTCGGCCGCCTCACGCCGTTCCGCGACGGCCGTGAGCAGGCGCTCAGCCTCGTCGCGCCGGGCGCGCGCACCGGCAGCCTCTTGCTCGGCGGCCTGGAGGTCCGCGTGCACCGAGCGAACGGCGTCGCGCGCCAGCTCGAGCCGCGCCTCGAGCGACTGGCGCTCGAGCCGCTCGTGCAGCTCGGCGGCTTCCGCCTGGCGCTTCAGCGGGCGCAGCAGCGAGCGTGCCTCGCGCTCCACGTCGAGCGCGCGGGCGAGGTTGTCGTCGGTGCGCTCGAGCTTGAGCTGGGCGCGCCGGCGGCGCTTGCGGTGCTTACCGAGGCCGGCAGCCTCCTCGACGAGCACCCGCCGATCACGTGCCTTGGAGTGGATGATCGCCTCCACCCGCCCCTGCGAGACGACGGAGTGCATCTCCTTGCCGAGGCCGGTGTCGGACAGCAGCTCCAGGACGTCCACGAGCCGGCAGCGAGCGCCGTTGAGGCGGTACTCGCCCTCGCCCGAGCGATCGAGACGGCGGACGATCGACAGCTCGGAGAAGTCCGTCTCGAGTGCGTCGTCGGAGTTGTCGAGCACGACCTCCACCTCGGCGGCGCCCCGAGAGGGCAGCCCGGGGCCGCCCGCGAAGATCACGTCCTGCATCGTCTGGCCGCGCACGGCGAGCGGGCTCTGCTCCCCGAGGGCCCACAGCACCGCGTCGGTGATGTTCGACTTGCCGGATCCGTTCGGGCCGACGACGACCGACACGCCGGGCGAGAACTCGAGCTTCGTACGGTCGGGGAAGGACTTGAAGCCCTTGAGCGTGAGCGAGCGGAGGTGCATCTCTAGCGGTCGGCCTCCGGATCCTCGTCGAGCCGGTCGAGCGCGCGAAGCGCCGCTTCCTGCTCGGCGCTCTTCTTGGTCCTTCCGCCGCCCCGGCCGATCTCCTGCCCCGACACCTCCGCCACCGCGACGAAGCTACGGTCGTGAGGGGGTCCCTCCTCCGCCTCGATCTTGTAGATGACGACCTCGGCGCGGCGGGCGAGCCGCTCCTGAAGCAGCGACTTGAAATCGACCGGGTGCTCGAGGGCCTCCTCGATCTGCTCGGTGAAGGCCCCGACAACGGCCGGAGCCACGCGCTCGAAGCCGAACGACAGGTAGCACGCGCCAATTACGGCCTCGCAGACCGAGGCCAGGATGCGGTCCGACTCGATCAGGGTCTCGGCGCTCTTGCCCGTGCCCTGGGGCGCGGATTCGCGCAGGCGCTCCGGCACGCCGAGCTCGCGGGCCACCTCGGCGCAGGCGTGGCGCGAGACGGCCTGGGCACGCAGCTTGGTCAGGCGCCCGGCGCCGTAGCGCGGGAAGCGCGGATAGAGGTGCGTCGACACCGCAAGGCTCAGGACGACGTCCCCCAGGAAGGCGAGGCGCTCGTACGAGTCGGCGCGCTGGTCGACCCACGACGAATGCGTGAAGGCCTGCCGGGCGAGGTCCTCGGGCAGCTCATCGAGTAGGGAGCTGAGGGTGTCCAGGGCGTCGGAGGTCTAGGAGGCTTCCTGCGGGGCATGCGCGGAGACGAAGTCGGCTGCCTGACCCACGGTCAGGATCTTGGCCGCCTCCTCGTCGGGGATGCGGATGCCGTAGCGGTCCTCGAGCTCCATCACGAGCTCGACGAGGTCGAGGGAGTCCGCCTCGAGGTCCTCCTTAAAGCGCGTGCCCTCGCCGATGCTCGAGGCGTCCACCTCGAGCTCGGTCGAGAGGTGCGCGCGGATCCGCTCCAGCACCTCTTCTCTAGTCATGACCGGCCCCGACGCTACCAGCGGGCGCGGATCGCATGGCACCGCCCGCCTCGAGCGCCGCCGCCGTTCGCTCGATCATCCGCTCGTCGGCCGCCCGCTGCGCGAGCCTCACGGCGTTGGCGATGCCCTCGGCGGAGGAGCCGCCGTGGGACACGATGACGACGCCCCGCAGGCCGAGCAGAATCGCGCCGCCCGTGCTGTCGGGGTCGAGGTCGCGGCGCAGCCCGCCCAGCCGGCCGCGGATGAGGAGTCCCCCTAGAGCCGAGATCGGGCTCGACTGGATCGCCTCGCGAATGGCGCCCACGACGGTCTTCGCGGTGCCCTCCATCAGCTTCAGCGCGACGTTGCCGGTGAACCCGTCCGTGACGACGACGTCGGCGGCGCCCGCCGTGACGTCGTGGCCCTCGACGTTGCCCACGAAGCGCAGCGGCCCGCCGGCGATCCGCTCGTGCGCCTCGGCTACGTCCGGTGTGCCCTTCTTCGCCTCCTCGCCAATCGACAGCAATGCCACCCGCGGGCTGTCCACGCCGTGCACGGCCTCCATGAAGGCCGAGCCCATGTAGGCGAACTGGACGAGGTGCTCCGGGCGCACCTCGACGTTCGCGCCGGCGTCGAGCAGCAGCGTCGGGCGGCCCGGCACCGGCAGCAGGACGGCGATCGCGGGCCGGTGGACGCCGTGCAGCCGCTTGACGTGGAACAACGAGGCCGCGAGCACCGCGCCGGTGGAGCCTGCGGAGACGAGGCCGTCGGCACGGCCCTCGGCGAGCGCGCGGGCGGCGAGCACGACCGAGCTCTCGGGCTTCGCCCGCACCGCGTTCGCGGGCTCCTCGTCGTTGGTCACATACACCGGGGCGTCGACCACGTCGGCGCCCTCGCCCAGCTCCGCGGCCGGGCCGAAGAGCGTCACCGGCACGCCCGAGCCGCGCCCACCCTCGGCCACGACGGCGGGACCGCGGTCCGCCCCGTTCGCGTCGAGCGCGATCACGGCGGCCGCGCTACTCGGCGGACTCGTCCTCGCGCGGGGCCGCGACCTCTCGGCCCTTGTAGTAGCCGCACGT
>JBKPHS010000176.1:0-5580 GCA_046729975.1 Actinomycetota bacterium
GTCCGAGCCCGACACCTCCGGCTCGGTCATCGAGAAGCAGGAGCGGATCCCGCCGTCGAGCAATGGCTTCAGCCAGCGCTCCTTCTGCTCCTCGGTCCCGTGCTCGGCGAGGATCTCCATGTTGCCCGTGTCGGGCGCCGAACAGTTGAAGACCATCGGCGCCGCGAGGCTGCGTCCCATGTCCTCGCAGAGGAGCCCGTACTCCCAGTTCGTGAGGCCCGCGCCGTAGCGCTCGTCGGGCATGAACAGGTTCCAGAGCCCCTCGGCCTTCGCCCGCTCGCGCAGCTCGACCAGGATCTCGGGGTAGGGCACGCCCGCCGCGATCTCCTCGTCGAGGGCGCGCAGCGTCTCCATCTCGACCGGGTAGTAGTGCTCGTCGAGGAACGCGCGGACGCGCTCACGCAACCTCTCGATCTCCGGCGTGGGTGTGAAGTCCATGGGGCGAAAAGCTACCGGGCTGCCGCTCACGCCCGAGTCGGAACCGGACTGAGCGGCGGCCGCTCGACAAGCTCGAGCGGACGCTCGGACCGGAGCAGGCCGTCGCGCCGCGCGCGCGACAGCACTCCGAGCATCACCTCGCGCGCCATCGGGCCGAGCTCGGCGAGCGGGCGGTGCCGGTTCTGGCGCACGTCGAGGTCAACCTGGCACAGCCCGCCCGGGCCGGCCTCCCGCCACGCGTCGATCAGGAGGGCGACGTCCACCGCGTATCCGGTCGCGAAGGGCAGCCGCTCGAGGAGCTCGCGCCGGGCGGCCATCTCACCGGCGAGCGGCTGGACGAACGCGGATAGCTCCGGGTAGAAGAGCTCGAGCAGCGGTCGCGCGGTCAGCTGGGTCACCCGCCCGCCACCTTCCTCGAGCCGCGTGCCGCCGACGCGAAAGGGCCGGCGATAGAAGCCCTTGGCGAACTCGACGCCGGTTCCACACGCCACGGGCCCCGCGAGGCCGCAGGCGAAGTGCTCGCCGAGATCCTCCGAGTCGGCGTCGAGGAAGCAGACGACGTCGCCCCGCAGCACGGACAGGGAGCGCCACATCGCGTCGCCCTTGCCGAGCGCCGGCCCTAGCTCCGGCATGAGCCGAGACTGCTGGTGCACCACGGCCCCGAGGGCGCGCGCGACCTCGGCGGTGCCGTCAGTGGAGTCGTCGACAACGACGACCTCGTCCACGGCTCCGCGCGCCACGAGCGGCATGAGCGCGTGGAGGATCGGGCCGATCGTGGCTGCCTCGTCGCGGGCGGGAAGGCAGATCGAGATGGACAGCTCGCGCTCGGCGGCGAGCCTGGCAGCCGGATACTCGGAGTGATGGAGCGTCGTGAGAGCCATCGAGCCCTCACAATAGGCGCCGCATGACGGCGGACGACGGACTGGCAGAGGGCCCGGACGGCGAGCTTCGCTGCTGGTGGTCGGTCGGCGCGCCCGAGTACCTCGACTACCACGACCGCGAGTGGGGGAGGCCGGTAACCGAAGACGACGATCTGTACGAGCGCCTCTGCCTGGAGGCCTTCCAGAGCGGGCTCTCGTGGCTGACGATCCTGCGGAAGCGCGACGCCTTCCGCGCAGCGTTCGCCGACTTCCGTATCGAGGCGGTGGCGAAGTTCGGCGATCGCGACATCGAGCGCCTGCTCTCCGATGCGGGGATCGTGCGCAACCGCGCCAAGATCGTGGCCGCGATCGAGAACGCACGCGCAGCGGTCCAGCTCGACCGTCCGCTGGCCGAGCTGATCTGGTCGCACCGCCCGGAGCGTCGTCCCGCGCCGCGCTCGGTGGCTGAGCTTCAGCCCGTGACGCCCGACTCGACCGCGCTCGCGAAGGACCTCAAGCGGCGCGGCTTCCGCTTCGTCGGACCGACCACCGCGTACGCCCTCATGCAGGCCTGCGGCCTGGTCAACGATCACCTCGCCGGCTGCGGCGTGCGCGAGGAGGTGGAGGCGGAGATCCGCAGCCGAACGGAGACAACATCCGGTTAATGCTTGGCACCGATTGACGCCGGGTATATGCGGGGCGACTTTTCACGGCCGCCACACGGTGCGCGGCGGCTTTACGAAAAACCGAGGGAGGGTCTCGACCCAATGAGGATCACACGCTTGCTGAGCGCTCTGCTGGCATGCGCGGCGCTGATTGCCGCGGGCTGCGGCGGAGACGACGACGATGGAGGCGGCGGGGGCAAGAAGGTCGAAGCCGGCGCAGGCGAGAACGCCAAGGGCAACGTCAACTGGTGCATCGGTAAGGACACGAGCGGGGCATACGCCAAGGCGATCGAGATGTTCAAGCAGGCGCGGCCGGAGATCACCGTCAAGCTTGTCGAGCTGCCGGAGTCGGCTGACGAACAGCGGACGCAGCTGGTGCAGCGGCTCGAGGCGAAGTCGACCGAGTGCGACGTCCTCGGCTTGGACGTGATCTGGACAGGCGAGTTCGCGGCCCAGGACTGGCTACGCGACGTCAGCGACCTGGTCGAGAAGCGCAAGGACGAGATGATCCCGTCGACGCTCGAGACCGCCAAGTTCGAGGACAAGTACTACGCGGTGCCCTACGACACGAACGCGGGATTCATCTACTACCGCACGGACCAGTCCCCGAAGGCTCCGGCAGATTGGCAGCAGCTCTACAAGGACGCAAAGGCCAACGACGGGTTCGCCTATCAGGGCGCCCAGTACGAGGGCCTGACGGTGAACTTCCTCGAGGTGCTCTATGCCGCGGGAGGCAAGCCGCTCTCCGACGACGGTAAGACGCCCGAGGTCGACTCGGACCAGGGCCGCCAGGCGCTCCAGCTCATGGTCGACGGGGTCGACAGCGGCGCGGCTCCGAAGGCGGTCACAACGTACATGGAGCAGGAATCACAGCGCGCCTTCCTCAGCGGCAAGGTGACGTTCCTGCGCAACTGGCCGTACGTCTACGCGCTCGGCAAGGACTCGAAGCTCAAGGACGACTTCGACATCGCGACCCTGCCCAAGTTCGGGGAAGGCGAGCCGGCTAGCGTAGTCGGCGGTCACGACAACGCGATCTCAGCCTTCTCGAAGAACCCGAACGCGGCGGCGGCGTTCATCGAGTACACGACGAGCGACGAGCTCCAGAAGGTGATCTTCTCGGAGTTCTCCAATCCGCCAGTCCTGTCGAAGACCTACGACGATCCCGACATTCAGAAGAAGTACGCCTTCGCCTCAGATCTGAAGAAGGCCGTCGAGCAAGGAAAGGCGCGCCCGGCCTCGGCGGTCTATCCGCAGATCAGCGAAGCGATCTACAAGAACGTCCACGAGGCGCTTCAGGGCAAGGTCTCGACGGATGAGGCGCTGAAGAAGATGAAGAGCGATATGGAGAAGGCGCTCGCGACGTTCTGATGGAAGCGGCAACCGTCGCAAGGACTGAGAGGCGGCGCTCGCGAGGACTCTCGGAGCGCCGCCTCGCGGCCGCGATGGTGTCTCCATCGCTGATCGTGATGGCGGCCGTGGCCGCGTACCCGATCGGGTACGCGATCTGGCTCTCGCTGAACGAGTACAGCGTCAGGGTTCCCGGCCTCTCACGCTGGGCGGGTCTCAGAAACTACGAGACCGCCATCGAGTCGAGCGAGTTCTGGGCGGCCTTCAGGAACACGTTCGTCTTCACCGGCATATCCGTGTCGATCGAGCTGGTCCTGGGAATCGCCTTCGCGCTAGCGATGCACCAAGCGTTCAGGGGCCGTGCACTCCTGCGGGCCACGGTCCTCGTGCCGTGGGCTGTGCTCACGTTCGGCGCCGGTCTGCTGTGGCGCTCGATCTTCGAGCCGAACCTGGGGTTCTTCAGCTCGATGCTCAGCACACTCGGGCTTCCGGGCGCCGACATCGTCTGGTACGGGGAGGACGGCTACGCGATGGCCACGATCATCTTCGCCGACGTCTGGAAGACGGCGCCGTTCATGGCCCTGCTGATTCTGGCGGGCCTGCAGGTGATACCGGACGACGTCTACGACGCCGCGAAGGTCGACGGCGCGACGGCGTGGCAGCGCTTCGTGAGGATCACCCTGCCGTTGCTCAAGCCGGCGATCCTCGTGGCGCTGTTGTTCCGGACGCTCGACGCGTTGCGCGTGTTCGACCTTCCCTTCGCGCTCACCAGAGGCGCCAACGGGACTGAGACGCTCTCGCTGCACGCGTACCAGCAGCTGACGGCCAACCGGTTGATCGGACTCGGCTCGGCGCTGTCCGTGCTCACGTTCGTGACCGTGATGGCTGTGTCGTTCCTGTACATCCGCTTCGTGGGCGGCAACATCCGAGCGCTGGCGGAGGAGCGATGACGACCGAGGCGCTTCCCAGGGCCAAAGCCGAGCCACGCGTCGCGGAGAAGGCGCGGCGTCCGCGCGGCGAGCGCCGCCGCCAGGTCCTGCTGTGGCTCGCCGTGATCGGGATCATGATCTTCTGCCTCTTCCCGTTCTACTGGCTGATCAACACGTCGCTGAAGACGGGGCAGGACCTCTCGAGCGCCAAGCTGATCCCGCCGAACCCGTCGCTCGACAACTACACGGCGATCTTCGAGGACTCCGCCTTCACGAAAGCCCTCCGCAACAGCATCATCGTCGCGGGCGTGACCACGATCTGCTGCCTGATCATCGGCTCGTTCGCGGGCTACGCACTCGCGCGGCTGCGCTTCCGCTTCAAGTTCGTGATCCTGGCGATCATCCTCTCGATCACGACGTTCCCGCCGATCGCGATCGCCGCCCCGCTGTTCAAGCTCTGGACCGACGCGGGCATATACGACACCCTGTACGGCCTGATCCCGCCGTTCCTCGCGTTCACGCTGCCGCTGACCGTGTACGTGCTGACATCCTTCTTCAGGGAGATACCTCGCGACCTGGAAGAGGCGGCGCTCGTGGACGGGGCGACGCACTTCCAGGCGTTCCGCAAGGTGATCGTGCCGCTGGCCGCGCCGGGGCTCGTGACGGCCGGACTGCTCTCGTTCATTTGGGCCTGGAACGAGTTCCTGCTAGCGATCACGCTCACCAGCTCGCCGGACGCCCGGCCCGTTCCCCCCGCGCTCGCCTTCTTCACCGGAGCCTCGGAGTTCGAGGTGCCGCTCGGGACGATCACCGCGGCGACCGTCGTGGTCACGGTGCCGCTCGTGATCCTTGTGCTGATCTTCCAGAGGCGGATCGTGGCCGGCCTGACGGCCGGAGCCGTCAAGGGCTAGTACTACCGGGCCGCCTCCAGAAGCAGCCAGGCGATCAGCGCGGCGAGCGCGCCGCCCGCCAGGACGCTCGCGGCGATCACGAGGGCCCTTCCCCCGGAGGGGGGTTCCGGCTGCCGGGGCCCGAGCAGCTCCGCCTCGTGGAGAAGCTCGCGCGCGGCCTCGGCGCCCGACTCGGGCACCAGCACGTCGCGCGGCCCGGCGGCCAGGAAGTCCGGCACGTCGAAGCCGGCGCTACGCCGGAGCATGCTCGGCACGCCCTCCTCGAGCAGCAGGTTCTGGATCAGCTCCGCCTCGGCCTGGTTGCGTCCCCCCGCCACGCGCACCAGGCGGCCGCGCGTGTACTCCGGCCGGATCTTGCGGGCGCGCTCGTGCGCCTCGCCGCGGGCGGGCTCCACCTCCGTGCCACCTGCCTGCACGAGCGGCATCCCGC
>JBKPHS010000177.1:0-9083 GCA_046729975.1 Actinomycetota bacterium
CCGCGCTTGAGCTGGTCGATGAACAGCGGCGAGTAGAAGTTCAGGACGTACACGAGCGCCGGAGCCTAACGTTCTTCCGCGAGCCTGGAAAGTGCCGCCTCGGCGACAGCGCGCTCGCCTCTGTACGAGAGCAGCTTGGGGGCCTCCTCGAGCGGCACCCACTCCGCCGAGAGCACCTCGTGGTCGTGGTTCTCGATGCTTCCGGAGCGGTAGCGGAAGAGGAAGAAGGAGACGACCTTGAGCACGCGGTCGTCGTCGCGCGTGTACCAGTACCGCACGTCGTCGAGCTTCTCGACGAGCTCGGCGTCGAGGCCTGTCTCCTCGCGCACCTCGCGAGCGGCGGCGTCGGCCATGCTCTCGCCGGGGTCCGGATGCCCCTTCGGCAGCGCCAGCACGCTTCCGTCCTTCAGCCGTATCGCTGCCATGAAGGGCCGACCGTGAAAGCGCCGGACCACCACGCCGCCCGCGGAGAACTCGCGCTGCATGGACCGGGAGGCTAGAGCTCCTCCTCGTCACCCTCGACGAGCGGCACGAAGCGCACGGGCACGATCGTCTCCTCCACGCCGGCGCGGAAGCGCATCAGGCGCTCGTGCCGGCCGCGCCGCACCGGGATCACGAGCGCCGCGCCGGGCGTGAGCTGCTCGACGAGCGCCGGCGGCGGTCCTTCGGCGGCCGTGGCGGTGACGGAGATGCCGCCGAACGGGGCGCGGTCGGGTGCTCCGAGCGACCCGTCTCCCACCCGCACCTCTACGTTGTCGTAGCCAAGCTCGGCGAGCGTGCCTCGCGCCTGCTCCGCGAGGACCTCGTGCCGCTCGATCGTCACGACCTCGCGGCAGCAGCGCGAGAGCACGGCGGCGGCGTAGCCCGAGCCCGTTCCGACCTCGAGCACGACCTCGTCACCCTTCAGCTCGAGCAGCTGGGTCATGGCGGCGACGATCCAGGGCTGCGAGATCGTCTGGCCCTCGGCGATCCGGAGGGCGCCGTCCTGGTACGCGCGCGATCGATCCGACTCCGGCACGAACAGCTCGCGCGGGACCTCCGACATCGCCCGCAGCACGCGCTCGTCCTCGATCCCGCGCCGGCGCAGCTGCCGGTCGACCATTCGGAGCCTGGGGCTCAGGTAGGCGTCGTCAGTAGATGTAGTTTCGGAGCGCCGCGGGCTCATGCACCACGACCTTTCCGCGTCCGCAGGTCACGATTCCGTCCCGCTCGAGGGAGGCCAGGAAGCGGCTCGCGCTCTCGCGGGAGGTGCCGGCGAGCTGCGCGAGCTCGGCCCGCGTGGCCCGCACGAGCACGTCGCTCTCGCCGGCGCCCTCCTCCTGGCGCTGCACGACCTGCGTCAGCAGGACGTTGGCCACCCGGCTCGGCACCGTCTGGAACGACTGCCTGCTGATGCGTTCGTTGGCGGCGCGGAGGCGACCGGCGAAGGCGCCGAGCAGCTTCAGAGCGATCGCCGGATCGCGCTGGAGCACGCGCTTGAGATCGCGCGCGAGGAGCGCCAGGGCGGAGGTGCGCTCGATCGCCTCGACGGTGGCCGAGCGCGTCTCGTGGTCGAACATCGCCAGCTCGCCGAAGATCTGCCCCGGCCGCAGCTCGACGAGCGTGATCGTGCGACCGGACGAGTGCTGGCGCGTGACGCGGACCTTGCCCGAGCGGATCACGTATGCCGTGTCGCCCTGGTCGCCCTCGCGGAAGACGACGTGGCCGGCCTCGAAGCTGCGCGGCACGGCGACGGACGCGAGCTCGCGCAGCGACTCCACCGACATGCCCGCGAAGAGCGGCACCCGGGCCAGCAGCTGAGCCGTGTCCTCCCCCGTCGCCACAACGCGACCATGATCGCACCGCAGGCACGCGCGCTAGCTCGCGCTAGCTTTAACAGTGCATGACGCACCACCGCCGAACGATCGACGCGTCCGGCGCGCCGGCGGCCGCGGGGCCCTACTCGCAAGCGGTCCTCTCGAATGGCCTCCTGTTCTGCTCGGGCCAGATCCCGCTCGATCCCGAGAGTGGCGAGCTGATCGGCGGCGGCGCGGGGGAGCAGGCGGCCCGCTGCCTGCAGAACCTCGCCGCGGTGTGCGAATCGGCCGGGGCCAGCCTGTCCGACGCGGTGCGGCTCACCGTCTTCCTCGCCGACCTCGACGGCGACTGGGCCGATGTGAACCAGGCCTACGAGTCGTTCTTCGACTCAGATCCGCCGGCGCGCGCGGCCATCGGGGTGGCGGCCCTCCCGAGGGGCGCGCGGGTCGAGATCGACGCCGTCGTCGCGCTACCCGACTAGAGCATGGCCACCGCAGAGTCATCGGTCACCGCGGAGGACGTCGAGCGCGCGGCGGAGCTGCTGCGCGGGCTCGTGAGGGAGACCCCGGTCCTGCCGGCCGGCGAGCTCTCGCGAAGGGTGGGCGCCCGGGTGCTCGTCAAGGCCGAGAACCTCCAGCTGACCGGCTCGTTCAAGGTGCGCGGGGCGTTCAACAAGCTGGGCCGGATGTCCGCCGAGGAGCTGGCCGCCGGAGTGGTGGCGGCCAGTGCGGGAAACCACGCCCAGGGTCTCGCCTTCGCAGCGACACGGCACGGCGTCTCCGCGCTCCTGTGCATGCCGGCGAACGCGCCGCTGTCGAAGATCGAGGCGGTCAAGCAGTACGGCGGCGAGGTGCTCCCGATCGAGGGCGGCTACGAAGAGGCCCAGGAGACGGCGGTCAAGATCGCCGAGCGCTCGGGCCGCACCCTCGTCCCCGCCTTCGACGATCCCGACGTGGTCGCGGGCCAGGGGACCATAGGTCTCGAGATCGCGCGCCAGGCGCCCCAGACGCGCCTCGTGGTGGTGCCGCTCGGCGGGGGCGGCCTGTCGACGGGGATCGCCATCGCCGTCAAGCAGGCACTCCCCGACGTCAGGGTCGTCGGCGTCCAGGCGGAGGAGTGCGCGCCCTACCCGGCCTCGCTGGAGGCGCACCGGGCGATAGGCGCACGATCCTCCAACACGATCTGCGACGGCATCGCGGTCAAGCGCCCCGGGCAGCTGACCCTCCCGCTGGTCGAGCGCTGGCTCGACGGCGTCGTCACGGTCAGCGACGACGAGGTGGCGCAGGCGATGGTGCTGCTGCTCGAGCGCTCGAAGCTCGTGGTCGAGGGCGCCGGCGCCGTGGGAGTCGCGGCGCTCCTTCACGCGAAGGTCGAGCCGCCGCCGATGGGAGACGTCTGTGCGGTCCTCTCAGGCGGCAACGTCGACGCGTCCCTGCTCGCGGAGTGCATCCGCATGGGCGAGACGGCCGCGGGACGGCGGATGGTGCTCGCGACCGTCGTGCCCGACCGGCCCGGGGCGCTGGCCGGGCTACTGCGGACGATCGCCGACCACGGCGCTAACATCGTCGACGTGGAGCACCTGCGGGACGGCATGGACCTGCACGTGCGCGAGACCGCGGTGCAGCTCGTGCTGCAGACCAACGGGCCCGATCACGACGCGGACATCATCTCGGCAGTGAAGGCCGAGGGCTTCATGCCGCGCGTGCAGCACTAGCCGAGCGGCGACGTAGCGGTACACCGGGGAAGGTCCGGCGGTAGAGGGCCTCGAAACTTTCCTTTGCCGGCCGTCCGTTACTGCGATCGGCTCGGCCAAACCTCGCTCACTCAACCAATGCGACGAATCGTCCGATTCATCACGCAACTTCCGGTTCGCCCGAAGCTCTTTCGCACAGTGCGCCGCGCCCTAGCCGCCATCTTCGCCTGCATGCCGCTCGCCGCCCCGGCCGCGGCCGATGCCGCCCCGCGGCCGCCCGACCTCTGGGCGACCGTGAACATCTGCGACACCGTCCGCTATCCGGACCGGATGGGCGTGCGGGCGAGCATGCCCGGCAGTGGCCGTAGGGGCAGCATGTACATGCGCTTCCAGGCGCAGTTCTTCGACGGCGCCGCAAACACGTGGAAGGACGTCGGCGGCACCGGGGTATCGCACTGGATCCCGGTCGGGTCGTCGCGCTTCCGCATGCGCCAGGCCGGCTACACGTTCGCGTTCGGCGCGCCGACCACCGGCAACGCCTTCGTGCTGCGCGGGCGGGTGGAGTTCGAATGGCGCGAGCGGCGGCGCCTGCGGAGCGGCGAGCTTCGCACTGTGGTCGTGCGGCGCGCGCGCGTGAACACCAAGGCCGGCTATGCCTCGAAGGTGGCCGCCGATCCGGCGGGTTACTCAGCCAGCCTCTGCGAGATTCGCTGAGGCGCCGAACAGGCGGGGGTCGTTCGTGATCACGCCGTCCACGCCGAGTGCCTCGAGCTTCGCGATCCGCTCGCCGTCGTCCACTGTCCAGACGTAGAGCTGACCGCCGGCCTCGCGCACGCTTCGCACGAGTCTCGGGCTTACGAGCAGCCAGTGCGCCATCACGGCCTCGTAGCGGCCTGCCCGGATCGCCGCAGCGACGCGCCGAGGGAGGAGGATGCGGACGATCTGGAGCAACAGGTACGCCGCGGGCGCGACGATGGTCTTCGTGTAGTCGCGGCGGGCTCGCGGGACGGACCAGCCGCGCCGCAGGCCGGGCGCAAGCTCGCCCACGCGATCCAGGCTCTCGACGTAGTGCGAGGAGATGAGGGCGCGGTCGGCCAGGCCGCGGGCCAGCAGCCCTTCCACGATCTCGCGCTCGTAGCCGACCAGCTTCAGGTCCACATCGAGCTCGACGTCGGCATACGCCTCCTCGGCGAAGTGGTCAAGCCCCTCGTCGAGGGTGAGCGGCTCGCGCTTGGCCGCGTCCGCGTAGTCGTGCGCCAGGACGAGCCGTCCGTCGGGGACCCGCAGGACGTCGAACTCGATCATGTCGACGCGCTCCCGAAGCGCGGCCTGAAAGCTCTCGACCGTGTTTCCGGGCGCGATGTGGTCGGCGCCCTTGTGGCCGACGCGCCGCAGAGGCGCCAGGTGATCGGGGCGTCTCAGCTCTGGCATACCCGAGATCGTAGGCCGAGACCTCGACGCGATCCGCGCTTCAGGCTGGAAGAATCCGGCGCGGCGTGGCCACGGACATGACGATCGTCGTCGAGAACCGGCCCGGCGCCCTCGCCAACATCGGCGAGGCGACAGGCCAGGCCGGGATCAACATCTACGGCGTGTCGGGGATGAATTGCGAGGGCCGCGGCGTGATCCACCTGCTCGTGGGCAACGCAGCGAAGACGCGCGAGGCGGTCGAGGCGGCCGGCCTCGAGGTCATCGACGAGCGCGAGGTGCTGATGCTCGACATCGAGGATCGGGCCGGAGAGATGGGCAACGTGGCACGGCAGCTCGCGGAGGCTGGCGTCAACATCGACCTCATCTATGGGATCAGCGGCCGCCTCGTGATCGGCACCGAGGATCTCGACAAGGCTCGGCAGGTGCTCGGCGCGTAGACCGCCGGCCGCAGGGGCTCAGGCGGTCAGCGTCAGCTTCCGCGGACCCTGCCGGAAGCCCACTTCGATCAGCAGCCCCTCGAACGGCGAGCCGACGACCGGCTCGCCGTCGAAGCGCTCGAGAGCCAGTCGCTTGAGGCGGCCGCGGCGGACGTGGTCGGCCAGGGCCTCGAGCGCCTCGTGCAGCCAGGCGGCGGGCTCGCCGGAGCCGTCCAGTGGCTCGCGCAGGGCGGCCAGGCCCTTCCCTCCCCGCTCCACGTAGAGCACCGGCTCCGCGTCCAGCATCACGACGTAGGCCCCCGGCACCCGCGAGGGTCGGCGGCGGGAGTCCTCAGTATCACGCTTGGGCCACGGCAGCGAGGCGCCGTAGGCGTTGGCCGGGTCGGTGGCGCCGAGCACGAGCGGGCCGGCGGGCTCGTCGGTGCGCAGGCCGCGCAACCTCTCGACCGCGGCGCCGAGGGCGAACTGGGCGCCGCCCAGGCCCTCCACGAAGTAGCCGCGGCGCGCGGTGCCGAGGGTCTCGAGGTTCGCGAGCTCGCCATAGAGAGAGGCGAAGCCGCCGGGAATGCCCTCGGCGAGCACCGTCTCGCGCGTGACTATGCCGTAGCGCTCGAGCAGCATCTCGGCCAGCGCGCGCATGCGTGGACCATGGGCGGGAGCGTCGCGGAAGAGGGATGCGGTGAGCGACCAGCGGCCCTGGATCTGCGGCGCCGCCGGCCGGCGGCGCCGGGCGAAGCGGCGCTGCCGCTGTTCCTCGCCCTTCGCGAGGGAGAGGCGCGGCGCGCGCAGCGGCGCGAAGGCGTCGTTCGTCACCTCGCCCGCCCAGACGAGGTCCCAGAGGGCCCGCTGCAGCTCGACCGGCTCAGCCTCGATCTCCGCCAGAAGATCGGTCCAGAACGAGGCGCCGCGCCCCAGCCGCTCGCGAATCGCATCATGCAGCGGCCCGTCCGGTGGCTCGCCCTTGAACGGCGGCGGCCCGAGGAAGCGCACGTCGTCGCGGAAGTAGAGAGCCACCTTGCCCGAGCTCCTTCCGAGGGCGCCGGCGCCGATCCAGACCACCTCCCCGCCGGCGCAGAGGGCGTCCAGCCAGGCGGGCGAGTAGGCGCCGACCCGCCGCGGCAGCACGTCCCGCTCCCATACCTCCGGCGTCAGCGCAAGTCCCTGAAGCGGCACGAGCAGCTCGCGAAGGCGGTCCACGCCGGCGCCGCCCGGCGGCGAGGCGTCGATGCCCTGCCAGGCGGGAAGGAGCCGCGCCAGCGCGCCTTGCTCCGCCGGCTCGACCTCCCTGCGCAGTGATGCGAGCGAGGCTCGCCGGAGCCGCCGTAGCACCAAGGCGTCGCACCACTCGCGCTCCGCGCCTCCGGGACGAAGCTCGCCGCGCACGAGCTGGCCGGCGCGCTCGAGCTCGCGCAGCGCGGGCGCGACGTCCACGCCGTAGCGGTCCGCCGGCTCACGGGTGGTGAACGGTCCGTGGGTGCGGGCGTAGCGGCGCAGGACCCGCAGCAGCGCCTCCTCGACCGGCTCGAGGAAGGAGCCGGGCAGCCCGCCCGGCGGCACGGCGCCGAAGGCGTCGCGGTAGAGGCCCGCGTCCTCGGCGGGAATCCAGCGGTCCTCGCCGGCGATCGGCAGCGAGACCGCCCGGCCCTGCTTCGCGAGCTCGTCGAGCATGCGCTTGGCCGAGACAGCCTCCAGCGAGCGCGCCTGCGCCTCGTCGGTTGTCAGGTCACCGAGCGCGCGAAGCACGTCGTGCATGCCGTCGGCGTTGGCGGCGCGCGTGCGGTCGCTCAGGCGCTGGAGGTCGGCCTCCACCTCGTCGAGCGCAGCAGGGTCGATGAGCTCGCGCAGCTCCTCCTGGCCGAGCAGCTCGCGCAGGAGGTCGCGGTCGAGCGACAGCGCGGCGGCACGCCGCTCGGCGTTCGGCGTGTCGCCCTCGTACATGTACGTGGCCACGTAGTCGAAGAGCAGCGAAGAGGCGAACGGCGACGCGCGCGAGGTCTCGGCCTCCACGAGCGACAGCTCGCGCGTGTGCAGACCGCGCAGCAGCGCGACGAGAGCCGGGACGTCGAGCACGTCGCGCAGGCACTCGCGGTAGGTCTCGAGGACGATCGGGAAATGGGAGTAGCGCTTGGCCACCTCGAGGAGCGACTGCGCCTTCAGGCGCTGCTGCCAGAGGGGAGTTCGCCTGCCCGGGTAGGCGCGCGGGATCAAAAGCGCCCGGGCTGCGTTCTCGCGGAAGCGCGCGCCGTACAGCGCCGACGCCCCGAGCTCGCCCACCACCAGGTCCTCGACCTCGTCCGGCTCGACCAGCACGAGCTCGGCGCCGGGAGGGTCGTCCGCGTCGGGGAGGTGGACGATGATGCCGTCGTCCGACCAGATCGCGTCGGCCTCGAGGCCGAACTGGTCGCGGATGCGCGCGGACAGCGCGAGCCCCCAGGCGGCATGCACGCGGCCGCCATAGGGCGAGAGGACGCAGAGCCGCCAGTCGCCGATCTCGTCGCGGAAGCGCTCGACCACGATCGTGCGCTCGGATGGCACGACCCGCGTCGCCTCGCGCTGCTCCCGCAGGAATGTGACGAGGTTGCGCGCGGCGCGCTCGTCGAGGTCGTGGGACTCCTCGAGCTCCGCCGGCTCGCGGTCCACGGCCCAGCGACAGAACTCCCCGATGGCCCTGCCGAGCTCCGCCGGGCGGCCGACGCCGTCGCCGCGCCAGAACGGCACGGCGCCCGGCGCTCCGGGCGCGGGCGTGACGATCACGCGGTCGCGCGTGATCTCCTCGATGCGCCAGGTCGAGGCGCCGAGCATGAACGCCTGGCCGGGGCGGGCCTCATACACCATCTCCTCGTCGAGCTCGCCGACACGCCGCCCGTCCGGCAGGTGGACCCCGAACAGCCCGCGATCCGGGATCGTGCCGGCGTTCGTGACGGCGAGCTGGCGGGCGCCCTGGCGCGCGCGGATCTTGTCCTCCACGCGGTCCCAGACGATTCGCGGACGCAGCTCGCCGAACTCCTCCGACGGGTAGCGGCCGTCGAGCATGTCGAGCACGTTGTCGAGCAGCTCGCGCGAGAGCTCGGAGTAGGGGTAGGAGCGCCGCAGGAGCTCGTGCAGCTCGGGCACGGGCCACTCGTCCTCCGTCGCGACCATGGCGACGATCTGCTGCGCGAGCACGTCGAGGGGGTTGCGCGGCACGACGGTCTCCTCGATCAGCCCCTCGCGCATCCGCTTGGCCACCACGGCGGACTCCACGAGGTCCGCGCGGAACTTGGGGAAGATGCGGCCCTTCGAGACCTCGCCCACGCCGTGGCCCGCGCGGCCGATCCGCTGGAGGCCACGCGTGACCGACTTGGGCGACTCCACCTGCAGCACCAGGTCGACCGCCCCCATGTCGATGCCGAGCTCGAGCGAGGACGTCGCCACGAGGCAGGGCAGCTCACCCGACTTCAGCAGCTCCTCGACCACGAGCCGCTCCTCCCGTGCCAGGGAGCCGTGGTGCGCCCGCGCGATGTCGGCCGGCTGGCCGTCACTGCGCGGGGTGTGCCCGTCCGGGCTCACCCCGCCAGCAGCAGCGAGCTCGTTCAAGCGCACCGCCAGCCGCTCCGCGCCGCGGCGGTTGCTGTCTCTTATACACATCTCCGAGCCCACGAGACGTCCTGGATAATATCGTATGCCGTCTTCTGCTTGTAAACGGGGGGGGGGGGGGGGGGGGGGGGGGGGGGGGGGGGGGGGGG
>JBKPHS010000178.1:0-21746 GCA_046729975.1 Actinomycetota bacterium
GTCCACCTCCGTGCGGTAGCGCGCGTAGGCGGCGAGCAGGCCGTCGAGGTCCTTGCGCGGCTCGGCGTCGCCGATGTAGAGGAAGTGTGCGGGCTTCGCGGCCCGTGTCGTGGGCGGGAGCTCCTGTCCCGGGCCATGGGGCGCGACGACGACCCGCTCGCGGTCCGCGCCGAGCAGCGCGACGGCCTCCTCCGCGGTCGCGCGGGACACGCACACCACCGCCGCCGCCCGCCGCATCGCCGCGCGATGGCGCCGGCGGGCGAGGCGCCGCCAGAGCGGGTCGAAGCGGTCCGGCAGCAGCTCGAACGCCGCGTCGTGAACCGTCGCCACCTGCGGGGTCGCGATCAGCGGTGAGTGAGCCGGCAGCGGATGGTGAACCACGTCGGCACTCGAGTGGCGCGCGGCGAGCGGCAGCGACACGTGGAGCCAGGCGAGGTCGAGCGCCGCGTTCGCCGCGCTCCGGAGCGGGTTCCAGCGCGTGCCCGCGCGTCCCGGGCGCAGGCGGCGCCGGCGGGGAGCCGTGAGCACGTCCACCTCCGCGCGCCGCCGCAGCGCGGCGATGAGGCGGTCGAGGTAGACCGACGTGCCGGACGGCCCGCGATCGGCGAAGCTCGTATCGATCAGGACGCGCAAGCTGACGCCGTGGCGTGCGTGACCTGGCGGCCGATCCCCTCGGCGATCCTTATCCGCGGCTCGTAGCCGAGCTCTCGGCGCGCGCGCGTCAGGTCGGCGAGGGTCGAGCTGTGCTCGCCCGGGTGGGCGGGCGCCAGGACCGTCGGCGCGCGCCTACCGAGCGCGCGGACCGCGAGCTCGAGCGCTCGGGAGAGCGGGACGCGCTCCCCGCCGGAGACGTTGTACACGCCGCCCGGCCGGCCCCGCTCGAGGGCCAGTACCGTCGCTTCCGCGGCGTCGCCGACGTAGGTGAAGTCGCGGGCCTGCGCGCGGCCGAAGAGCGGCATCGGCTCACCCGAGTACGCCGCGCGCACGAAGCGCGCGAATGCCATGTCCGGCCGCTGTCGCGGCCCGTAGACGGTGAAGTAGCGCAGGGTCACGAGCTCGAGGCCGAGTCCGGCCGCCAGCCGCGCGGCGACCCGCTCGGCGCGCAGCTTCGAACGCCCGTAGCTTGAGCGCGGCGCGAGCGCGCCGTCCTCATGCAGGGCGTTCGGCGAGGCCGCGTAGACCGACGACGAGGACGCGAGCAGCACGCGCGCGACGCCGGCCTCGGCGGCGGCGCGCAGCACCGCCTCCGTCGTCGCGACGTTGCCGCGCTCGAACAGCGACTCGGCGCCGGAGCGAACGCCGGGCCGGCCGGCAAGGTGACAGACGGCCCCCGCTCCCGAGATGGCGTCCACCAGTCCCGGCGCCAGCAGGTTGCGCTCGGCGAGCCGGAAGCCCGGCGCCCGCAGGAGGCGCGCGATGTTCGCCTCCTTGGTCTCTCGGCCGTAGAAGCGCGTGAACGCGTCGACGCCCGTGACCTCGTGCCCGGCGCTGAGCAACCGCTCGCAGAGATGGGAGCCGATGAACCCGGCGGCGCCTGTGACCGCGACCCGCATGGACGCGGGTTCTAGCGCATGGCCACGGCCAGCAGCGTGCCCCGCTCGCGGCGCAGCGACCGCACTTCGAAGCCGAGCTCGTCGAGCACGCGCGCGAGCGAGCGCCGGGTGAAGAAGCGCAGGTGCGGCGAGAGCGGATCGAAGCGCCGCTCGAACCCGCGCACGAAGACGTCGATCCCGGTCAGCCGCCCGTGCGCCGGCGTCGTGATAGCAAGCCGGCCACGCGGCTCGAGCACGCGCCGGAGCTCGCTCAGCAGGAGCTGCGCGTCGCGCACGTGCTCGATGGTCTCGGCGCATAGGGCGAGGTCGAAGCTCGAGTCCGCGAACGGAAGCGGCGCCCCGTCCTCGAGCTCTACGAGCGTGGCGCTCGGCAGCCGCGCCCGGGCGCGCTCGAGCGCCACGCTCGAGACGTCCGCGCCGGTCACGTGCTGCGCGTGCAGCTCGGCCGTGAGGCGGCCGTCGCCGCAGCCGACGTCGAGCGCGCGCTCGGCCGTGCCGAGGCTGCGCACGAAGCGAGCCAGGTGATCGGCTGGCGGTCCGGGCTCTTGCGGGACCAGCCTCCACAGGTCGTCGTCGTATCGGCTCGGCACGGCGTGGAATGATTCCTAAGTGAGGGTCGCCTTCGACGCCCGCGTGCTGGAGCAGCCACGGCTCGCCGAGCGCGGCATCGGCCGCTATGCGAGCTGCCTGCTGACCGCGCTGGAGCAGCAGCACGCCGGCGATGTGGCCGTCATGCGCCGGCTGGCCCGACCCCCGGCCCCCGCTCGCGTCGCGGAGGCGCTCGAGCACCTGATGCTGGCCCGCGACGTGCGCCGCACCGGCGCCGACGTGCTCCACTCCCCGGCGATCGACCTTGCGAGCCTGCGTCCCGGCGCTCGCCTGGTCGTCACCGTTCACGACCTCGCGCCGCTGTGGCGCCCCGAGCTCTACCTGCGAACCGGCACGAAGCACCGGCTCCGCTACGCGGCCGTGCGCCGAGCGTCCCGCGTGATCGTGCCCTCGCACGCGGTGGCTCGCGATGCCGAGCGGTTGCTCGGCGTGCATCCGAAGGTCGTGCCCGAGGCGGCCGCACCCGTGTTCGCGCCGGTCGAGCACCCGCGGGACGCGCTCGCGGGGCTCGATCTGCCAGAACGCTTCCTCCTCTGGGTCGGCGGCCTCGACCCGCCCGACCCGCGCAAGGGCGTGGAGGCCCTCGCCGCGGCCGTGCGCCGGCGCGACGGCCTGCCGCTCGTGCTTGCGGGCAGGCCGGACGAGGAGGCCGGGGGGCTCGCGGCGCCCGGACGCGTCCTGCTGGCCGGCCGCCTCCCCGACGCCGAGCTCGCGGCGCTCTACTCGGCGGCCGACGCGTTCGTGTTCCCGTCGGAGGACGAGGGCTACGGGCTGCCGCCCGTCGAGGCGCTCGCCTGCGGCACGCCCGTCGCGGCCTACTCGGCCGGCTCGCTGCCGGAGACCCTCGACGGGGCACGCGGCGCGACCCTGGTCGAGCCGGGCGACCTCGACGGGCTGCTCGCGGCGGCGGAGACGCTCGCGGGCACACGGGCCGAACCACTGGGGCGCACCTGGCGCGAGGTCGCGAGCGAGACCTGGGCCGTCTACGCGTCCGTGATGTAAGCGACTAGGGGCTGGCGCCGGCCTCGGCGTGCGCGAGCCTGGCGCGCAGGACGGCGAAGGCACGGCGCGGGGAGAGCGTGCCGAGCTCGTGGAAGAGCACTCCGAGCGAGACCGCCAGCGCGCTGACCATCAGGACGAAGCCCACTCCGAAGGTGAAGGCCGTGATGCTCGCGATGTCGACCGCCTCGCCGGTGATCTCGACGAAGCCGTAGGAGAGCATCGCGAGGCGCAGACCCGCGCTCGCGGGGGCGAGGGGAATGATCCGGCCGCCGCCCTGGGCGGCCATGACCAGCACCGCGGTGCCGAACGTGAGCGGCAGGCCGAACGCGGCGATGAAGCAGGCGAGCGAGCCGAGCCGGATGACCCTGCCGAGCGCCTGCCACGTGACCACGCCGCCGACGTAGTCGCGTGGCCGCCGGAAGATCGCCAGCCCCTGCTTGATGCGTTCGACGAGCGTGCGCGCGTTGCGGCGCAGCCGGCGGACGACGAGCCAGCCGCCGGCGGCGAGCGCCGCGGCAACCGTCGACGAGATGAACGGATGGTCGATGAAGAGCGATACGTCGACCGACGGCAGCTCGCCGGGCGAGGTCGGCACGGGGAGGAAGCCGTTGGCGAGCGCCCACACCACGAGCCCGACGCCGAACGCCGTCTCGAACAGCGTCTCGGGCACGAAGGTCGCGATCAGCGTCGAGTAGCGCGAGCCCTCGATCCGCCGGTGCAGCAGACCAACCTTCACGAGGTCGCCGCCGCGCGCCGGAATCACCCCGTTGAGGCCGGAGCCCGCCAAGTACGCGCCGATCACCTGGCGGCGGCGCAGGCCCGTGGCGCTCGGGTAGGCGGCCCGCAGGATGTTGAACCACCCCAGCGTCCGGACTCCCTGCGAGAGGAAGTGGAGCGCCACGGCGGCAAGCACCCAGCCCAGGCTGACGTCTGCGACGTCGTCGATCACGAGCTGCGCCGCGTGCCGCGCCGTGTCCAGGACCGATTCGAGTCTTTCGATCATCGCCCGAAATGAGAGTAGTCAGTAGCCAGTAGTCAGTAGCCAGGACCGAGTCACGATGCCGAGCCCACACCCTGATTACCGACTACCGATTACTGATTACGGTTCTCCGGTGCATTTGAACCATCACCGTGTCGGGAGTGGCGAGCCGCTCCTCCTCATGCATGGAATCGGCAGCCAGTGGCAGGTCTGGAGCCCGGTGCTCGAACGGCTCGCCACCGAGCGCGACGCCATCGCGGTCGACCTGCCCGGATTCGGCGACTCTCCGCCGCCTCCTTACGACCCGCCGCCCGGCGCGCCGCAGCTGGCCGCCCTCGTGGCGGACTTCCTCGACGAGCTCGGTCTCGAAACGTCGCACGTCGCGGGACACTCTCTCGGCGGCTGGGTGGCGCTCGAGCTGGCTCGGCTCGGCCGGGCGCGCACCGTCACGGCGCTGGCCCCCGCCGGCCTGTGCCGCCGCGCCGGCGCGCGGTTCGTGGACGTCTCGCTGCGGCTGAACCGCGTAGGCGCGCGGCTGCTCGGCCCGGGGATGCCGGCGCTGATGGCTCGACCGCGTGCCCGCGCTCTCCTGACGGGACAGATGGTGGCGAGGCCGGATCGCCTGCCGGCCGGCGCCGCACTCGACGCGTCGCGCGCGATGGCGGCTGCTCCCGCTTTCGACGCCGTGCGAGATGCCATGCGCGCCGGCCGCTTCCGTCATGGAGACGACATACGCGTGCCCGTGACCGTCGCCTTTCCGGACCGCGACCGCCTGCTCACGCCGCGGTTGGCGCAGTGGCGGGAGGAGCTTCCGCCCCAGACCCGCTTCGTGACACTGCGCGGCTGCGGCCACGCGCCTACCTGGGACGACCCTGAGCAGTCGGCGCGCGTGGTGCTGGAGGGGAGCAGTGCGCGATGACCAGGCCGCCGGTGGACGTGGTGGTGCCATTCAGGGGCACGCCGGCGGAGCTGGACGCGCTCCGAACGCGCCTGGCACGGCTCGAGCTGCGAGACGGTGACTCGCTCCTGGTGGTGGACAACACGCCCGGGCGCGAGCCACTCGCAGCCGAGGGAGCGGTGCCGGTCTTGCACGCCGGCGAGGTCTCCACGCCGGGGTTCGCGCGCAACCGCGGGGCCGAGCGCGGCGGCGCGGAGTGGCTCGTGTTCGTGGACGCGGACGTGGAGCCCTCGCCCGACCTGCTCGAGCGCTACTTCGACCCGCCGCCGGCCGAGCGGACGGCGCTCCTGGCCGGTGGGATCGTGGACGAGGCGGTGCCCCCGGCCGCCCCGGCGGCCGCGCGCTACGCCCACATCCGCGGTCTGATGGGGCAGGACAACAGCTTTCAGTTCGGGGCATGGGCCTTCCCGCAGACCGCCAACGCCGCCTGCCGCCGCGCGGCGTTCGAGGCCGTGGGCGGCTTCCGCGAGGACATCCGCGCCGCCGAGGACGCCGACCTGACCTACCGCCTCAGAGCCGCCGGCTGGGGGGTCGAGCGGCGCGAGGCGGCCGTAGGCGTGCATCTCAGCCGCCAGACAGCTCGCGACCTCGTCCGCCAGAAGCTGCGCCACGGCGCGGGCGGCGCCTGGCTGCACCGCAACTACCCCGGGTCTATCCCCCCGCGGCGCCGTCCCGGCCTCGTCTGGTGGGGAGCCCGGACGGCCGCGAAAGGCCTCGTCGCGGCCGCCCGCGCGCGCGACCGGGACCGTGCCCTGTGGGCCGTCTTCGAACCGCTCGAGCACCTCGCCTACGAATTCGGGCGCTCCCTCCCCAACGAGGAACGGCGGCGCCCGTGAGGATCCTCCACGTCGGCTACGGCTTCCGGCCCTGGCGCCACGGCGGGCTGATCGCTTATGCCGAGGACGCCATGGAGGGCCAGGCCGCGCGCGGGCACGAGGTCGCGTACTTCTTCCGCGGCCGCCATTACTCCGGGCTCCGCGACGACCGGCTGCGCGGCTGGCGCAGGCGCGGGGTACGCATGCACGAGATCCTGAACTCGTCGCTGGTCTTCGGCGGCGACAGCGGAACGCTCACTCCCGAGGCGGATCTCGACCACCCGCCGTCGGAAGCCCACTTCGCCGCGGTGCTCGACGCGTTCCGCCCGGACGTCGTGCACCTCCAGGAGGCGCTCGGCCTCCCGACGTCGGTGATCGACCTCGCCCGCGCCCGCGCGGTGCCCGTGGTGGCCACGCTCCAGGACTACCTGCCTCTCTGCCCCGTCCTGAAGTTGTACGACGTCGACCACCGGATCTGCCTGCGGCACGACGTCGGGGAGCAGTGCGCCCGCTGCTCGGCCCGGGCGCCGGAGGGGAGGTCGCGGTTCGCGAGGATGACCGTCGGCTACGAGCTGAGGCGGCTGTTCGGCGGGGGCGCGAAGCTGCCCGGCCGCCGCCGGCGTCCGGATCGCCCGGAGAGCGAGGGCGGAGTGCCGCGCGAACGCGCCCCGTCGGCGAGCCGCTACCAGATGCGGCGTGACGTGAACGTGGAGCGGCTGAGCCGCCTCGACGCGGCCGTCGCGCAGTCGCGGCGGGTCGCGGAGATCTACGCGCAGCTCGGCGTGGACGAGAGCCGGATCCGGGTGCTCCAGCTCACGTTGCGGCATCTCGAGTCGATGACCGTGAGGGCCATTGATCGGCCGCCGGAGCGCGTGCGGTTCGCCACCGTGAACGGCGCGTCCTCCGTCCAGAAGGGCGCCGAGGTGCTGATCGGAGCGCTCGCGGAGCTCAACGAGGCCGGGCTGGCGGGCCGCTTCACTCTCGTCGTGCTCGGCCACGTCCCGGAGGAGAGCCGGAAGCGGTTGGGGCGCTTCGCAAGCGTGGACCTGCGCGGCTGGTACGACCCGAGCCGTGTGGACGACGCGCTGAGCGGCGTCGACGTGGGCATCGTGCCGTCCGTGTGGGAGGAGGCGTACGGCTACATCGGACCGGAGTTCCTGGCCAAGGGGATACCCGTGATCGGCAACGCTCGCGGAGGGATCGTCGACTACACCCGCGACGGGGAGACGGGCTGGCTCAACCGCGACGCGAGCGCCGACGGCCTCGCCGCGATCATGGCGGACATCATCCGCCGCCCGGGGCAGGTTCCAGAGCGCAGCCGCTGGATCCGCGCGCACCGAGAGGAGATCATCAAGCCGTTCGGGCGCCACCTCGACGAGCTCGACTCCCTCTATCGAGAGGCGATCGCCGGCGCCGAGCGGCGGAAGCCGGCGGCCGGCGCGGTATAGATAGCGCTCAGCGCATGTCCCGAGTCCTAATCGTCGGCGCCGGGCTGACCGGCTGCACGCTCGCCCACCGCCTCGCCCGGGACGGCGTTGAGTCGGTCCTGATGGAGCGGGCGGGGGTGCCGGGCGGACTGATCAGGTCCGAGCACATGGAGGGCGTGCTCTACGAGCCGCACGGATCGCACATCTTCCACACCGAAGACGCGGAGGTGTGGGAGCTCGCGAACGCGATGACGCCCTTCAACGACTACCGCCACCGCGTCGACATCGTCGTCGAGGGCAAGGTGCTGAACTGGCCGATCCTGCTCTCCGACATCGACGCCCAGTCGCGCAGCGACGAGATCCGTCAGGAGCTGCGCGACCGCGAGGGGCTCGACGCCGCCGGTCGCGCCGAGGCCGCGAACTTCGAGGAGTGGTGCCTCGACCTGATGGGCCCGATCCTGTACGAGCGCTACATCCGCCCGTACACCGAGAAGCAGTGGGGCCGGCCCGCGCGCGAGTTGTCGGCGCGCTGGGCGCCGCGACGGGTCTCGGTGCGCTGGGACAACGATCCGTACCTGTTCCCGGACCCCTACCAGGGCTGGCCGGCGGGGCCGAACGGCTACACGGACCTCGTCGACGGCCTCCTCGACGACGAGCTCATCTCGGTCCGGTACGGAAGCGAGGTCACGTTCTGGAACGTCGACGAGCAAGCGCGCGCCGAGGGCGCGGACGCGGTCGTCCTCACCTGCCCCCTCGACGTCTTCTGCGACCGGCGCTTCGGCGAGCTCGAGTGGCGGGGCATCCACGTGTCCTCGGTGCACATCCCGCACGTCGAGTACGCGCAGGGCGCGATGGTCGTGAACTACCCGGGGCTCGAGTACCCGTTCATCCGCATCCACGAGACCAAGCACGCCTCCCGGCAGAAGTGCGCGGGAACGGTGCTCGGTTTCGAGTTCTCGAACGCGCCCACGCGCTACTACCCGGTCGAGAGCGAGCGGAACCGGTCTCTCAACGACCGCTATCAGTCGTTCCTGCGCGATGAGATCGGCAGCGGGCGCACCTTCTTCGCCGGCCGGCTCGCGAACTACGTCTACATCGACATGGACGACTGCATGCGTCAGGCGCTCGACGCCGCCGAGGGCGAGGTGCTCCCCGCGCTGCGCCGCTCGGTGACCGCGCCCTGAGCGGGTCCGACCTCAGGGTCTGCGCCGTGGTCGACGAACCGGCCGCGGCCACGGTCGAGGCGCTGGAGCGGCAGACGCGGACGCCCGACGAGCTGGCAGTCGCGGGCCGCGGGCTGCCGGCCGCCGAGTGGTTCTGGTTGCTCGACGGCATGGCGGTGCCCGAGCCGACGGCGCTGGGGCGGCTGCTCGAGGCGCTCGACAGGCTCGGGCCGCTGCCGTCGCCGGTGCTACTGGCGAGCAAGGTGGTGACGCCGGACGGATCGCCGGAGCACGGCTCGGTTCCCGTCCCTCGCGTCAAGGACCCCGATCTCACCGCCGCCGCCTTCGAGCAGCGCCTGCTCCCGATCAGGGTCGCCCGGCGCGGCTCGCTCCTCGTGCACCGGCGCGGGGTCGAGGAGCGGGGCTTGCCGCGCGACGACCTGCGCTGGAGCGCCCGGCTGCTCAAGCGGGAGCTGGGCCTGCTCGTGCCCTGGAGCGTGGCGGTTCGACCGCCGAGGCCGCCGCGGCGCGAGCTCCTCGGCTGGCTGGCCCTGCTCCTGAGCGACGCGCTCGAGACCGGCGAGAAGCCGTGGTTCGCCTTCCGCCTGGCCGAGGACGCGCTAGTACGCGCGTCCGAGAGTCCGTCCGGGAATCGGCGAGTGACTGGGCGTGGCTGGCAAGTCCGGCGGCGCAGCCAATGCAAGAGCATTGGCGAGCACGGCGGGCGCAGCCAGGCGCGTCCAGGCGCCGCCGAAACCGGGCGGGATTGAGGACGCGTGTACTACTAGATCGGCGGCGACCGTAGGCCGTCGCGCAGGCCGCGCAGTACGGCGCGGGCGCTCGCCCGGCTCGGGTTCCGGCGCAGGTACTCGACGATCGACCAGACGAGCACCGAGACGAACACCAGCTTGTCCCGCCGGCTACGTCCGGGCCCGCGGACGATGAAGGCCGTGTTGCGCACGTGGTAGTAGAAGCGAGCGGGCGGCGCCGACATCGCGGTGTGGGCCTCGTCGGTCTTGTGGAGCGCGACGCTGTCGGGCACGAGGTAGCCCGGCTCGTGCAGCAGCACGCGGCCCGTGTACTCGATGTCGTCGCTCCAGACGAAGAAGTGCTTCAGCGGCAGGCCGTGCCGATCGACCGCTTCCCGATGGACGAGCAGCGACACGAACGTCGCGAAGCGCAGTGGCACCAGGCCGCGCTCGGCCCCGTCGATGACCCGCTCGACGCGCCTGCGCTCCGCCCCGCCCGCGTTCATCGGGTGAACCCGGCCGTCTCGCCACACGACCTTGCTCGCGAGCAGCGTCGGCCGCGGGAGCGGCTCGAGCCGCGCCGGCGCGGCGAGCAGCTCCGCGAGCGCACCGGGAGCGGGGATCGTGTCGTCGTCCATCAGCCACATCCACTCCGCGCCCTCGGCGTGAGCTCGCTTCATCCCCTCGTGGAACCCGCCGGCCCCGCCCTGGTTCGCCGGCAGGGGCAGCAGGTCCACCAGCGGGTACTTCTGCTCGATCATCTCGCCCGTGCCGTCAGTGCTGGCGTTGTCGACGACGAGCACGCGGTCGGGCCGCCGCTCCCCGGCCGCCACCGCGTCGAGGCACTCGCGGAGCACCTCCTTGCGGTTGTGCGTGACGACGACCGCGCAGACCATGGCCGCTACGCTAGCCGCCGATGACCAGGCCGCCGGTGGACGTGGTGGTGCCATTCAGGGGCACGCCGGCGGAGCTGGAAGCGCTCCGGGTGCGCTTGGCGCGCCTCGAGCTGGGCCAGGGCGACTCGCTGCTGGTGGTCGACAACACACCGCGACGCGACACGCCGGCAGCCGAGGGAGCGGTGCCGGTGGTGCACGCCGGCGGGGTCGCAACGCCGGGATTTGCCCGCAACCGCGGGGCGGCGCGCGGGAGCGCGGAGTGGCTCGTGTTCGTGGACGCCGACGTGGCGCCCTCGCCGGACCTGCTCGAGTCCTACTTCGACCCGCCGCCGGCCCAGCGCACGGCGCTACTGGCGGGGGTGGTCGTGGACGAGGCGGTGCCCGCGGACGGCCCGGCCCCCGCGAGGTTCGCGTATCTGCGCGCGACCATGGGGCAGGAAGACATGCTGCGTGACTGGGGCTTCCCCAAGACCGCGAACGCCGCCTGCCGCCGCGCCGCGTTCGAGTCCGTGGGCGGCTTCCGGGAGGACATCCGCGCCGCCGAGGACGCCGACCTGACCTACCGCCTCAGAGCCGCCGGCTGGGAGGTCGAGCGGCGCGAGGCCGCCACCGGCGTCCACCTGAGCCGCCGGACGCTGCGCGGCTTCGTGGTCCAGAAGCTGCTCTGGGGAGCCGGTGCCGCCTGGCTCGCCCGGACGTACCCGGGAACTTTCCCCGCCCGCGGCCGGGCCGGCCTCGTCTGGTGGGGCGCCCGCACCGCCGCGAAGGGGCTCCTGTCGGCGGCGCGCTCGCGCGACCGGGACGAGGCGATCATCGCGCTGCTCGACCCGCTCGAGCAGCTCGCCTACGAGTTCGGCCGCTCCCTTCCGAACGAGCGCCCGTGGAATCCTCTCGCCCGCTTGTCATGACCGTCGGCGTCCCGGTGATCTCCACGAACGAGGGCGAGTTGCTGCGCCATGCGCTGCCGACGGCGCTCGGGCAGGAGGACGTGGACGTGGTCGTGATCGACAACGCCTCGGAGGACTCGACCGGCGACGTGGCGCGCGAGCTCGGCGTCCGCTGCGTGCGCCTGGACGAGCGCCGGTCGTTCTGCCGCGCCATGAACGTCGCCGTGCGAACTGTCGGCGGAGACGCCCTTCTGTTCCTCCAGCCCGACTGCTTCCTCACGCCCGGGTTCGTCGCGAGTGCCCGAGCGCGGCTGGCCGAGGCGGGCGTCGGGTCGGTGGCCCCGAAGCTCGTGAGGACGCTCGGGCCGCTGCCCGAGCAACGGCTCGACGCGATCGACGCCGCGGGAATGGTGATCGACCGGCGGCGCAAGAACGGGCTCGTGGGCCACGGCCGGCCGGCGCTGGCGTTCGACCGGCCAGCGGAGGCGTTCGGCGCCGACGGCGCGGTGGCGCTGTACCGCCGCGAGGTGCTCGAGGACGTGGCGGTGGACGGCGAGGTGTTCGACGAGGCCCTCGTGACCTGGGGCTCCGACGCCGACCTGGCCTGGCGCGCCCGACTCCTCGGCTGGCGCTGCGTCTACGAGCCGAGCGCGGTCGCGTACCACATCCGCACCTACAGTCCCTCGACCCGGTCGGACATGCCGGAGTGGGACCGGATGATGCAGTTCCGTAACCGCTACCTGATGATCGCCAAGAACGACCCGCTGCAGTCGCTGGCGCGCGACCTGCCGCGGATCCTCCCCTACGAGCTGCTCGCGCTCGGTTTCGCTCTCGTTCGCGAGCGGCACCTGCTGCGCGGCTACCGGGACGCGGCGCGGCACGTGCCGCGCATGCGCCGCAAGCGCGCGGCGCTGCGGCGGCGGCGCGAGCGAGGGGCTCCTGCGCCGCCCTACGGGCTGGAGCCGCCGCCATGAGCCTCCACTACGCTGGGCGCGTGAGCGCCACGCTGCCCTCGCCGATCGCTGAGCCGACGGAGCTCTTCCAGATCGGCGTGCAGACGGCGCCGCCCGCCGACCTGCTGCGCGAGATCGTCGGCTACGCCGCCCGCGGCGAGCACCGGCGAGTGAGCTACGTGAACGCCCACGTGCTCAACGAATCCTTCTCGAACCCTGAGCTGCGGCGGGCGCTGCTGGCCGCCGACCTCGTCTACTGCGACGGCTACGGCGTGCGGCTCGCGGCCAGGCTGATCGGACTGCCGGTGCCGCACCGGATGACCGGCGCGGACTGGATCTGGGGTCTCGCGGCGCTGTGCGAGGAGTCCGGGCGCTCGCTCTACCTGCTCGGCTCGGATCCCGGCTCGTCCGCCGACGCAGCCGCACGCCTCCGCCGCTGGTACCCGCGGCTCGACATATGCGGAACCCACCACGGCTACTTCCGGATCGACAGCCCGCACTCCGAGCGGGTGCTCGAGCACATCGCCGAGCGCCGTCCCGACGTCCTGCTCGTCGGGATGGGCACGCCTCAGCAGGAGCTCTGGGTCGAGCGCTCCTTCGGGCGCATCGACGCGAACGTCGTCTGGACCGTCGGCGCCCTGTTCGACTACCTCTCCGGGCGGGTGCCGCGCGCGCCGCACTGGATGGCCGACCACGGGCTCGAGTGGGTGTTCCGCCTCGCCCTCGAGCCGCGGCGGATGTGGCGCCGCTACCTGTTCGGGAACCCGCTCTTCCTCGGGCGCGTGTGGCGGGAGCGGCGCAACTTTCGCCGATTTCGGTAGTTTGTCCCGCCTGTAAGCCCTTGCTGAACCGCTCGTGTCCGCTCCGGCGGCGCGGGTGGCCGGGGGACCCAGATTGTTGGGGCGAATGGCCGCAAGGCCTAGCGCGACTCTTTCCGCGCGAGCCCGTCAGCTAACCCCGGAAGCGCTGACGAAAGAGAGGAACAGTGCCGAACCGACCCCTCCGGGGCCGGCTCGCGGCCGCAGGTTCGGCCGCGGTCGCCATCTCGCTCACGCTCGCCGCCGTGGCCGACGCGCGCTTCGGCGACACCACCCTTCGCCGGGGCTCCTCGGGCCACGACGTCAAGGTGCTCCAGTCCTGGCTCGGACACCTCGGCTTCGACACCGCGGTCGACGGCGCCTACGGGCGCGGCACCATCCGCTCGGTCCGCCGGTACGAGAGGAAGTTCGGCCTGCGCGTGAACGGTCGCGTCGAGCCGGGGCAGGCCCGCCACATGCGCAAGCAGCTTCAGGCGAAGCTTGGCGGCCAGGCTCCGGAGGCCGGCGCTCCCACGGGTCGCGCCCGAATCGCCTCCGACGGCCGCAGCGCGATCGCCCCGGCCGGCGCGCCGGACACCGTCGCGCGCGTGATCGCCGCCGCGAACAAGATCACCGACAAGCCGTACAGGTACGGCGGCGGCCACGGGGACTTCGTGGACTCAGGCTACGACTGCTCGGGGGCCGTGAGCTACGCGCTCCACGGCGGCGCCTTGCTCTCGCGACCGATGGACTCGAGCGAGCTGATGGGCTACGGCGCGTCGGGCCGGGGCAAGTGGATAACCGTCTACGCCAAGGGCAGCCACGCGTACGTGGTCGTCGCCGGGCTGAGGTTCGACACCTCCGGCAGCGGCGACAAGGGCCCGCGCTGGCGGAGCGAAGCCGGCTCCACGAGCGGCTACGCCGTGCGCCACCCGCGCGGCGTGTAGCGCGAACCGCGTTTTTCCGGCGCTGCCTGCCTAGGACACCTATAAGGGGCACAGGGCAGGACAGCGCCGCGAAGGTGACCGCGGGGGAGCACGCCGCGGCTGGGCGTCCGCGACAATCGCCCGCGATGAGCGTCCAGGCCACCGAGGCCCCGGCGACGGCTCGCGCGCAGCGGACCGCTCGGGCGGTCGTGCCCCTGCTCCACGTCGCGGGCGTGCTAGGCGCGGGCGCCCTGGCGCTCTGGATCGCCTACAGGACCGGCTTCCGTCCGCGGCGCTACCCCGAGATGATGAACCCGCTCGACGAGGCGCTGCGGGCGGGCGGCGCCGCGGTGCTGCTCTTCGGCGTCTCCGGCTTCGGCCTCACCCGCCTGCTGCTGCCCGCCGCGCTACGGCGCTACGAGCCGCTCTGGGTGGTCCCCGTAGGGGCCTGCGCCAGCGCGCTGCTCCTCACCGTGCTCGGCTTCGCCTACGTGCCGTTCAAGCTCTCGCTGGCGATCGTGATCGCCGCGGGTGTCGCGCTCGGCGCGGTCGCCGTGCGAGCCCGGGGCGCGCCGGACGCTCGTGCCGTGCTCCGCTCGGCCTGGCCCGCGTACCTGGCGGTGATCCTCGCCGCGATCGCGCTCATCCCCTACCTTCGTTCGGGGTTCCCAACGGTCATCGGCGAGGGCTCGGATGCCCACCTCGCGGTCGGCACCGCCGAGTTCCTCCAGCACAACCACCCGGCGAGCGTGAACCCCGACGGGCCCGTGGACCGCGTGCCCTTCCTCTGGCGCTCGAAGCAGCCGATCTACTACGCGCTCGGCGGCGTGGCGACGCTGTCGGGACTCGAGCCGTACGAAACGATCTCACCCGTGGCCGGGCTCGTGCTCGGACTGGCCGCGGTAGGGCTGTTCCTCCTGGCGCGCGAGCTGCTGTATGCCGGCCTCGCCGGCGCGCTCCTGGCGATGGCGATCGCGGGCCTCGACCGCATGGTGCTCCACACCGGCATGCATCCCTACTTCAACCAGACGTGGGGCTGGTTCACGCTCCCTTTCGCGCTCGTGCTGTCCTGGTGGACGGTGCGCGAGCGCAGCCGTGGCGCCGCCGTCCTGCTCGCGCTGTTCCTCGCGCTCGGCGCGTTCGCGTATCCGCTCGCGCTGCCGATCCCGCTGCTCGGCCTGGCCGTGTTCTGGACGCTCGACCGCCGCGAGCGCCGCCGCCGTGGCGAGCATGTGATGAGCCTCGACCCGCGACGCCTCTACCGGGGCCGCCGCTCGCTGGCCTGGCTGGTGCCGCTAGGCGTCCTGCTGGCGATTCCGGTGCTCGGCGTGGTCGAGAAGCTCTGGACCGCCGCCGAGGTGGTCCTCCCCGGCAGCTCGCTCGAGGACTGGGGCGGGGATCTCTTCGGCTTCGTGCCCGCCCATCAGTTCTTCTCGCTGCCGCACGCGACGCTGTGGTGGCTCGCGGTGGCCGCGATGGGCGTGCTCGCGGCATGGGCGCTCCGCCGGGTACCGCGGCCCCTCGCGATCGGCCTCGCGACGGTGATCGTCTGCTTCCTCGCGGCGGCCGCCTACTTCAGGCAGCGCGACCTCGGCTGGTACTTCGAGTTCAAGGCGCTCGCCTTCGTCGCGCCATTGCTCGTGACGATCGCCGCCGTGGGCGCGTCACGCCTGCGACCCAGAGCTCTCGCCGTGCTCGCGCTCGGCGTGTTCCTGGTTGCCGCGCAGGCGTCAGCGCGGCAGGAGCTCGACCGGACGACCAACCAGCTCCCGCAGACGATCCTCGGGCTGCGGGACTTCGACCGCGCCCTGCCCGAGGGGGCGTCCGTGCGGCTCGACGTGAATCCACCGCTCCAGATCTGGGTCGCATACATGATGTCCGGGCAGCCCCTCTGCTCGCCGTTGCCGTTGCTCGACACGAGCTACCCGCACGTGCCGCGATCCCGCCGCGCCGACTACATCCTGATAGAGCGCAAGCTGCTCCCCCTGGCCCGCGGGCGGCACCCGGACATTGCCGGACCGCCGGTGCGCGAGAACCCCGATTTCCTCCTCTACCGCGCGCGGCCCGGAATCCCAGGGCCCGAGAACTGCTCCCGGCGCATGGTGCAGACCGTCACAGCGCTGTGAGAGCGTCGCGCAGGCGCTCGGCCGTGCGCGAGTAGTCGAAGGCGGCGAGCCGCGCCGGCGCTCGCCGGCGGAGCTCGGACCGCAGCTCGGCGTCGCTCACGGCCAGGTGCACGAGCTCGGCCACGACCGCGAGGTCCGGGTCGTCGGTGAGCAGCGCGGCGTCGCCTGCCACCTCCGGAACCCCGCCGCTGGGCCGCGCCACCACCGGCACGCCGAAGTGGAACGCCTCGAGCAGCGGCATGCAGAACCCCTCGTGCTCGGACAGGCAGACGAACGCGTGCGCGCTGCGGTAGAGCTCCGCCAGCCGGGCGGGCGGGACGCCGCGCTCGAAGTCGACTGCGCCCGGTGCGAGGCGCTCGGCCAGGCGCTCGAGCGCGGCGGCGTAGGCGGGGGAGAGCGGCTCGCCGACGAGCACGAGGCGGGCGTCCGGCTGGCGGTGCGCGCGGTACAGCGCGAACGCGCGCAGCAGCTCGTCGTGGCGCTTGTGCGGCGTCTGCCTCCCCACGAACAGCAGCACGGGGGGTCCCGCGGGCCGCCCCGCCCGCGCTGGCTGGCCGAGCCGGGCGCGGTCGAACAGGAGCGGGATCACGGCCGTCCGGCGCGCGCCTGCCTCGCGCAGCTCGCGGGCGTTGTACTCCGACACGCCCGCCGCGAGGTCCGCGGCGCGCGCGAACTCGGGCAGCTGCGCCCGGCCCACGGCGCAGTGGATCGCGACCATCGGCTCGTATTCCCAGAGATAGCGAGCGGGCGTCACGTTGTGCGACACGAGCAGCTTGCGGTTCGGCAGCTCGAGCACGCTCCGCAGGTCGCGCGCGTAGGCGGAGTAGTGGATCAGGATCACGTCGTCCGGCCCGGCCTGGAGCGCCGCGAGCGGCTGCACGCGTCCGTCCATCCGCGGGTCGATCGACCCGGCGTGGTCGCAGCCGTCCCAGCCCCAGGAGTCGAACAGCCGGCGGTAGGCGAATGCCTGGGCCGTGACCGCGTCGAACGGCCCGGCCCCGCTAAGGAGCTGGTGGACCCTCATCGGACCTTCTGACGAGTCCCTCCTCGAGGTCGTGTACGCGACTCTCGAGCTCGCTCACGTACACCGCGAGCTGGAGGTTGAAGCGCGTCTGCTCGGCGAGCAGCTGGCCGTGGTACTGGCGCAGGCCGCGCAGGAGCGCGCGCTTCACCCAGGTGATGGGGGCCCCGAGCCGCCGCGTCGAGTAGACCTGGTCGGGATCGGGCTCGATCAGCGCCCACTCGAGCAGCCGCTTGGAGGTCACGCGTTCGGCGGGCTCGATCTCGAAGCCGCGCAGGTCGTCTCCATACGCGCCGCGCTCGCGCATCTCGGCGGCGGCCGCGCGCGCCTGCGCGAGGGCGTCCTCGGGCCGCGTCACGACACCAACCGCTCTGCCCCGGCGAGCGACCACTCACCGCGCAGGTCGGCCACCCCCTCGGCCTCGGGCTCGTGCGCGACGCTGAACCCGGCCACGCGGTCGAAGCCGGCCTCGGTTCCCACGGCGAGGTCGTAATCGCCACCGAGCAGCGCGAGCCGCGGCACCTCGAACGCGATCCGAGCAGGTCCGTCCTCTAGCGGCACCGCGGCCTCGGTGCGGAAGACGCGGCGCCCGTGCTCGTCGCGAACCTCGAGCGCCAGCCGCGCGGCGCGAGCGAGGGCGATCTCGGCCCGCAGGGGCTCTCCGCTGCGGAACACGCGGCAGCGGCGGCCTTCCCGGTCGTGCAGCTCGAGGTCTGTGACCGCAGCCTCCCCGCGCCGCTCGGGGGGCGCGTCGGGAGTGTCGGTGCCGAGCAGGCGGTGGTAGAAGAGCAGGCCGTCGGCCGTCCGCCCGTCGAACGCGATCCGGCCCTCCTCGAGCACCACGACGCGCTCGCAGACACGCTCGATCGCGCCGGGATCGTGGGAGACGATCAGCAGCGTCGTGCCGCGCGCGATCTGCTCGGAGATCCGCCGCAGGCACTTGCGCTGGAACGCCTCGTCGCCGACGGCGAGCACCTCGTCGATCAGCAGCACGTCCGCGTCCAGGTGGATGGCGATCGCGAAGCCGAGCCGCACGAACATGCCCGACGAGTAGGCCTTCACAGGCACGTCGATGAAGTGGCCGAGCTCCGAGAAGTCGATGATCGAGTCGAGCCGCTCCTCGACCTCGCGTTTGCCGAGCCCGTGCAGCGCCCCGTTCAGGTAGATGTTCTCGCGGCCGGAGAAGTCGCGGCCGAAGCCGGCGCCGAGCTCGAGCAGGGACACGACCCGGCCCCCGCACTCGACCCGCCCGGAGTCGAGCGGCACGATTCCGGCGAGCACGCGCAGCGTGGACGACTTGCCGGCGCCGTTGCGCCCCACCATGCCCACCGTCTCGCCGGGGCGGACGTGCAGCGAGACGTCCCGCAGCGCCTCAACCGGCGCCGGCCCCGCCGCCGCCGCGCGCCCGAGCAGCAGCTCCTTGAGAGTGCGCCCGCGGTCGGCGCGCACGCTGAACGAGCGGGACGCGCCCTCGAGCACGAGCTCGCCGCGGGTGGCGCTCAAAGCGTCACCGCCAGCTCGCCCTCCATGCGCCGGAACACGACCCGCCCGGCAACCAGCCCGAGCGCCCCGGCGCAAACGACGTAGGCGAGCGTCCCGAGCCCCGGCGCCGAGCCCTCGTAGAGCAGGGACCGGACCCCGTCGATGAACGGCGCCACCGGGTTCACCCAGGTCAGGAGCGTGCCCGCCCACTCGTGCGTGTCCACTCCCGGCAGGTCGTCCACGCGGAAGAAGATCGGGGTCAGGAAGAACCAGGGCAGGAGCACGGCGGCGAGGATCGGCTGGATGTCGCGGAAGTAGGCCTGCAGCACCGACACGGCCAGGGCGAGCCCGAGCACGAAGGCGAAGAGGCAGGCAACGATCAGCGGCAGGAGCAGCAGCGCCGGGTGCAGCGAGCCGCGGATCGCGAGCGCCACGGGGACGACGAGCAGCAGCATCACAGCGAACGTGATGAGCTGCACCGTGACCACCGACGCCGGGATCGCCTCGCGCGGGAACCGGACCTTGCGCACGAGGGACGCCTGGTCGATCAGCGACGGCGCGGCAGCGAGCAGCGACTGCGAGAAGAAGATCCAGACCACCAGCCCGATGATCAGGAACAGCGCGTAGTCGTCGATCGAGACCGCCTTGAGCAGCACGCCGAACATCAGCGTGTAGGCCCCCATCAGGACGAGCGGGTTCACCAGATACCAGAGCACGCCGAGCGCGGACCCCTTGTACTTCTGGCGAAGCTCGCGCCGCACCATCTGCTCGAACAGGAAGCGGTAGCGAAGCACGCGAGCCTCAGGATATTGTGGGTCGCCGTGCGACGGGCAGCCGCAGCGATCGGCCTAGGCGCGGCCCTCGCCGCCACACCGGCGCTCGGCTTCTTCGAGGACCACTCGGTGACCGGCAACCTCGACGGCGACGGGGAGGCGGAGCAGGCCCACACGGTGAAGGTGCCGGACCCCACCTACCCGGGCGACGACTCCTTCGCGCGCACCGAGGTGCACGTCTCCGACACCTGTGCCACGGGCACGACCGACGTGCGGGTTGCCGGCCCCCAGGAGTCGCTGGCCTTCCTCAAGCTGCCGGACGCGGACACGAGGCCGGGCAGGGAGCTCTACGCCGAGCTCCGTTCGGGAGCGTCAGGACGCGCCGGAGAGGCGCATCTCGTGGCCTGGCGTCCTTCCGCCGCGGGTGCCTGCGGCGAGCCGCACGACCTGTTCGCCTACCGCAGCAGCCGCTACACCCGCCGGCCGCGCGGCACGGTCACGATGAGCACGTTCGCGGTTGCGGTGAAGGAGATCGAGCGCCGTTTTCGCGGTAGAGAGGTCAGGCTCACCGAGGGCTTCGTGCGCAGGGGCGACGCCTTCTGCTGCCCTTCCGTGCGGAAGACGACCTATCTGCGCTACGACGCCGCGCGCGACCGCTATGTCCGCTACCGGACACGCGTGCGGCGACTGCGCGTCCGCTAGGCGCAACTCGACCCGCGCGGCGCGTGTTCCAGGCGAGGACCGCCCGCAGGGCTAGCGCACGGGACGGCGCGACCGCTCCAGCGGAGCGGACCCTGCGTCAGGAGGCGGAGGGCCCCGTGGAACGGGGCCCTCCGTCGTCTTTCCGGCTGATCCGGGGCCTACGATGGCCCGGCTTGCGTAGCGACTACCTCAAATCCGCCGTCCGCGGACTCGACCCCGGCAGCCGGGCGCTGCTCGACCTCTCGCTTCGGCGGCGCATCCCCGACCACGAGATCGCGCGCCTTCTGAGCACCAGCCAGCGCGACGTCGCGCATCGGCGGGCGGACGCCATCCGGCGGCTCGGCACGGAGCTCGAGATCGCCCGCCCGGAGGAGCTCACGGCGATGATCGCGGCGCTCGCGAAGCTGCCGCCGGACGCCTTCGGCGTCCCGGGGAGCGCGGCACCGATCGCGGAGGCGCCCGGCCGGCGGGAGGCTCGCGTCCGGTCCCGGCGGCTGCGCCGGGTGATGATCGCTGGGGTGCCGATAAGCGCCGTCGGCGCCGTCGCGGCGATGGTGCTCGCCGCGGGCGGTGACGAGACCGGGAGCGACCGGGGGCAGCTGCCGCCGGGCGAGGGAAAGGCACGCGAGGGCGTGGTCGCGCCGCGAGCTCCCGCAGGGACGCCGCTGGCGGCGGCGCCGTCGGCCGGGTCGGCCCGAAGGGCTCCCGACTCGCCGAGCGGGCCACTCGGGAGCGCGGCGGCGGCCGGCTCGGCGGCGGGCGTGTCGCCCTCGCCCGACGACGAGCAGCACGTCGCGGACGAGCAGCAGCGCACCCAGCACCGGCGCGGAAGCCCTCAACGCGGCGGCGACGACGCGCCCGTGGCCGACATCGGCCCCGTCCCCGAGAGCCAGGCCGAGCTCCCACCCGAGGCCGAGGCTCCGCCAGCCGAGACCAAGCCGCTCGGGCAGCCCGTTGCCGCGCTGCCGGAGGAAGGCGGCGAAGAGGACGCGGCCACCGTGCCGAAGGAGCCGGTGGTGCCCGTCCTGGAGCCGGAGCCCCTGCCTGCCGGCGGCGGAATCGAGGAGCCGGCGGGTGACGACGAGGACGAGGATCCCGGTGACCAGGGCGAGGACGAGGACCCTGGTGAGGACGACGAGAAGGGCAGGCCCGACGGAGGTCGGAAGGACTACGGCCGCGACGATGACTGCCCGGACCTCGGCGACGACTGATCAGGCCGCAAACTGCGGCGAAGGCGGCAACCGGCTCCGCGCTGGGGCCGTCTTTCCGCCGGGGGCCGTGATTACGATGGCTTGCCGCCGTTCCCTCGCCCAACCCGCGCCCACGGGCTCGCGCTCTCAATGCCGAACAGCCGTCTGACCAACGCCGTCAAGGGCCTCGATCCGGGCAGCCGGGCGCTGCTCGACCTCTCGCTTCGCAGGCGGATCGCGGACGACGAGATCGCGCATCTGCTGCGGATCACGCCGCCGGATGTCGCCCGCCGGCGCGGGGCCGCCATCCGCAACCTCGGCGCTGAGCTCGAGATCGAGCGCCCCGACCAGCTCACGGCGATGCTGGCGGCGATAGCCGAGCTGCCGCCCGAGGCGTGGGGAGTGCCAGGACGAAGGCCCGCCGCTGCGCCGCCTCCGCCCGCTCGCGAGGTCCGCGTCCGCTCGAGCCGCGCGCTCCGCCGCATCGCGATCGCCGGCGTTCCCCTCACCGCCCTCGGCGCGACTGTCGCGATGATGCTGGCCGCCGGCGGCGACGAGACCCCGATGGAGCAGGGACAGCTCCCGCCGGGCAGCGGCCACGCGCGCAAGCCACCGGCGTCGGCGCCGCTCGAGGGCGGCGCGCTGGCGCAGCGAGGCAACGGCCGCGACGGTGAGGGCACGGCCGCGGCGGCGGCAGCCGGCGGGAACCGGCCCGAGCTGCTGGCGAGCCTGCAGGTC
>JBKPHS010000179.1:0-5166 GCA_046729975.1 Actinomycetota bacterium
TCGATGACCGGCGCGCGCTTCGTGCACGACCGGCTCGAGGAGCTCGGCTGGGAGGTCGAGATCGCCGACGCCCAGAAGGTCAAGGGCCTGGCGCCGCTCGCCTGCAAGACCGACCGCATCGATGCCTGGGTGCTGGCAGAGCTCGGCCGGCGCCAGCTCGTGCCGGCGATCTGGCTGCCGGACCCGCGGGTGCGCGCCGAGCGCGAGCGGGCCCGCTGGCGGCTGCACTTGGTGCGTCACCGGGTCGCGCTCAAGAACCGGGTGCACTCGACGCTGATGACCTTCGGCAAGCCGTGCCCGGTCTCCGACCTCTTCGGCGAGCGCGGCCGCGAGTTGCTCGGCCGGCTCGCGGTGCCCGACCCCTGGCGCTCCGACGTGCTGGCCGCGGTCGCCCTGATCGACGAGCTCGACCACGAGATCACAGAGGTCGAGCGCGAGCTGCACCGCCTGGGTGCCGATCACCGCTACGTTCCCCTGCTGACGACGGTGCCGGGGATCGCCTGGGTGCTCGGCTACACGATCGCCGCCGAGATCGGCTCGATCGAGCGCTTCGCCTCGCCGAAGAAGCTCTGCGGCTACACCGGCCTCTGCCCGCGCGTCTACCAGTCCGGCCAGCTCGACCGGCGCGGCTCGTTGGCCAAGAACGGCCCCAAGTTCCTGCGCTGGGCGCTGATCGAGGCCGCCACCCACGCGGCGCGCCACCCCGCCTACCGCGGCCGCTACCAGCAGACCGCCACGCGGCTCGGCAAACAGCGCGGCAAGAAGATCGCGCGTGTCGAGATCGCCCGCCGGCTCGCCGAAGCGATCTGGCACATGCTCACCCGCAACCAACCCTTCGCCCCGGCAGGTCCCCCAGAGTGTCTGGCCGCCTGACGGCCCTCCTTGCGAATTGGACCGCCAGAGCGAGCCTCCCACCAACCTGATCCGGCCCCAGCCGGCGATGGAGAGCTGAGCGCAGCTCCAACCCACACCCAAAGGAGAACCCCCCAAACCACAAACCCAGCCCTAGACAACCGGCCCCTCTTCATGGAGACACTCCGGTCTCGACACTCAAGGCGCTCGCTACCAGGCCGAAAGCGAAAGCGCGTTGCCGCTCTTACTGCTGGACGACCGAGGTCGCCGGTCGAGGCATGGTTATGGGGTCCGCATGACGGTGCACGAGCTTCCAAGCTCCGTCTTCGCGGCGGAAGATGCTTGTCACGCGGAGCGCGACGTCGTCGAGGTCGTCGCTTCCTCCGACCTTGGTCTCGAAGCGCTCGATCTCCAGGATGTACGCCAGGTCGTCTGTCACGCACGTCGCGAAGTTCTCGAAGTCGACCGCTCTCCCGTCTCGATAGTTGCCGGCCGCTCGCTTCCCCGCCTCCTCGATCTCGGACCGGCCGCGGGCCGGCGGCCCGAACGGATTGGCCAGCGTCGCGTCGTCGCGGTTGCTGTATAGCGCGAAGAAGCCGCTGGGATCTCCCCTCGCAACCAGGTCCAGGGCTCGATGGCTCGCCTCGATTGCCTGCTCGAACTCCTCTGCTGCGGCCACTGGAAGCCTCCCTCCGCTCATGTGACCCCTGCGACGCTATCCCGCCGGTTCTCGTGCATCAACTGCGCCGCCCCGACACTGCCGCTTCGAGGCAGATGCGATAGCGGCGGTCCGACCGACCCAGCCATCGAGTTGCACGACGAGCGGGACGGGAGCGGGCTCGCTCCTGCTCCGCCTGAAGCAGCTCTCCGCGCGCCGCGAAATACTTGCTCCGGCGAGTCGTAGGAGAGCGTCGAGGCTTGTGCGCGGGATGCTGGACGCGCCGGAATCGCCGTGATGGCGGGCAAGCGAAAACGCCAGAGAGGAATGAACAGAGGAGTGGAACGGAAACCCAGTCGAGAAGAGCTCGTCAGGGGTCTCATCCGCGTGGGCGAGCAAGAGTTGACCGGCGAAGGCGAAGCGGAGGTCGACGCTTACTTCGCGCCCGACTTCGCCTTCCACGGCCCTGACGGCGCCGAGCTGGACTATCAAGGGCTCAAGGGCTACTTCGCATCATTGCGAGCAGCGTTCGATCACTTGGCCATCAGCCGCGGGATCATGGTCGTCGAGGGCGACTACGTCGCGTGCCAGACCACGATCACAGGAACCTTCGTGCGCGAGTTCACGCACTCACCGGTCGGCCCCCTTCCCCCAAATGGCCACCGGGTCGTGTTCGAGCTCATGAACATCTTCCGGTACGACCAGCAAGGACGACTTGCGGAGGAGTGGGTGCAGACGGACAACCGAAGCCGGCTGCGTCAATTGGGCGCTGAAGGCCGCTAAACACGCTTTCTAGCGCCGCTCGTCGCGCGGAGCGGGAGCGAGTTCCGATCCGCATGAGCCCGCGTGACGTTATCGGGGGTAGCGCAAGTAGACGGGCAACTTCTTCCGCGTCACGAGCAGCTAGATCTCATGCACTGCGAGCGCTCCGGTCGCTCGGCCCACTACCGCTCCGAACCCAACGTAGAAATGTCCAAGCTGTACTGCAGCGCGGAGCGCGTCGAATCGTCGCTTAACCGCTATCACCGGAGACTCGGCCGACCACGCTTCGATCGCGGATCTCTGATCGCCCCAATGGATCGTGTCTCCGTAGAAGACGGTCGCAATCATCTGCTGCGGCGACGCAGCCCGGTCCGGATGCGACGCATCGTCTTCGGCGAGGTGCTGCGGGACGAGTCCGTCGGCGGCGGCCTGGCAAAGGATCAGATGATCGAGATGAGTATGGCGCAGGGTGCCCTCCGCGCGGCGCCAAGCCTTGAGCGGTCCGATGTCCATCTTCCGACGGGTCAATTCGCGCGCGAGGAGCCCCGACACACGCGTAAAGGACGCCTCTTCGCCGGCGGCATAACACTGCCGAAACATGGTCAGGAACCCGACCGTCACGTCGCGAGCCGAAACGGTTTCGGTGATCTCCGGTTCGGAGTCCACGGTTGCCATGTACACGTGGTAGCCGTTCTTGGCGGTCAGGACGGTGGCGTTCGCGAGGTCACGGATGTGAGAGACGTAACGGTCAAGTGTCCGCCGTTCGTCGTTTGACCAGTCCGGGTTCGGCAGCGCAGGGAACGCACGAGGGTCTTGTAGTGGGAAGACGTACTGGAAGAACTTCCAGTGCCAGGCAACCGACTCCTCTCCGGCGTTAGGGAACCAATCGCGGCAGATGGGCGGCCAGCGGTATCCGACCTGACGAGCGATGTAGTGGTTCCAGCCTTCGGCCTTGACGTGGAGCGGCTCGGTTGACATCGCCCATCAACGGTACTTGCCGTCCTGACGGCTCCCTACAAGGCGTCAAACGTAGGTTCGCCGACGCCCGAAAAACAATTCGGAGCGCCGTCGGTGACAGATGTGGACGTTCGAGCTACGCGAGCGAGCAGGTCGCTGACTCATTCACGAATCCGACCTGGCCGACGCTCCGGACCCGAGCCACTGACTCCGGTTGCCTTCCGCTTCTCGCGCAAAGCAGCACTCAGGTAGCGACGGCTCCTTGCATGGAAAGCGCAACTTTCCGTCCGCGAGATACTGCACGGCGATGTCGGAGAAGAACGTCGAGACAGTTCGCCGGGTGTACGAAGGGGTGAGCACCCGCTTGGAGGTACCCCGGGAGCTGTTCGACCCGGACTACGAGTTCGACAACACGGAGCTCTGGCCGGATGTCGTCGGAGTCCTGGGATTCGAAGCGGCAGAGGAAACTATGCGCGAGTACTGGGAAACGTTCGAGGCTTACCACGTCGAGATCGAAGAGGTGATCTACGCCGACGAGGGGCGGGTTGTCGACGTCGTCCGCGATGGCGGGCGGATGAGAGGGACCGACGCCGAGGTGTGGAACCGCTTCTTCCACGTCTGGACGCTTCGTGATGGGAGGATCGTTCGCCTCTCGATACACACCGACCGGAACCGATCCCTCGAAGCCGCTGGGCTATCGGAGTAGCGCAGAAGTACTGCTTTGGACGAAGCCGAGCAGCGCGATAGCCGCATGACCGGGCTGCGACCGCTTGCGCTTGGTCCTGGGAGCGGCAGCGGTCGCCAAGCTGGCATCGCCGTTCCGTTGCCCCGGCGCGGTTTCGCCCGATCCTCCGGCTCGTTTTACGAGCCCGAGGAGGGGTCATGTCTGAGCTGTTGCTCGATCGCGCCGGTCGACATCGGTCACCGGCGACCATGCCGGGTTTCCACACCGGTCGCCCGCCACGCAACAAGGGCCTGCGCTACCCGGCGGACCCACCTAAGGTGGAGGAGATCGTCGCCGTCATGCGCACCGCTGGCGACCGCGCCCACGGCCGCCGCCTGCGCGGCCTGATCGTGATCCTCTGGCGCGCCGGGCTGCGCATCCAGGAAGCCCTCAGCCTCGCCGAAGCCGATCTCGATCATCGCCGCGGCGCCTTGCTCGTTCGCCACGGCAAGGGCGGCCGGCGCCGCGAGGTCGGCATGGACGAATGGGCCTGGGAGGAGCTTCGCCCGTGGCTCGAGCTGCGGGTCGCGCTGCCGGTCGGTGCGCTGTTCTGCGTCATCAACGGACCGACGCGCGGCCGGCCCCTGGGCGAGTGCGGCGGCCCGAGCGGAGCTGCGCCGGACCGCCGTCGCGGCCGGCGTCCGCCGGCGCTTCGCGCCGCACCAGCTGCGGCATGCGCTTGCCGTCGAGCTGACCCGCGTAGGCGTGCCGCTGATCGTCATCCAGCGCCAGCTCGGCCACAGCAACCTCGGCATCACTTCGATCTACCTGCAGGGCATCGACAACGCCGAGATCATCGAAACCGTCCACTCCCGCCGCGCGCCGATGATCCCAGTCAACACATCGCTCCGGCTCTGATCGACAGCGGATCGCCAGCGCCGCTCGTCGCGCAAAGCATTTAGCGCCACTGAGCAGGCCCACCGCTATTCCGATGGGCGAGGGCCGGCGGCACGACTCCCCACGACCCCGCCCGCTCAGAAGAGCGGGCGGGCTCGCGGTCGAGGGCGCTCAGCGGAAACGGCGCGGAAACTGCTTGATGATGCCGGTGCTGATCGCGTCGGCCATCATCAGAATGTGCCGATGGATGCGGTCGTAGTCGCGGATGTCCGCCGGGAAGTCGCCGCCCAGCCGGTGCGCGGCCTCGTCCAGCGTCTGATCCAGGTGGCCTCGCATCAGACGGCTGATCCTCGAGAAGGGCAGGAAGCGCGGGTTG
>JBKPHS010000180.1:0-8363 GCA_046729975.1 Actinomycetota bacterium
CACTTTTCGGTGGCTATAGCGAGGGGGAAACACCTCTTCCCATTCCGAACAGAGCAGTTAAGCCCCTCAGCGCCGATGGTACTTGGCCCTCGCGGGCCTGGGAGAGTAGGTCGCCGCCGGCTCTTGCTACACGGGCCACCCGGGAGGGTGGCCCGTCTGCGTTCCGGGGGGCCTGACGGCGACCGACGCAGCCAGGTCCTAGACTCGTCCCCGTGTCCACTCTCGCGATCGTCCTAATCGTCGTCGGCGTGGTGCTTCTCGCCCTAGTGATCGGCGGCCTCGTCATCTACCGGAGGCGCGTCGACCGTCCCGAATGGGCCGAGCACGTGGCCATCGCCGACGCGGCCCTCGAGCAGGCGCGCGCGCTCGACAGGGGCTGGGATCGGGCACTGATGGAGGCGGCCGCTCGACTCGCGCTGGCCGAGCGGCGCCCCGACTGGCGCTACGAAAACCTCCACCTCGTGCTCGTGGACGACCGTCCCGGCGTGACGGAGGACACGGCGCATTTCGTGGCCATTGGCCCCGACGGCGAGGGCCGGATCGTGCTGGCCCGCGGCGAGCAGGGCTGGGCTGCCACGCGCGTCGAGTAAGGCGCCGCCCACGGGCGCCCGCCTGACGCCGGTAGGGCCCGGCAGGTCCCGGACGGGTTCGGCGGCCGCGCTCGTTGGGGAGGACGAGAACGGCCTAACCCGCCCGGGACCCGGCACCGGCCGTGAGGCACGGCTGCGGCGCGGGCCGCGGCGCGCCCTCCCGGACGCGCCGGGTGCGAGACAGCCGCCGCGCGCGCCCGGGCTGTTCGAGGCCCGGGCAGCGAGAGGGCGGCGGCGCTGCCGCCGATGAGTCGGCGGCGACCTTCGCACGATTGCGAGCTGCGGCTGTTGCGGGGGCGACCGGCGGCTCCCTGCGAGGCACGGCGGCGGAGGCTCCCGCCACGGGAGCGGGGGCGCGACGGCCCGCGGAAGGTGGGGGTTCGAGCTGGTACTCGCCGAGCGTGGCGAACTCGATCGCGAGGTCGAGAGCATTGCGAAACGCGGTCCGAAGGCATGTCGGCGAGGGCGGGAACATGTGTTCGGGAAGGTAGGGGAGGCGGCGGACGGAAAGGTGGGTCGGCTGCAAGATCGCTTGCAGGTACGCTCACGCGAATGGGCCGCGCCTTCACGCACCGTCTTCGGGTCCGCTACGGAGAGTGCGATCCGCAGGGCGTCGTCTTCAATGCGAACTACTTCGGCTACTTCGATGTCGCGATCACGGAGCTGTGGCGCGAGGCGATCGGGGACTACGCCGCGATGATCGACGGCGGCGCCGACATGGTCGTGGCCGAGGCGCGGGCGCGCTTTCTTGCGCCGGCCGCGTTCGACGACGAGATCGACCTCGAGCTCCACGTCACGCGCCTCGGCACGACGGCGCTCGGTACGCGGATAGGCGTGCGCCGCGGGGGCGAGCTGCTCGTGGAGGGCGAGATGAGGCATGTGTTCATCGACCCCGAGACGAAAGCCAAGAGGCCGATACCGGACGAGATCCGCAGCGCGCTCGAACCGTATCTCGGGCATGACCAACGCGAGCCAACGGCTCCGGCGCCGTAGCGATGGTCCACATGCGCATCGTCGCACCGGCCGACACGGCGGAGAGGGCGCTTGACCTGCTCTGCGCCGCGGACTCCGTCTACAACATCGTCCACCTCCCCCGGGCGGCGCGGAAGCCCGAGGGCGACGTGATCCTGTGCGACGTCGCGCGGGAGGACGCCAGCGTGATTGTCGGCGACCTGCGCGAGCTCGACATCCCCCGGGAGGGCTCCATCGCCCTCGAGATGATCGACAGCGAGATCTCCGACGTCGCGCAGGAGGCCGAGCGGGCGGCGAAGGGAATGCCCTCCGACGCGGTCATCTGGGAGGAGGTCGAGTCGCGGACCTCCGAGAACACCGAGTTGTCGGTCAGCTTCCTCGCGTTCATGGTGCTCGCGGTGCTGATCGCCGCCGTGGGCATCCTCGAGGACTCCGAGATCCTGATCATCGGGGCGATGGTCGTCGGTCCGGAGTTCGGACCGATCGCCGGCTTCAGCGTGGCGGTCGTCGAGCTTCGCAAGGACATGGCAAAGCGCTCGCTCACTGCCCTCGCCATCGGCTTCCCCCTCGGCATCGCCGCCAGCTTCACGGCAGCTCTGATCTTCAAGTCGACCGGCATCGGCCCCGACGAGATCAGCGATGCCGCACGCCCGCTGACGAGCTTCATCTCGGACCCGAACTTCTTCTCCTTCTTCGTCGCGTACCTCGCCGGCACCGCGGGTGTGCTGTCGCTGACGTCGGCAAAGTCGGGTGCGTTGATCGGCGTCCTGATCTCGGTCACCACCATCCCCGCGGCGGCCAACGTCGGCGTGGCCGCGGCCTACCAAGACTGGAGCGAGATGGGTGGAGCACTCGCGCAGCTGGGGCTGAACCTCGTCGCGATCAACCTCGCCGGAATCACGACGCTCTTCATCCAGCGGCGCGTGTACATGGCCCGGCGGCGGGCGCATCTCGGCGACTCGAAGATGCGCGAGGCCGGCGGCCTGCCGGTCGGCCGCAGCCGCCACCGGAAGGTCCTCCGCTAGCGGGTCAAACGGTCGAGCCGAGCGAGGACCAGATGTCCACCTTGGTCCGCACGCGCGAGACGACCTCGTCCGTGAACTCGGTCGTCGTCGCGTGGCCGCCGAGGTCCGGCGTCCGAACGCCGGTGGCCGTCGCCTCGAGGACGGACTCGTAGACCGCCCGGGAGGCGACGTCGGCCTCCTCGTGGTCGAATCCCGCGATGTAGTGCAGGATCGCCGCGACGGCCATGATCATCGCCATCGGGTTCGCGATGTTCTTGCCCTGGAGCGCCGGCGCAGTGCCGTGCGGCGCCTCCGCCATCACCGCCTGCACCTCGTAGTCGTCGTCGAACGCGAGCAGCACGGACTCGGCGCCCGCGATCGAGCCGAACAGGGGCAGGACGAAGTCCGAGAGACAGTCGCCGTCGCGGTTGAGCGCCGGGATCACGAGCGGCGCGTCGGCCGCGCCCGAGACCAGCCCGGCGTACGTCGCGTCGATCAGGACGGGCTGGTAGGGAACCTCGGGATGGCGCTCGGCCGCAGAATCGAGCTCCTCCTTGAGAAGGCCCTCGTAGACGGGGCTGACCGTCCACTTCGGCCCGCCGTAGACGCGCGCGTGGATCTTCTTCGCCGTGCGGAAGCTGTACTCGGCGACGGCGCGGCAGACGCTCCGCGAGATGCGCTCGGTTCGGAAGGCGATCTCGTCGGCGCCGTCGCCCTCGCGCCATTGCTCCGCTCCGTAGGCGTCGCCGACCGCCATGCGGCAGACCGCGATCGGATAGTGCACGCCCGCCACCGGCGTGACGCCCGGGATCCGCCGCCCGGTTCGGATGATGACCTTCCCGTCGATCTCCTCCCGCAGGATGCGGTTCGGGCTGCCCACGTCGTCCCGGCCCTCGGGGGTAATGGTCGGCGCCTTGATCGCGAAGCGGGCGTCCCTCATGGCGCGGGCCGCCGCGTGCACGACGTCGTTGTTCGTCGCCCGCCGGTTGGCCAGCGAGAGGTCGTAGTGCTCGAGCTCGACGTTCACCTTCGTGACCGCCGGATCGAGCACGCGCAGAGCCTGCTCGAGCAGCTCCTGTCCCGTCTCGTCCCCCTCGAGGACGATGATCCGCACCTCGCCGGCCACGGATGGGAGGCTACTGGGGATGGAGAGCGCTCAACTCTGCAGCTGGTGCGGTGCGGACGTCGGGCCCAACGACGGCTACCGTCTCGCCGAGCCGGCCGGGGCGCGCCGGGCGACCTTTTGCCGCCTCGAGCACGTCGTCCCGTGGACGATCCAAGGACCGAGCTGGGAGGCGGGCGCTATCAGCGAGCCGAGCGGCATCGACGAGTCGCTCGACAGCTGCGCCCACTGCGGCGGCAGCCTGCCCGACACCAAAGTGCTGCTCGTGCGCCACCGCGGCGATCACAGAATCCCGGACGCCTTCTGCTCAGTCGACCACCTGACCGACTGGGCGAAGCAAGGAGGCCGCTGGCGCCAGTAGTCGCTAGTCGCTAGAGACTAGGGACTAGAGACTGACGACTGATCCCTAGGCCCGAGCCCGAGCTGCTGGGCGTTCTCTTCCATCGCAGCGATTACACGGGCCACGTGCTCATCAAAATCCACGCCCAGCTCCTCCGCGCCCCGCCGCACCTCGTCACGATCGACCGCGGCCGCGAAGCTCGGCTGCTTGAGCTTCTTCTTGACCGACTTCGGCGTCATGCCGTGGATGCCCTGGGGCCGGACGAGCGCGCAGGCCGCGACGAAGCCGGAGAGCTCGTCGACCGCGTAGAGCGTCTTCGCCATCGGCGTCGTGCGCGGATGGTTCAGGAACTCGGCGTGCCCAGCCACGGCGTCCAGCACCTCCTCGGGATAGCCGAGCTTCCGCAGCTCCTCGAGCGCGATGCGCGGGTGTCCGGTCTCGAGGTCGGGATAGCGCTCGTAATCGAGGTCGTGCACGATGCCGGTGACCGCCCAGAGCTCCTCGTCCTCACCGTACTCGCGCGCGTAGGCGCGCATGGCGGCCTCCACGCCCAGGACGTGCTTTCTGAGCGAGTCCGACTGGGTCCACTCGCAGAAGAGCGACCACGCTTCGTCGCGCGTCGGGGCCATGCGCCGCAAGGTACCGGAAGGGGATGCCCGGACGGGGCCGAAACCCCGAGCGAATGGCCTTCGATACCCTTGCCGGACCTCGCGCCGCGCACCCCGGGACGGCATCGCGCATGGAGAAATTCGTCATCGAAGGCGGTTACCCGCTCTCGGGAACGATCGTTCCCGCGGGCAACAAGAACGCGGCACTGCCGCTCCTGGCCGCATGCCTGCTCACCGAGGAGGAGGTGGTCCTCCGCAACGTCCCGCGCATCCGCGACGTGGACGCGATGACCGGGCTGCTCGCCGAGCTGGGCGTCCGCGTCGACTGGCAGGGCGACAACGTCGTGTCGCTCTGCGCCGCGGACGCCACCCACGGGCCGGTCCAGGCGGAGTTCGCCGAGCGGATCCGCGCGTCCTTCCTTCTAGCCGGCCCGCTGCTGGCCCGCTTCGGCCGGGTCCACATGCCGCCGCCGGGCGGCGACGTGATCGGCAGGCGCCGGCTCGATCCTCACCTCGACGCCTTCCGCGCTCTCGGGGCGAGCGTCGAGTACGACCGCAGCTACCGCCTCGCGGCTCCGAGCGGCCTGCGACCGTGCGACTTCTTCCTGGACGAGCCGTCGGTGATGGCGACCGAGAACGCGCTCATGGCCGCGGCTCTCACACCGGGCGACACCGTAATCCACAACGCCGCCTCCGAGCCACACGTCCAGGACCTTGCCCGCCTGCTGCTCCAGATGGGCGCGCGGATCGAGGGCATTGGCTCCAACGTGCTGCTCGTGCACGGCCAGGAGTCGCTCGGGGGCGCCGACTACCGCATCGGCCCCGACTACGTCGAGATCGCGAGCTTCGCCGCGCTGGCGGCAGTCACCGGGGGCGAGCTGCGCGTCAAGGACGTTACGCGCCAGGAGCTGCGCATGACCTGCATGGTCTTCGACCGGCTGGGATGCCGGACGGAGTTCGAGGACGACGACCTGCTGATACCGCCGGGGCAGCGGCTGCGCGTGCGCAACGACGAGGGCGATGCGCTGGCGAAGGTCGAGGACGGGCCCTGGCCGGCGTTCCCGGCGGACCTGACGAGCATCGCGCTCGGGCTCGCCACGCAGGCCGACGGCATGGTCCTGATACACGAGAAGATGTTCGAGAACCGCTTGTTCTTCGTCGACAAGCTGGTCTCGATGGGCGCTCGGGTCCTGCTGTGCGATCCCCACAGGGCGGTCGTCAGCGGTCCGAGCCGTCTTCACGGCGAGCGCATGGAGAGCCCGGACATCCGCGCGGGAATGGCGATGCTCATCGCGGCGCTCTGCGCGGAGGGACGGTCGGAGATCGGCAACATCGGCCAGATCGACCGCGGCTACGAGCGGATCGACGAGCGCCTGCGGGCACTGGGCGCGCGAATCGAGCGCGTCGCGGCCACGCCCATCCCGGTCTAGATCGCGGAGGCCGGCATGATCCATCCGCTGCCGCCCGGCACGCGCGACGTGCTGCCCGACGAGATGCGCGAGCTGCGGGCGATCTCGGCGACGCTGGCCGCCGCCTTCGAGGGCGCCGGCTACGGCGAGGTGCGAACGCCCTCGATGGAGTACGAGGACGTGCTGCGCCGCGGCGACGATCGCGCGGCCGGCGCGGGCTACCGACTCTTCGACGACCAGGGGCAGGTCCTCGTCCTGCGCTCCGACATGACGATCCCGATAGCGAGGCTCGTGGCCGCGCGCTACGCGAACGCCGAGGTGCCGCTGCGGTTGTGCTACTTCCAGCACGCCTACCGCTCGGTCATGCGCGGCAGCGGTCAGACGCGCGAGTTCCTCCAGGCCGGGATCGAGCTGATCGGCGCGGACGCGCCCACCGGCGACGCCGAGGTGGTCGCGCTGATCGTCTCGGCCCTCGAGGAAGCGGGTCTTCGGCGCCACAGGATCGGCGTGGGCGACGGCGGGCTCTACCGGTCGCTGCTCGCGGCCTTCGACGTGCCCGAGGGAGAGCGGCTGCCGCTGCTCGAGGCGCTTTCGCGTCGAGACCTCGTCGGCCTCGACGCCCGCGTCGGCCGGCTCGGCCTGCCCGACTCCGCGCGCGACCTCCTCACGCGGCTGCCGACACTCCGCGGCGGGCCCGAGGTCCTGGACGGAGCCGACGGACCGGAGGTGACCGCGGCGCTCGAGAACCTGCGCGCCTGTCACGAGCTGCTCGCCGACCGCGGCGCGGCCGAGCGCGTGATCTTCGACCTCGGCCTCGTGCGCGAGCTCGGCTACTACACGGGCGCGGTCTTCGAGGTCTACGACCCGGCCGTGGGCTTCGCACTCGGCGGAGGCGGCCGTTACGACGAGCTCCTCGGGCGCTTCGGCCGGCCACTGCCCGCGTGCGGGGTCGCGCTCGACCTCCAGCGGGTGCACGCGGCCCAGATGGCGGAGGAACGGCTCTCGTGAGTGAGACGAAGGAGCGCGGGGGCCCCCGTGACCCCACGCTCACCATCGCCGTGCCCCGCGGGGTGCTGTTCGACGAGACGCTCGACCTGCTCGAGCGGCTCGACTTCGACACCAGCGAGGTGCGTTCGAACGCGCGCAGGCTCGTCTTCCCCGAGGCCGGGCTTGTGACGATGCGGCCGAGTGACGTCCCCACCTACGTGGAGCACGGAGCGGCCGACATCGGAATCACCGGCAAGGACGTGCTGCTCGAGCAGTCCGAGCGCGAGGTCTACGAGCTGCACGACCTCGCGTTCGGACGCTGCCGGATGATCGTCGCGGGGCGCGACGGCGACGACGCCATGGCGGAGTCGCTCCGCCGTCTCGGAACCGTCAGGATCGCGACGAAGTACCCGCGCGTGGCGGCCCGGCACTTCGCCGACACCGGCCGCCAGGCAGAGATCGTCGAGGTAAAGGGCTCCGTCGAGATCGCGCCGCTGACCGGGCTCGTCGACGGGATCGTGGACCTGACGGCCACGGGGCGCACGCTGGCCGAGAACAACCTCGTGGAGCGCGAGGAGATCTGCGTCTGCACGGCGCGGCTGATCGCCAATCCGGTCGCTCACAAGCTGAAGGCGGCGCCGATCGACGAGCTCCTCGAGCGGGTCAGGGGCGGGGTCTGATGCGGCCGGTGCGCTTCGGCCGGGGCGCCGCCGCTGCCGAGATACGCGGCCTCGTGCCGGCCCCGCTCGACGTGGAGGAGGACGTTCGCTCGATCCTCGCGGAGGTCCGGGCCGGCGGCGACGAAGCCGTCGGCCGGCTCAGCGCGCTCTTCGACCACGTCGAGCTGCGGCCCGGCGAGCTGCTCGTGCCGTATCCGGAGCTCGAGGCGGCGCTCGGCGCGCTGCCGCGGGACGTCGTCGATGGGCTGCGGACGGCGATCGCGAACGTGCGCTCGGTTGCCGAGGCGCAGCTCGGAGAGGACGTGGGCGTGGACCTGCCTGAGGGCCAGCGGATCGAGCTCGCCGAGCTCCCGGTGCGGCGCGCGGCGGCTTACGTCCCGGGCGGCCGCGCCCCGTACCCCTCCACGGTGGTGATGTGCGCTGTCACCGCCCGTGTCGCCGGCGTGGAGGAGCTCGCGATCTGCGCTCCACCGGGCCCCGAGGGCCGCGCGCACCCGGCGATCCTCGCGGCCTGCTCCCTGTGTGGCGTGACCGAGGTGTACCGGATGGGTGGCGCCCAGGCGATCGCGGCGCTCGCGTACGGCACCGAGACGGTCGCCTCGGTGGACGTGATCGCCGGGCCCGGCAACCGGTACGTGCAGGAGGCCAAG
>JBKPHS010000181.1:0-9480 GCA_046729975.1 Actinomycetota bacterium
TGCTCGCCCAGGATCGCCACGCTTGCCGCCAGCGCCCCGGCGCTCGCGCCCAGGCTCTCCAACCGCCGTGCCACGAAGCGCGCGACGGTCTCGGGCGCCAGCTCGCGCACGTGCCGCGCCCCGGCGGGCGTCGGCGGGATGCCGCGGGCGCGCACCACGCGGACCAGCTCGTGCACGAACAGCGGGTTGCCGCCCGTCCAGTCATGGATCGCGTCCGAGAACTCGCGATCGACGTCAACGGCGAGCGCCGCGCGCAGCAGCGCGTCGACCGCCGCCGCACTCAGCGACGCCGGCCGCACCAGGCCGGCGGCCGGATCGGTCCGCAGCTCATCGAGCAGCGCGGAGGCGGCCCCCGGCTCGGACGGGCGCGTGCCCGCGAGCAGCAGCACCGCCAGGCCCTCCAGTCGGCGGCCCAGGTAGGCCAAAAAGCGCAGCGACGGCGCGTCGCACCAATGCAAATCGTCGACCGTCAGCACCAGCGGCTCGTCCTCGGCGAGGTTGGCCGTTAGCCAGAACAGCCCGTGCAGCGTGCCGTGCGACGGATCGGCGCCGACGGCCTGGGGCGCGCGCTCGAACTCAAACAGCGCCGCCGACAGCGCCGCCGCACCGCTCATCAGCCGCGCGCGCCGCTCGGCATCCGCGCCCACCACAACCGGCTCAAACAGCTGCCGAACGACCCCGAACGCGAAATCACGCTCAAGCTGACCGGCGCGCGCGCGCAGGCTGCACATCCCCAACGCGCGGGCGCGCTCGTCGGCCGCCGCCATCAGGCTCGTCTTGCCGATCCCGGCCGGCCCCTCGAGCACCAGCAGCCTACCGCGCCCGCCGCGCGCCAGCTGCAGGCCGCGCTCGATCAGCCCCAGCTCGGCCGAGCGCTCGAGCAACGCCACCGACGACCCCGCATCCGAAAGAGCAGGGAGTTTCTCGGGGGGTGCTCCTGTCGCCGAGCCAGGCTCGATGGTCAAGCATAGGCGCGTCCCGCAGCCCCTGACAACCAGGCGCCGAAACGGGAGACGCCCACGACGCGGAGGTAGAGATGAGCACGGCAGTCACACAAGCGACGCACGAGGCCGACCGCGTCACGCCGGCGGCGATCATGCAGCTCGGCCTGGGCTTCTGGGGCTCGAAGGCGCTGCTGAGCGCGATCGAGCTCGGCCTGTTCACCGAGCTCGCCGCTGATGGGCCGCTCGACGCCGAGGCGCTGCGCGCACTGCTCGGCCTGCACCCGCGCGGCGCGCGCGACTTCTTCGACGCGCTCGTCTCGCTCGGGATGCTCGATCGCGACGCGGCCGGCTATCGCACCACTCCGGCGACCGGCCTGTTCCTCGACCGCGCCAAGGCGTCCTACATCGGCGGAGCGCTCGAGATGGCCAACAACCGCCTGTACGGATTCTGGGGCGACCTGACCGAGGGCCTGCGCACCGGGACGCCGCAAAACGAGGCCAAGGCCCGGCGGCGACTTCTTCAGCGTGCTCTACGCCGACGAGCCGCGGCTGCGCGAGTTCCTGCACGCAATGACGGGGATCAGCGCCGGCGCCGCGCAGGCGCTCGCTGCCGGCTTCCCGTGGGAGCGCTACCGCACCGTCGTGGACGTCGGCTGCGCCGAGGGCGTCGTCCCGGTCGTGCTCGCCCAGGCGCACGCGCACCTGACCGGCGGCGGCTTTGACCTGCCGCCCGTCGGGCCCGTGTTCGAGGACTACGTCGCGGCCGCCAGCCTGGCCGGGCGGCTGCGCTTCCAGGCCGGCGACTTCTTCACCGACCCGCTGCCGCACGCCGACGTCTTGGTGATGGGCCACATCCTGCACGACTGGGCGCTCGACGAGAAGCTGCTGTTGCTCGAGAAGGCCCACGCGGCGCTGCCCGAGGGCGGCGCGCTGATCGTCTATGAGGCGCTGATCGACGACGAGCGCCGCCACAACGCGCTCGGGCTGCTGATGAGCCTGAACATGCTGATCGAGACGCCCGGCGGTTTTGACTACACCGCCGCGGACTGCCAGGCCTGGATGCGCGCCGCCGGCTTCCGCGAGACCTACGTCCAACCGCTCGCCGGACCCGACTCGATGATCGTCGCCATCAAGTAGCCGGGCGTCATCACCTCCGAGAAGAACCTCATGCACCACCACCTCGACGACCACAGCGTCGACGACCACACCTCGAAGGAGGGCCTCATGCACCACCACCCGACCATCGCAGAATCGACAATCACACGCGCCGCAGGCGCCGCCGCTCGGTGGCGACTGCACCACTGACCGGGCGCCGGCGGTACGGGACTCTGAGCGGCATGCTGGCGCTGGTTGCGGTGCTGCTCGCCGCGGCGGGGCAGGTGCAGGTCGCCCGAGCGAGCGGGCCCGCGGTCGTCACGGCATTCACAGCCGGGGGCGGCGGCGGCTCGAACCTCGTCCCAGCCGGTGGCACGGCGGTGCTGGCGACCGGCGGTGCGCCCGAGATCGTCATCTCCTACGCACCCGTCCGACACGAGCGCGCCGACGACGACGATCACGCTTGACCCGAGGCTGCCGGACGGGTCGACCGTCGGCTTGGCGCTGACAGCTGCAAACGCGCGCCGGCGGCGCCAACGACCAACAGGACCGACGCAAGCCCGGCATCTCCCCGTCTGGACCGCTGACTGCCGCTCCCCGGCGGGATCGCCGCGGCGCGCGGCGGGATTGATCGGCCGACGCTGGCGCTGTAGCGTCGTGCCGCGCATCCAAGCGAGGGAGTCCACGATGGTCCGCCTATTCGTACGCCACAACGTCGACGACTACGACGCCTGGCGCAAGACGTATGACGAGTTCGACGCCCAGCGCGGCCCGATGGGGGTCAGAGGCGACGCGGTGTTCCGGTCGCTCGACGATCCCAACGACATCACCGTCTGGCACGACTTCGACTCCGACGACGCCGCCCGGGCGTTCGCCTCCTCCCAGGAGCTGCGCGACGGCATGCAGCGGGCCGGCGTCCAAGGCGAGCCTCAGATCTGGTTCGTCCGCCAGGCCTGACCGCCCGGCGCCCCGGTTCACCGCGGCCGCTCCGCATCACGTTCCGCGGTCACGGCGCTGCCCGCAGCCAGGCCAGGCCCCGCCGACGGGTCCGGGAATGTCCTTTCCCAGACGTGCGCGCCATCGCGAACCCGCGTGGGGTCGAGGGCCTCGCCGCTCGCCACGGCGGACTCTCGGGACGTGTTCTCCGCCGTAAGCCAGAACAACGCGGGGCACGGCCAGTCAGGCGCGCCAGCGCTGGCATCGCTCACACACGCAGTCGACGATGCGACGACGCCTCGGCGGACCAAGACGACGCCCGCATTCGTGACGCGGCGAAAGAGCGCGCGCTGCGCTGTCGGCACGCTCGCCGCGGACGAGTACCGAGCCCTCCCATGCTCGGAGCTCGCAATCGCATCCATGGGCAAGGGGCACTCTGCTTGCGAGTGCGCGGCGCTGCTGCACCTCGTCCGTAGCGGCCGTGAGGCGGGCCGACGCGGAAACGCCCGCCGTTCAGAGGGCGGAGCACTGCTGCAGTTGCACGAAGGAGGCTTCAGCGAGAGCGCGGGACGCAGGGGAGGTCCGCCTTGCCGACCCGCAGCGGGCGTTGCCAGGGTACGCGACCGGATCAGCTTCGCCTGTCCGGGGTGCTGGCTCGCCGGCCCGGGGATCCGCTGCGGATCACCACGGGCCCTGCAGGGCGCCCGAGGAAGCCGCCCTTTCTCTACCGCAGACGTGCGCGGCGTTCGTGCGTCTAGCACGAGAGAACGAGCGAGAACCCGTGCTCGACGCTCTGGCCTGCAGCGTCATAGGCGACGACGACGATCGAATTCGGTGGGTTCTGGAAGAGAAAGCCGAATTCGGCCGCTCCGTTGCTACCGGGTGTGATCGAGACGCCGCATTTGCCGGCCACGATGTCCTGGTTGAACGTTACGTAGTACGCGTTCGTGCCGGAAGTGTGCGCGACGGTCGTGGACGTGTTGGAGGCCACGACCGAGCCGCCGGGCAGGATCCGCGCCCAGTACTGCGGAGCCGACACGCCGGGATCGCCCTTGTCGCCCTTCGCTCCCTGGGCACCCGGATCGCCCTTCGGCCCCTGGGCGCCCGGAAGCCCGGCGTCGCCCTTCGCGCCGGTGTCGCCCTTCGCGCCGGCGGCGACCTGGCCCGCCTTGAAGTCGGCGGCCAGCAGCGAGCCGTTCTTGACCTTGGCTGTCGTGACGGCGTTCGTCTTCAGCTTCGCGCCGGTGACGGCCTTCTTCTGCAGCTGGGCGGTGCCGACCGAATTCTGGGGCAGGACCCCGGCGGCGTAGCTGACGCCGCCGAGCGCGACGATCAGCGCCGCGCAGGCCACGATCATGGCCGGGGACGTGAGGTGTCTGCGGATGACGTTCACTGTGCGGTCCTCTCGCGATGGGTGGGCATCGTTCGTCGCACAGACCATCGCCTCACCGCGGGCGCGGGAGCAGGGGGGCGCGCCGCCAACCTGTGGCGGATATCCGACGCGCGGTGGCGGAGAGCCGCCAGTCCGCGTGGCAGCAGCCCGTCGGGCGCGGGACGCGACGGGTGAGCGATACGGCGCCAAAGGGGCTAGACAAGTGCCGTCTGAGGCGACTGCCGCGTGACACCCCTGCTGGCGCGACCGGCCGGGCTCGACACTTGCGAGCCGCGAGTCCGACCACCTCAGCGCCGACCCTGAGGCTTCAGGCGACGGGCGTCCCTGTTCTGCGCGGAGTGCGAGTGCGGGCACCGCTTGCCGTCGCCCTGGACGGCAAGCGAGCGTCTGCGCTAGCGCACGGCGCCCGCCGCGGACGACTTCCGGCTGTCCGGGATCGCGAGCAGTCGGCTCCTGCATCGCCAACGAAGGCAGGCGTGGGTCGACTCGTGCCTCGCAGTCTCGGAGATCGTCCGCAGCGAACGTCCGCTGGGACGGCGAGAGTCGCCTGCTCACCGCGCATCGGACCGCGCATCGGAGGAGTAGACCGGCTATAGGCTGGCGTTCGGTCGTGAGCGACACCCCGGAGTTGACCGAGCCGAACGTGGAGGCTGGGCTCTCGCAGGACGCAATCCGCTACGTTGGCGGCGCTCGCTGCGGCGCGGTACGCGCTCCGCTCTTTACCCCCTCGGACCTCGTTGCCGCGGACTCGATACCGAGCAGATATCCCCCCAACCACGGCCAGCGCGATCGCAAGCGCCCCACGCCGATCGGCAAGGCTCGCCTCGGCATCAGCAGATGGTCGGTGCGCCCCGCATCGAGCGCGCTTCAGACCCGAGCCTTCTGGGCACCCTATGGGCAGATGACGGGCCCGAGCGCAGTGTTCTCGTTCGCGTGTCCGTGGCCATTCCAGGGGCCGGGACCGTCCGCCGGAGTGGCGCTCACGACCTCCCAGTTGCCCGGGAATGTTTCGGGGCCGGGGATCAGGACTTGGCGGCACTCACCGCTCACCGGATTCACGACAGTAAAGGCCCCCGCAGGGACTGCGAAGGTGAGAAGGGCGCCACAGACCACCCACAGCGCCGCGATTCTTTCCAACATCTAAACCCTCCTCACGCGAAAAGACGTCTAACCGTTGCCTGCGAAACAGGATGCTCCGCCGGTATTACAAAACGATTACGGGTGGACGAGCGTCGCCCTTGCTCACCTGGGCGAGCTGCGCGAGCTCGGGGGCTCCTCGGACTCGGTACTGCTGCCTTCGCTGCCGGCGGGGGACTGATCGTCGGGGCCGAAGTCGCGTTCTGGCTTGGGCTGGTCCTTGTGGGGCGGGACACCTGGAGCCTCGCGCGTTCCCATGGATGGCGGCACTTACCGGGCGCACTGTGGCGCGTGCTTCGCCACGGGACTGCCGACCCCCGGCCACCGGGGCCGGAGTGACGTCGCAGCCTGCCGGCGACGGCGTACCGGGTCGCGGGCGCGCAGAACTGGCCGACGGATGGGAGAACGGCGCGGCCGAGCACGGCTGGAGCGGGCGCGAAGAGGCCGCACGCCTTGCGCCGAGGACTTCGGGCGGCGCGGAACGATCAGCCGGTGGAGACGCACGACTGCAACAGCGAGCCGAGTCCCATGGACGGCCAGAACCTGGACGAACGGCGCTAGTGAGGCGCCGCATGCGCAAACCGCGCCCGGGCGGCCGGACAGTGCAGACGCACCCGAGCCAGGCCCAGCCGAGAACGCAGAACCTCTGACGGGCGTCCGGCTCGCGCCGCTGAAGGGACCCACCGGTCTCGCCCCTACACGCGAGATCCGGCGGACGCCCGCCAGATACTCGCCCCGGAGGACGGCTGAGCGCCTCCACTGCCTTAATGCCCGCAACCGCATCGCCCGGACAGAGCGAGAGTCCGCGCGACTGCGCGGCAGACGCCCGGAGCTCGTCCATATCAGAAGCGCGGCCGCCTACGACCTGACGACCGCACTTGCCGCGATGCAGCAGTACCTCAGGGGCCCGACGCCCGGTCCGGGACTGTCGCCTTGATCGAATAGGAGCACTCCGTGCTGGCCCCCGATTGCGGGTGCATTGTGGCGCGCGTGCGGTCGTCACGGACACCGCCCCGGGGGACGCGATCCGAGAACAGGGTCACAGCGGCGGGATAACGCGTCCGCGTTTCGTCCGCGATGCGGGTGTGGCGACGGTCGCCGCGGCCGCGGATCTGCTCGCGCCTCCCGCCGCGACGGCTCTGCCCTCGCGCTGACGAGCGGCCCAACAGCGAGCGCCGCGGGCGCTGAATCAGGTTGGTGTGGCGGCACTCACCGGGCGTTGCGCCAGCGCGTCGACGAACTCGAGGAAATGGGTCAGGACGCCCTGGGGGTCCTCGATCTGCGGCCAGTGACCAATCTCGTCGCCGAGTAGGACGACGTCCGGCTCTGGGATCAGCTCGATGTAGCGGTCGGCCATGTGGCGACCGGAGTTGGGGTCGCAGGGGCCGTCGATGAGGCGCATCGGCACGTTCGTCTCGCGCATCGCTCGCACCCACCGGTTGCGGTGGTGGTAGCGATCGATGATGAAGCGCCCGACCTTGTGCGTGACGCGGCTCCCGTCGTTGTGGTCGATGATCTCCGTGAATTGCTGCCAAAGCTCGTCCGAGGGTTTGGTGTTCGGCCCGAACAGCTCGTTGATCGCCCGACGAACGACGCGGGGGGACAGGAACAGGCGCGGGTACTTCGCGAAGAGCCCACCCAGCGGGGTCTTGGCGGTGAGCGTCTGTATCAGCCTCGGGCGGTAGGCCTCAATGAACATGCCTCCGTTTAGCCAGGTGATCGAGCTGATCGCGTAGGGGCGGCTTTCGTGTCCGCGCTCTTCGTGACGGCTGAGGAGCTCCTGGGCCACGCTGTCGCCGATGTCGTGAGCCAGGACGTGGCACTCAGACACGCCGAGGTGCTGAAGCAGGGCTTCGTGCATGTCGGCGTGGTCGTGTACGGAGTACTCGTACTCGACCGGTTTGGCCGAGAATCCCATCCCGAGCATGTCCGGGGCGATCACCGTGAAGCGCTCGGTCAGCGCCGACCAGAGCGGATGCCAGTCGAACGAGCTGAACGGGTATCCGTGGATGAGCAACAGAATCGGACCCGTTCCCTCCTGCCTGAAGAACACCTCGAATCCCAGGTAGTCGAAAGACCGGCCACCCGACCTCCAGTCCTCTAGCTGCGCGTCCATCTCAATCCTTCCGGTGGCGCTACGTGGTTCAACCCTCCTACTCGTCCAGCGGGGAGTCAAGGCAGGGGACGAGCCGAAGCCCCGTCGTTCGACTCGACGGCGCTACGGCGTCGGTGGGAGAGCGGGAGCCACGCGCCTGACCGCCGCTCCCGCCTGATTGCAAGCGTCTCGCCGGCCGACACTCATACCGCCGGGTTGGACGATCTCCGGGTGCGGCGGCCGGACGCCCTCTGGCTTCTGCAGCCGGAGAAGAGCAGCGGTGACCTCGTAGTCGGCGACGACAGATGCAGATCGTCCAATCCGATAGCGAGCGGCGCCTCGATCGAGCAGCACAGACCGCTCAATTCGTCGCGACGCGGCAGTCTTGGCCCGCCAATCCGGCCGTCGTCCAAGCCGGTCGCGGCAGACCTGATCCCGACGCGGCTCGTCTGCTAGCCGGAGCGGGCGGGTGTCCGTCGGAAGCCGCATGGGCTTCCCATCGGGCCGGGCCTGCGCGGCACTCACCCGCTCCCGCGGCCAGTCCGGTCATTCCGTCGTGACGGGTGTGAGCTGGACAACCCAGCGGCCGAACGAGGACTCGTTACGCTGCCATTGCGGACGCATCGGCGTCGACGCCCGGACCAGCGGAGGCAGCGCATGCCCACGATCACCACGACCGACGGCACGGAGATCTTCTTTAAGGACTGGGGCTCGGGCCAACCGATCGTTTTCAGCCATGGCTGGCCGCTTTCGGCCGACGACTGGGACACCCAAATGCTGTTCTTCCTACAGCAGGGCTACCGCGTCATCGCCCATGACCGGCGTGGGCACGGACGCTCCACCCAGACCAGCGACGGTCACGACATGGACCACTACGCCGACGACCTCGCTGCGCTGACGGCCCACCTCGATCTCCAGGACGCCGTCCACGTCGGACACTCCACAGGTGGCGGCGAAGTGGTCCACTACATCGCCCGACACGGTGAAACCCGCGTGGCGAAAGCGGTATTGATCAGTGCGGTGCCGCCGCTCATGGTGCAGACTGACGCCAATCCCGGCGGGCTCCCGAAGAGTGTGTTCGACGACCTCCAGGCCCAGCTGGCCGCGAACCGGTCCGAGTTCTACCGGGCCCTGCCGGCGGGCCCCTTCTATGGCTTCAACCGGCCCGGCGTGGAATCCTCGGAAGCGATCATCGAGAACTGGTGGCGCCAGGGAATGATGGGCGGCGCGAAGGCACACTTAGACGGCATCGTCGCCTTCTCCCAGACCGACTTCACCGAGGACCTCAAGAAGATCACGGTGCCGGTCCTGGTGATGCACGGCGATGACGACCAGATCGTTCCCTACGCCGACTCCGGACCGCTGTCCGCCGAGCTCGTCCAAAACGGCACACTGAAGACATACAAAGGATTCCCGCACGGCATGCCGACCACCCAGGCCGAGACGATCAACGCTGACCTGCTGGCCTTCCTGCAGTCCTGACCGACTCGGCGGCTGGGCGGCGAATGTGCCCCCTGCCGCCTGTGTACTCGTGCAGCACGGGGTCTCATCCGAGGACTGAGCGTTCGGGCATGCCGTGGCCCGCTCGCTCCGGTCCGGTTCCCTGAAGGACGTCCCGGGTACCGGACGGATGCGCGCGTCTCGGCGGGACCTGAGCAGGCTCCCGCACTGGACGAGCGGGGACCATCCCGCCGCCGCCGGCGACCATGCTTGCATCGCCTTGGCGGAGCAGGCGTCACAGGAGGCGGGTCCGGCGCACTTGGTGCTCGTCCCGAGCACGCGTTGTCACGACGGCGGCGCAGCCGCTCGCTTGCTCGACGCGATGCAAGAGTCTGAGGAGGTTTCGATGAAATGGCCCTAGGGATGTTCAGTTGTCGAGC
>JBKPHS010000182.1:0-13580 GCA_046729975.1 Actinomycetota bacterium
GGTAGGGCTCGCCGGCGATGCTCCAGGGCTTCAAGTCGTGGAGCGTGCGGCCGTGGTAGTCGCGGTAGGCGGGGCTCGCCGGGTAGCCGTGGGGGCCCCAGACCAGCTCGACCGTTTGCCAATCAATTGGCAAAGCCACCGGCCCTGCCGCTGTGCTCACGGGCTCGAGGTGGTTCAGAGCCCCCAGCCCCCAGCCCCCAGACTGGTCGACGCAGAATGCTTCGACGCCGTGCTCGGCGAGGTCGCGCTCGAGGCCCGGCCGGTAGGCGCACTCGGGCAGCCAGAAGCCGCCCGACCAGCCGCCGAAGCGGCGCTCGTGCGAGGCGACCCCCGTGCCCGCCTGGAGCCGGATGCCGGCGTCCGTGGCGAGCAGCGGCAGTACGGCGTGAGTGGCCGCGCTCGTCCAGATCTCGAGCGGCCCCTCCCGCTCGAGGCGCGCGAAGGCCGCCAGCGGATCGCGGCCGAGGCGCTCGAAGGCCTGGTCGGCACCCGCGTAGTCGCCCGACGCTCGGCGCACCTCGGAGGCCAGCACGGGCTCGCCCGTGTCATCGAGACCGGCCGCGTCCTCGGCATGGATCGGCGCCCTGATCTCGCGCAGGAACCGGGCGAAGCGGTCGCCCGGCTCGCCGCCGAGCGTCTCGAGCTGGTCGCACAGCACCGGAGTGAGGCCGAGCGTGACCGGAGCGTCGGCGAGCAGCTCGGTCAGCGGCAGATAGACGGTCGCGAGCGCCTCCCAGAGCCACTCCTCGCCGAAGGGCCAGCGATCGAAGCCCTCCACGTACGGCATGTGGGCGTGCAGCAGGAGCGCAAGCGCGCCGCGATCCGAGGCCCGGCTCATCGCAGGACGGCGAGGAAGTCGAGCGCGTCGTCGAGGTCGCCGTCGCGGATCGCGAAGTCGGCGGCCGAGATCGCGGGCACGAAACGGTCGTAGAAGCGCTTCGTTATCCCGAGTCGCGGGTGCAGCTCGCCCCAGCCGGCGCGGATCGCGAGCTCGTGGAGCCGCAGCCTGCGGGCGTGGAAGACGCCCAGGATCTCGACCTGGTCGAAGCTCTCCTCGCAGAGCGTCCGGAACTCCCCGGCGCGGTACTCCTTCACGTGCCAGGGGTTGTCGGACTTCTCGGCTCCCGGCGGCGCGAGCCTCAGCACGTTCGGCGTGGAGACATAGACGGCGCCCCCCGGCCGCACCAGCGAGCGGAAGTGCTCGAGCAGCTGGCCTGGGTTCCGAACGTGCTCGATCGTCTGGAGGAAGACCACCGCGTCGCACGGCTCGGCGTAGCTCTCCACCAGATCTCGCACGAACCGGACACCGGGTCGCGCGTACTTGAGGCGAGCATGCTCGTAGGCCTCCGGGTTCGCATCGACCCCCGTCACCCGGGCGGCGCGGCCGGCCAGCACGTCGCTGCCATAGCCCTCGCCGCAGGCCATGTCGACCACGTCGAGGCCCCCGACGCGCTCGGCGATCCACTCGTACGCCGCCAGATGACGGCGGAACCAGTAGTTCTCCGCCGGCACGTCCGGGAGCGTTCGCTCGCCGGTGAGCGCGAGCGGCGGAACGCCCTCCGGCTGGTCCCTCTGCACGTAGGCCGCGGGCACGGGCGGAACGATATTCCGGGAACGGCTCTGCCAACTGCCCACTGTCAACTGCCATATAGTCCTCGCCCGCGATGCCCGGCCCGACGGCGGATCAGATCCGGGACGTCAACGTCCGCTACCACGACGCCGCCGCCGGCAGCTACGACTCGAAGTGGGGCATCAGCTACACGAGCGCGGGTCGCAGGCAGGTCGTCGGCAAGCTCTGCAAGGCCCTCGGCGCCTCCCCCGCTCCATTCGCGCGCGCTCTTGAGATCGGGTCCGGCACCGGCTACTTCACGCTCAACCTGCTGCGCGCCGGCCTGATCGAGGAGGCCGTGGCGACCGACATCTCCCCCGGGATGCTGAGGACGCTCTCGGCCTCGGCCGAGCGGCTCGGCCTCGAGGTCGCGACGGCCGCCTGCGAGGCGGCCGAACTCCCGTTCGCGGACGAGTCCTTCGACCTCGTCTTCGGCCATGCCGTGCTGCACCACCTGCCGGACCTGGACGGCGCGTTCGCCGAGTTCCGTCGCGTGCTGAGGCCCGGCGGCACGCTCGCCTTCTGCGGCGAGCCGTCCCGCCACGGGGACCGCCTGGCCTACCTGCCCAAGCGAGCCGCTCGCGCGGCCGCCCCCTACTGGCGTTTCCTGCTGCGCACCGGCGAACGGCGCAACGGACACTCGGCCGGTTCTCACGGCGACGGCGAGTCGCTCGAGATGATCGTCGACGTGCACTCGTTCACGCCGGCCGAGCTGGCGGGCTACGCGCGGCGCGCGCGCTTCGAGTCCGTGCGGGTCAGCGGCGAGGAGCTGGCCGCGAGCTGGTTCGGCTGGGCCAACAGGACGCTCGAGTCGACGGCCGACCCGGACGATGTGCCATGGGCCTGGCGCCAGTACGCCTACCGCGGCTACCTGGCTCTGCAGGCCCTCGACCGGGTGCTGCTCGAGTCGCTCTTGCCGCCAGCGGTCTTCTACAACCTGCTGCTGGGCGCGCGCCGGCCCGAGTAGCGGCCGCTACTCGGCGAGGACGAAGTCGTATCGGCCCACGCGCCGGTCGCCCGCCCGCCGCCACCCGAGAAGCAGCTCCCTGTCGAAGATTCCGTCCGTGCGGTTGCGCGGCTCGCCGGGAAAGTAGAGCTGCGTCGTCAGGACGGTTCCGCCGCGCGGCTGCACCTTCACGTGGATGTGTCGCGTGCGGCCCGTGTAGAGCCCGGGGACGATCGTCTCGAGGCGGTAGCGCCCGCGGGAGTCGGTGAACTGGTGTCCGCGCAGACGGTATCCGTCGTCGTCGTACTTGCCGCCGGCGTCCGCCTGCCAGAAGTCGAGGAGGGCGCCGCGAAGGCGCCGGCAGCCGGTCGAGAGCACGTAGCCGGTCAGCGTCAGGCGCGTCCCGCGCATGCCCGACTCGACGAGCGAGCCGCGCCGCGGCGAGTCCGGCGTGAAGTACGGCCCCTCGGTCTGCTCGGGCGTCGGCTCGTCGCCGTCATCGCAGGCGGGCGTCGCGCGCATCGACGTAGTGTTCGCGGGCGGAGCCGGCTCGTCGTCGTCCTCCGAGCCGCAGGCTGCGAGCAGCGCGGCGGCCGCAGGCACCGCCAGCCCGAGCTCGCTCAGCCGCCGGCGGCTGAGGGTGTCGCTCACTCCCGCTCCAGGAACTCGGTCACGTGGCGGAGAAACAGCTCGGGCGCCGAGTCCATGGCGACGTGGCCTTGCCCGTCGAGCACCGCGACCTCGGCGTTGGGGAGAGTCTCGGCGAGGATTTCGATCGGACGCCGCAGGAACGGCGCGCTCTCGGAGCCCGCGAGTAGCAGCGTCGGAACCTCGACGTCGCGGAAGCGCTCGGCGACGTCATATGTGTAGTCGTCCGCGATCCGCATCTCCCGAGGGATCGTGTGGGCCGCCGCGACGCGCGCCGGCCACGTGGGCAGCGAGCGCATCAACTCGATCTCCTCGTCGCGCATCCTCACGATCTCGCGCAGGAACGTGACGGCCACGCCCTCCCGGTCGCCTGCGTCCAGCATCGCCTGCAGGTGGTCGGGCGCGCCGGGCGGGTAGATCTCGATGCCGACCGGCAGCGGCGGCTCGTAGAGGATCAGCCGCCGCAGGTTTGCCGCGACCCGCGCCGACTCGAGCGCGGCGGCGCCGCCGTAGGAGTGCCCGAGCAGGTTCGCCGGCTCGCGGAGACCGTCGACCACCGCCGCGATGTCCTCGAACTCGCTCTCCATCTCATACGCGTCGCCGTCCCCGCTGGCGCCGCGGCCGCGGCGGTCGAGCGAATACACCGTGAAGCGCTCCGCGAGGGCGGGGACGACGCCGGCGAAGCGGTTGTGGTCCGCCCCGGTCCCGTGGACGAGCACGAGCGGCGGGCCGAGCCCGCGTGTCCAGGCGGCGATCTCGGTCCCGTCGCGCGATCGAAAGCGCTCCACTCGGTCGACTCCGGTCATGGTCGGACGCTAGGCGATCGGACACAACCCGGCAAGCGGCTGGCGCCCTACCGCACCGGCTGGTCGCCGGCGAGCGCGCGAACGAGCGCTGCGTTCGCCACTCGCAGCTGTCTGGCACGGAGGTCCAGCAGCCGGGCGGCCCAGCCGCTCACGTCCAGGCGCTCGGTGCCACCGGTGACGCGCCCCACGAGCGGCGCGGCGGCGGAAGGGCTGGTTACCGGTTGCATGACAGTCATGATCGTCGGCGACGCCCGTCTGGACCACCGAGCTAGCTGGCGTCCCGATGCGGGGGTCAGCCGAACCGTCCTCACGCCGTTGCTTCCGCAATCCGCGCGAGCATCTCGGCGAAGAGCGCGTTCTCCTCGTCGGTGCCGGCGGTAACGCGGATGGCGCCCGGAGCGCCGAAGCCGCCCAACTCGCGGACCATCACGCCCTCGCGGAGCAGCAGCCCCGCGAGCAGTCGCCCGTCGCCGAGCGCCACCTCGTACGGGACGTCGGCGTAGACGAAGTTCGACTGCGAGGGCTCCGGCTCGAGGCCGGCCCGGGCGAGCGCGTCGTGGAGGAAGTCGCGCGCGCGCCGGGCGTGCTCGATGCGCCCCGCTACCGCCGCGTGCTCGTGGAGCGATGCGAAGGCCGCCTCCTGGGCGGGCTGGTTCACGTTGAAGATGGGCCGCACGCGGTCGAGCGCGTCGGCGACGTCCGCCGAGGCGACGGCGTATCCGATTCGCAGCGCCGCGAGCCCGTAGACCTTCGAGAAGGTCCGGAGGACGGCGAGCCGCTCGTGGCCCTCGCGCACGAGCGTGATCCCCTCGGGCTCCGGCTCCGCGTACTCGGCGTAGGCCTCGTCGAGCACACAAAGCACCGGCGCGGGCAGCGCGTCGAGGAACGCGCGGACGTCCTCCGCCGGCACCAGCACGCCGGTCGGGTTGTTGGGATTCGCCAGGTAGACGAGCCTCGTGCCTCCGCCTGCCTCGGCGAGCAGGGCGTCGAGGTCAGGCCGCCGTTCGGACAGCGGCACCTTCACCGGCTCGCCGCCGCTGCACGCCGCTGAGGCGACGTAGCTCGGAAAGGACGGCCACGGGAAGACCGCCCTGCAGCCGGGGTCGAGCGTCGCCACCGCGCACAGGCGGATCAGCTCGTCCGCGCCGTTGCCGAGCACGATCCGCTCGGGGGGCACGTCGTGCCGCCGCGCGAGCTCCCCCCGCAGCCTGGCGCCACCCGCGTCCGGGTAGCGGTTGAGCTCCGCGGCCGCCGTCTCGAAGGCGGCCACCGCCGCCGGCAGTGGACCGAACGCGCCCTCGTTCGAGGCGAGCTTGACCATGCGCTCGAGCCCGAGATCCGCCTGGATCTCGCGCATCGGCCGCTGGGGCCGGAAGGGCTCCACCTGGGCGAGGGCTTTGCGCAGCGGCATGGGTAGCCTAGTTCCCGGTGCCGGAATCGATTGACCGCTTTCCTCTTTTCCCGCTGGAGCTCGTGCTCCTGCCGAGCGAGGTGGTCCCGCTGCACATCTTCGAGGAGCGCTACAAGCAGATGATCGGCGAGTGCCTCGAGGAGAACAGCGAGTTCGGGATCCTCTGGCTCTCGAGCGACGGCCTCAAGGAGATCGGCTGCACCGCGCAGGTGACCCAGCTGCTCGAGCAGATGGAGGACGGGCGGATGAACATCCTCGTCCAGGGCGTGCGGCCGTTCCGCCTGCTTCGCCGGATAGAGGACATGGCCTACCCGGCCGGCGCGGTCGAGGTGCTCGATGAGCCCGACGACGAGGTCGACCCCGAGGTGGCGGCCGGAGCTCGCGACCGCTACGCCGACCTGGTCGAGCGCGTGACCGACTCGCGGCCGGCCGAGGCCGCGCTCGGCGAGCTCGACGCCTACGGCATGGCGGCGACGGTCGACTTCCCGCTCGACGCGAAGCAGGGCCTGCTCGAGGTGCGCTCGGAGCAGGAACGGATGCGCACGGTCGCCGAGCTCTTCAGCGCGACGATGAGGCGGCTCGACTACATGGAGCGCGTGGGCGAGCAGGCCAAGTCGAACGGCAAGGTGCGCCTCTAACAAAGCTCGCGCTCCAGCTGGAGCGCGAGGCTCGCCGCCTCCGGCAGCACCCTCGGCAGGCCCGGCGCGCCCTCGACCCAGCGCACGGTGCCGTCGCGCGTGCGCGCGGCGTAGACGCGCCGATCGGCCCGCGGGCCCTCGAACCGCGCGCCCCTGTCGGCGTACTGCTCGAGGTCCCGGCGCACCTCGCGGGCGTCGATCAGCGTTCGGCTCTCGATGGGCCGCAGCTCCCCGCCGTCGCAGCGGCCGCGGCCGTCCTCGGTGACGACGAGCGACCTGCGGTCGCCGGAGAACCCGCCCGAGACCTCGATGGCGAGTATGTCGCCCGCGCTGCCGCCGCAGCCCGAGGCGACGATCGCGAGCGCGACCGCCCCGACGGCACTCGCCCGCCTCATACGAAGACGAGCCTCGCCCCGGCGGTCTCGCGAAGGAAGCGCGGCGTGGAGATCACGCCGTCGAGGCGCTCGTCCACCGCGCCCGGCGTGAGTGCCATCGTCTCGACCGAGGCCGAGCAGGCGTAGAGGCGCAGGGCCTCGAGCTCCAGCGCGGTGTCGCGCAGCTCGGCGAGCGAGCGGGCGAACGTCTCGCGGCCCTCCCACGCGAGCGCCGGGGTCGCCTCGGGCTTTCGCGCACGGGCCGCGAGCTCGTCGTCGAGCACGAGCCCGAGCGCGCTGAAGGCCAGCAGCCCGGCGCAGGGGGCGCCGGTCGAGGCGGTCGAGACGATCACCGAAAGCCCCGAGTAGAGGCGCTCGAGCTCGCCCGTCGAGATCACCGCCGCGAGGTCGTATGCGGGCGTGGTCACAATCAGCGATTGTCGCAACGCCTTTACTCCGTGGATGCGCCGCCCGCTCTAGGAAGCGCCAGGGCCCCTCCCGGCGTCGCGGGAGGAGCCCTGGTGAGCTGCGGATCAGAGCCTACGGACCCGCCGTGGTGTAGAACGCGTCGCTGAGCGGATGGAAGGGGTCGGTCCCGTTCCCCTCGACGAAGAACGGCGTGAACGTGGTCCCGAAGTTGTCGAGTCCCTCGTAGTCGCCGGTGAAGTACCCGATCGCATACGGGGCAGTCCGCATGTTGAACGAGGTCGGGGTGAGCTGGGTCTCGTCGTCCCAGCTCGACTCTTGGCTGCAGTCCTCTGATGCGGCATGGCAGTGGACCACCCAGTAGTCGGTGCTCAGCGCCGAGTCGTTCGGAGCGTCGTTGCGGAAGTCGTAGTACGTCACCGCAACGTCCCCGTTGTCCGACACGTGGACGGACGCCGTAAACGCCTGCTTCCCGGAGGCGGTGTGGTTCACCTTGACCGGCGTCGACCAGTGGTGGCCGCCGTCGATCGAGCGCGAGAGCAGGATCGTGTCGTCGACTGGCAAGGTCGAGCCGAGCTGCTGCACAGTCGCCGTCCGGTGGGTCTGCCAGACGGCGTACATGTACCCCCTCGTCGCCGATGATGTGGCTGTGTAATCCACCGCGAAATCCGGGAGGATGTCGCCGGTTCGCACCAGCAGGCACGGGGTCGACGGCGTGTTGTCACCCAGGCAGTTCACGGGCTCCGGATCACGGACACCGCGGTCCCCCATGTTGGCGATGATCGTCGGACTCGACGACCAGGTGTCGCCCTGGTCCTCCGAGAAGATGACCGCGGCGTTGTCGCCTCTCCGTATGCCGTGTGCGTTCGAACCGGTGATGTAGTTGAACCCGTCCACGAGGGTGCCGGTGTCCGGCAGCACGACGATCTGGTTGCCGATCGTCTGAGTCCGGGACGGCTTAGGCGCGAAGACCTTGCGCGCCGGCTCCCAGGTCGCCCCGTTGTCCGTGCTGCGCGCGAACCACGTCGGCCCGTGAAAAGCAAGCGCGTGCGCGTACGCCTGGGGCGGGGTCAGAGGGTTGTCGTTGGGCGACTCGATGCGGTCCCAGACCGCATACACGTAGTTGTGGCCCCCATTGATCACGTTGACCGGATCGGCGGTGATCGACTCCTTGTCGTTGAACCGATTTGCGAGCGGCCCCGACCTGGAGTTGTCCTCCCTCAGCGTCTTCGGGGTGCTCCAAGTGTTGCCGCCGTCGAGCGACCGGCTCGCTAGCACGGCGTTGTGCGCTGTGGAGCGGTCGAACGAGATGCTGATCGCATGGAGCGTCCCCAGCCCGTTCGACGGGCTCGGCGACCACGAGAGCCACGGGTCAGAGGACCGCTCGTACGGACTGTCGAAGCTACCTGGGCCATCTATGTCCGCGCACTCGCTGAAGGCGGGCCACGTCTTAGACCAGCTTGTCCCGCCGTCGTGCGTGATGCCGGCTACGAGGCCGTGGGCCCCGCCGTCCGACCAGCGGTCCTGCTGCCAGAAGCCCGCAAGATTCTGCGAGTCCTGCGGGTTGACCTCGATCCACGGCTCAACCTCGGTGCCAAGGACGTTCACGCCGGGCACCTCGGATGAAGTGTGGAACCCTTCGCCCGGGCCGCCGCACCCGGCCGCAAAGGGACTGGCTCCGCTGGCGAGCGTCAACCCCGGGGTTGTGTAAGTAGTGGCGCTCGCGGCGGCACTACCGGCGACCAGGCTGGCCGCGGCAACCGCGAGCGCGACGAGTAGTCGCCTCACAATCCCTCCTCCTCCTGCCCCTCCGAATGTTGCAGTGAGGCACAGGGCGCGCCAACGCGTCCGCGCTGAGCTTGGTGTAGCACGCTGGCGGCGAGACGCAAGCCTGGCTGAGCGATTTTGGCCGCGGTGACCAGCAGCTCCGAGCGCAGTTTGCCCCGGTGGCCAATGGTTGCCGCCTGAACCGGCGTGCCAACGGGCCGGTCCTTGCCCGAGGTCTCGCCGGTTAGCGTCTCGTGAGCAAATCGCCGAGACCCACCTACGGAGCGGGCGTGGTCACAATCAGCGATTGTGACGGTCGTGGATGCGCGCGGGCTCGCCTGCCCCCTTCCGCTCGCGATGGCGCAGCGGCGCATGGCCGAGCTCGCGCCGGGCGACGAGATGCTGGTGCTGGCGACCGATCCCGAGGCGCCGATCGACCTCGCCGCCTGGGCGGCAGACGAGGGCCACTCCTACTCGGAGCGGGAGGCCCAGGGGTGGATCGAGCTCAGGCTCAGGAAGAGCTGACCGGCTCTAGGCCTGCTCGGCCATCGAGAGCAGCTGCTCGTGCGTGACCTGGCCTTGCATCTCCGGATGTTCCTGCTGGATGTGGCGGTCGGCCTCGGCGAGCAGCTCCTCGTCCGTCTCGCCCTGGACCTGGTACCCGCAGTCGCAGTTGATCACCTTCGCCATGCCTGCCTCCTCTCGTCCCCACGTGCACTTCCCGGTTAACGGCGCACGTAATCCAGGTAGACGACGCGAGACCCAAACGTCCGTGTCTCGACGAGCTCCAGATCGATCCTCTCGTCGAGCGCGGGAAAGTACGGCGTGCCGGCGCCCAGGACGACCGGACTGACGAAGAGCCGGTACTCGTCGACGAGGCCCGCCTCGATGAAGGTGGAGGCCAGGCCGGCGCCGCCGACCGCCAGGTCCTTTCCCGGTTGCTCCTTCAGCCTGGCGACCTCCTCGGCGGCGCCGTCCCTGACGAGCCTGGCATTGCCCTCGACCTTCTCGAGCGTCCTCGAGAACACGATCTTCGGCGTGTCCTTCCAGATGCGGGCAAACTCGAGCTGGTGCTCCGGAGCGGATGGGTTCTCCTCGGCCGTCTCCCAAGGGATCATCGCCTCGTACAGACGGCGTCCGTAGAGGTACGCGCCCACCTCGCGCGCCTGCTGGTTGTGAAACCGGTGCAGCTGCTCGTCCGGCGCCGACCAGTCGATCTCCCCCTCGGGCCCGGCGATGTAGCCGTCCAGCGAGACTCCGAACGAGTAGATCAGCTTCCTCACTTACATCGCCGGAGTCTCCCGCGGCGGCGGTGCCGCGGCTGGCGGCTGCCGCAGGTAGAGCAGGATGCTGACCACGAGGATCCAGACGAGCGACGCGATGAAACCGAAGAAGCCGGCGGGAGTGATGCTCACGATCCCGATCACGATCGCCGCCCACCCGAGCGAGGCGGGCAGAACGCCGGTCCGCAGGGTGAGCAGTCCGGTCGCGAACAGGAGCCCGAGCACGCCGATCGCGAAGGGGAAGAACACGTCGGAGTTCATCACCGACAGCGTCTGAGTCACCGCAGGCGGCACGTCTCCGGCGGTGTCGGCAGCCGCGAACTGGATTCCGGCTCCAACCGCAGCGGCGCCCACGAGCACGATGCCGCCCCCGTATGCGATCGCCGATAGGCGTCCGGTTCCGCCCTCCGCGACGCGAAGCGCGCTCCGAAGCGTGCCGACGAACCAGAGCAGAAAGAGCGCCGCCAGCGCGGCGAAGATCGATCCAATGATCAGCTCGTCGTCGTTCGAGGTCCAGAAGTCGATCACCTTGCGGGTGCTGTCGTCCGCGTCCGGCGGCTCGCCGCCCAGCAGGAACGCCGGTACGAGAAGCACGAAGAAGACGACCCCGGTCAGCGGCGCCAGCCGCTCCCATCGCCCAGCCTGCATAGAGACCTCCCTTTAGGTTGGCGCGATGCTCTCAGGCGCCCGGGCCCTAGTCAACGACGACGGCCACGCCGCCGCGGCGCGGATCGCCGCCACCTGAGAGCTCTCCGGTTTCGGGATCCCTGGCCACCGCCTGGACGCCCCCGAAGAAGAGGTTGCGCTCGCGCCAGCGGCGCACCGTCCAAGCATCGCGCTCGATCGCCGCGATCGCCGCCTCGTCCACACCCGGCTCCGCCTCGACGATGCCGAGCTCGTAGTGGATGCGCGAGCGGTCCACGGCCTCCTGGGCGGCCATTCCGCCGTCGACAACGCCGGTGATCGTCTGGAGGATCGCCGAGCGGATCCGGTTCGAGCCGGCCGAGCCGAGCCCGACCTCGGTCCGGCCGTCGCGCAGCACCATGGTCGGCGCCATCATGCTCGGGATCCTCCGGCCCGGCTCGTGGCGGTGAAAACCGTGCGGATTGAGGTCCTCCTCGCCGAGCATGTTGTTCATGTGGACGCCGGTGCCCGGCACGATCACTCCTGAGCACGAACCGTTGGAGCATGTGACGCTGGCGCAGGCGCCGTGCTCGTCGAGCACCGCCAGGTGCGTCGTGGAGCCGAGCCGCGAGTGGACCTGGCGCGCCGCGGTCTCGAGCGCCTCCCCGTGGAGGAAGCGCTCCAGGTATCCCTCGGACTGAAGGCCGTCGACGAACTCCTTGGTGCGGGCCCGGTTCGCGCTGTCCATCACACGCACGAGGGCGACCAGGTCGCCGGGCTCGCCGACGCGCTCCAACAGGTCGAGCGAGTAGGCGATCAGGATGCCGCCGGAGGAGGGCGGCGGGTTCGTCAGCACGTCGCGACCGCGGTAGCGGGCGCGCGCCGGCTCGCGCTCCACGACCTCGTACGCGGCGAGGTCCTCGCGCGTCACGAGCCCGCCTCGCTCGAGCACCCAGTCGCTGACGGCGGCCGCCACGTCCCCCGCGTAGAGGAACCCGGGGCCCTCGGCCCCGAGCCGCTCGAGAAGGCCGCCCAGCTCGGGGAGGGCGATCCGATCGCCCGCGCGCAGGATCCGCCCCTCCGGCGCGTAGATCTCAGCAGCCTCCGGCGTCGAGCGCAGGATCGGCTCCAGCACAGTGAACAGGAAGCCCTGCATCTCGGTGACCTCGAGGCCGTCGCGGGCCACGCGGGCCGGCTCCTCGACCAGCGCGCCGAGGGGCGCGCTGCCGAAGCGCTCGAGCGCCTCCGTGAGGCCGGCCGCGGTGCCGTACACGCCGCACGAGGAGGGGCCGATGTTGAAGACCTGGATGCCCTCGTCCGCGAACTTCACGTCGATCGGCCGGAGCTCGGCGGGCTCCGGGTTCGCGAGGCCCCGACCGGGGGCGGCCACGAAGAAGTCGAGCAGATGATCCTCCCCGCCCGCGGTGTGGACCAGCATGAAGCCGCCTGCCCCGGGGCCGGTGAGGGGCGACTCCGCGACGAACGACATCAGCACCGCGGCGACCGCCGCATCGACAGCGTTGCCGCCCTCGCGCAGCACGCGCGCGCCCGCCTCCGCGGTCAGCGAATGCCCTGCAGCAACTACGCCCTTCATCGGGTGATTGTCCCGCGCGGCTGCAAACCTGCGCCATGCGGGGTCATCGGTCGCTCACCTGCCAAGCAGGCCACGCTCCCTGCTTCCCCCCGCCTGGCTTGGTTTTCGCCACGCTGCGGCCGCGCTGCGCGCGGCTTCTCTACCTGCGCGGGAGGAACTCAGGAATCTCGAAGTCGCTCAGCTCGCTCGACCGCGACGTGCGCGTGACGCGCGGCTCGTGGTCGGCCTGGCGCAGGCCCGCAGGCTCACGCTCTCGCCCGTTTCGCGCCTGGTCGCCGCGCGGCGCGGCGCGCTGGCGCGGACGGTCGCCATAGCCCGTGGCCACGACCGTCACCCAGACCTGGTCGACGACCTTCTCGTCGACCATCGCGCCGAAGATGATGTTGGCATCCGGGTGCGCCGCCTCGGAGACGGCCCTGGCCGCCTCGTTGACCTCCCACAGCGAGAGGTCACGGCCGCCGGTGATCGAGAGCAGGATCGAGCGGGCGCCCTCGAGCGTGGTTTCGAGCAGCGGCGAGGACGCGGCGAGTGCGGCCGCCTCGACGGCGCGCTGCTCGCCGGTGGCCATGCCGATGCCGAGCAGCGCCTGTCCTGCCTCGGACATGATCGTGCGCACGTCGGCGAAGTCGAGGTTGATCAGGCCGGGAAGCGTGATCAGGTCGGAGATTCCCTGGACGCCCTGGCGCAGCACGTCGTCCGCGACCCGGAAGGCCTCGACCATCGAGGTCTTCTTGTCGAGCACCGTGAGCAGCCGCGTGTTCGGGATCACGATCAGAGTGTCGACCTCGCGCGCGAGCTCCTCGATGCCGATGTCCGCCTGCTGCGAGCGGCGCGAGCCCTCGAAGCCGAACGGCTTCGTGACGATGCCGACGGTGAGCGCGCCGACCTCGCGCGATATGCGCGCCACGACCGGGGCGCCGCCGGTGCCCGTCCCGCCGCCCGAGCCGGCGGCGACGAAGACCATGTCCGAGCCCTTGAGCAGCGCCTTGATGCGGTCGTAGTCCTCGATCGCCGCCTGGCGGCCCTGGTCGGGGTCCGAGCCGGCGCCGAGACCCCGCGTGAGGTCCTCGCCGATGTGCAGCCGGTAGTGGGCATCCGACTGCTGGAGCGACTGCATGTCGGTGTTGACGGCAACGAAGTCGACGCCCTCGACGCCCGCCTCGATCATGCGGTTGACCGCGTTGACGCCGGCCCCGCCGATGCCCACCACCCGCAGCACGGGCGCGCGCACGGGGTCCCGCGTTGCCGCGGGCTGCGGCTGCTCGCGGCCGTAGAACGCCTGCTGCGGGGTGCGCTCCATGATGTTGTCGGGGATGTCGGAGGCGAAGACGGTGCGCAGCCGCTCCTCGGGCGAGCGAGGCGCGGCGGGCTCCTCGGGCCGCACCGCCGGCGCGGGCCCACGGGCGGACGGCGGCGCCGGGCGAAGCTCCTCGGCCGGCGGACGGCGCGTGGGC
>JBKPHS010000183.1:0-9739 GCA_046729975.1 Actinomycetota bacterium
ACGAGCCGCCGCTCGGGCTCGTCGCCCTCGCTGTGGGTCTGCACGTCGGCGCGGTCGCGCAGGTAGACGTGCACCGCGCGCCGCTCGTGCGGCCCCATCGGCTCGAGCTCGACAGGGCGGCCGAACGAGAGCGCGTCCTCCACGGCCCGATCCGCCGCGCGCTGCAGCGCAGCCTCACGACGCTCGCGGTAGCCGGCCGCGTCGACCACGACGAGCTTCCGCTCGGCGCCGCCCTTGAACGCCGCCCGATATGCCAGGTGCTGGAGGGCGTCGATGGTCGTCCCGTGCTTCCCGATCAGGATCCCGAGGTCGTCGCCGTTGACCGTGGCGCGGATCTCGTCGCCTGACTCCTCGATGTCGACGCTCGCCCGCAGGCCGAGCGCTAGGACGACCCGCCCCACAACCGCGCGCACGCGTTCCGCGGGCTCCTCAGGAAGGACGGCCACGGCGCCGCCGGCGACCGCGCTCGCGTGGGCCTCGACCCGGGCGGGCCGTCCGCCGGACCCACCTCCCTCGTCGAGAACGTCGAACTCGATCTCATCCTGCGCTATCCCCGGAAGCCGGCGCTCGAGCTCCTTCGCTGCGCTCCACTTCGCCTCGCCCAGCGTCGCGCCCTCACCCTCGGCGCGCACTTCCTGGTTGGCGGTCCCGGCCATCTACCGGCGCCTACCCGATCGCTTCTTCTTCTTCCGCGGTGAGCGCGGCGGCGGGGCCTTGCGCGCGGTTGCTCCATCGCCGCCGTCGCCCCCTGCCGAGACTGCCGCCATCGCGGGCTTCGCCCGCCCGCCTGCGCCGGCCTTGGCCCCTTCCTCGCGCGGCTGTATCGGCTCGGGCTTCGGGAACAGCTTGCGGACGAGCAGCTGCTGGCCGATCGTCCAGATGTTCGTCGTGATCCAGTAGACGAGCAGCCCGGCCGGGAAGGTCACGATGAACGGGACGAAGATGAACGGCAGCAGCAGCATGATCCGCTGCTGCGTCTTGTCGGCGCTGATCGCGGTGACCGCGGTCGACGCCAGCATCGTCACCACGTAGAGCACGATCAGAATCACCAGGTCGCTGCCCTTGGCGGCCTTGGCGAGGTTGTCGATGAAGAAGAAGGACTCCTCGCCCTGGATGTCCGCGCGGAACTGGTCGCCGCGGAGCAGATAGAACAGCGCTAGGAAGAAGGGCAGCTGCAGGAGGAGCGGGAGGCAGGAGCTGAGCGGATTGACCTTGTGCTCCTGGTAGAAGCGCATCATCTCCTGGTTCATGCGCTGCTTGTCGTCCTTGTAGCGCTCCTGGAGGCGCTTGATCTCCGGCTGCAGGCGCTGGAGGTCCTGCATCCCACGCACGCCCTTGAACGTGAGCGGCAGGATCGCGAGGCGGACGACGACGGTCATCATCACGATCGACCAGCCCCAGCTGAGGCCCGCCTGGTCGTGCCAGAACTTGAGGATCGCGTCGGCGACGTCGATCAGCGGCTGGAGGATGTTCGCGTACACCACGGTCTATGTCTCGGCTGCGGGCCCTCGCCGCGGCTGGAAGAGGGTCTGGTCCTCCACGTGGTCGACGCCCCCGTGGCTCCACGGGTTGCAGCGGAGCAGGCGCCAGACGGCGAGGACGAGCCCCCTCAGTATGCCGTAGCTCCTGATCGCCTGCACGGCGTACTCCGAGCAGCTTGGGTAGTACTTGCAGCGCTGCGGCAGGGCCGGCGAGATCACCCTCTGATATGCGCGTATGGGAGCCGTCGCGATCACTCGGAGCGCGCTCACGCCGCCTCCTCACGCGCGAGTCCGGCGGCGGCGAGCAGCTCTCGCAGGGCGTCCTCGACGCCCTCCTCGCCCCGCTCGCGGGCCAGCGGCGCGGCGTCCGGGCGGGCAACCAGCACGAAGTCATGGCCGGACGGCAGCTCGCCGGCCGCCGACCAGAACGCCTCCCTCAGGAGCCGCTTGACGCGGTTGCGCTCCACGGCGCCGCCGACCTTGCGGCCGACCGACACGCCGAGCCGCGGCGACTCGTCGCCGTCCGCGCGCGGGAAGGCGTGCACGACCAGATAGCGGTTCGCGTGCGAGCGACCGTCCCGGTAGACGCGCTCGAACTCGGCGCTGCGGGAGAGGCGCCTACGCTTGCCGCGGCGCCCGCCGCCGGCCCGGCGCTCGGGCCCGTCGCTACGGCCGCCCATCGCTACGGCGTCAGCCGCTTACGGCCCTTGCTGCGCCTGCGTCCGAGCAGGTGACGACCCGCGCGGGTGCGCATGCGGGCACGAAACCCGTGCGTGCGGGCGCGCTTGCGCTTCTTCGGCTGGTAGGTCCGCTTCATCAGGGAGGGTCCGCCGGGCGGAGCGGTCCAGTATAGGCCGCGCATGGCGACCGGCTGTGAACAGCCTGTGGGCAACCGGTGAGGGTGGCCGGGCAGGCCCGGCGCCAGTGCGGATTTTCTTTTCGGCGCGATTTGCGGGCTCGGCTTCCCGGCCCCCCGGCCCGGGCCTTCCGGCGCTCCGCGAGCCGGTATAGACTCGCCGCCTCGGCGCGGCCGGGCCACCGGTTGGCCGCCCCGACGCCTTTTGAATGAGTGCCCTCGCTCGGCCTGAGGAGGACCGTCCGACAGCCCGTGCCCGAAGAGCTCGAGAACCTATGGGACACCGTCCGCGGTGAGCTCCGCCGAGAGGTCACGGACTTCACGTTCCACATCTGGCTCGAGCCGCTCGAGCCGGCCGCGCGAGTCGCCAACAGGCTCTACGTAAGGGCGCCGCGCCACATCGAGGCCTGGGTCAGGGAACGCTACCTCGGGGTTCTCGCCACAGCGTCTCGGCGCGTGCTCGGGCCCGGAGCGGAGGTCGACGTGGTCGGACAGGGCTGGACCGAGCCGGAGCAGGGTGAAGGCGCCGCCCCGGCGCCCGGCCGCGAGCTGTTGAACCCCAAGTACACCTTCGAGCAGTTCGTCATCGGCGACGGCAACCGTCTCTCGCACGCTGCGTCGCTGGCCGTCGCCGAGCTGCCGGGTCAGGCCTACAACCCGCTCTTCATCTACGGCTCGCCGGGCCTCGGCAAGACGCACCTGCTGCACGCGATCGGCAATTACGTCCAGCTCTACGGTGGCGGGCTTCGCGTGTGCTACGCGACCGTCGAGGAGTTCACCAGCGAGTTCGTCGGATCGGTCCGGCGGCGCGAGACCGGCTCCTTCCGCGAGCGCTTCCGCGGCGCCGACGTGCTGCTCATCGACGACGTCCAGTTCCTGGCCGACAAGCTGGCCACGACGGAGGAGTTCTTCCACACGTTCAACGCGCTCTACGAGTCCGGCAGCCAGCTCGTGATCACCAGCGACAGGGCACCGGGGGACCTCATCGAGTTCGAGGCGCGGCTCAAGGAACGCTTCGCCTGCGGGCTCGTCGCGGACCTTCAGCCGCCGAGCTTTCCCGTCCGGCTCGCCATCCTGCGGAACCGCTCGCGGCTCGACTCGCTGCACGACGTCCCGGACGCGACGCTCGCCGAGATCGCGGGCCATGTCACGACGAGCGTAAGGGCTCTCGAGGGAGCCCTCGTTCGCGTGGTGGCCTACGCGTCGCTCCGCGGCGTGGACGCGTCCCCGGAGCTCGCCCGCGAGGTCCTGGCCCGCCTTTACCCGCCGCGCGAGCGGACCTGCACGCTCGTCGAGATCCAGGACGCCGTCGCGGCCGACTTCGGCCTCGAGCGCGAGACACTCCTCGCTCGCGATCGGCGTCCAGCGGTGGCGCTCGCGCGCCAGATCGCCATGTTCCTCGCTCGAGAGCTGACCGACAAGAGCCTGCCGGCGATCGGACGCAGCTTTGGCGGGCGCGATCATGCGACCGTCCTGCACGCCCATCGCAAGATCAGCGCCGAGCTCGACGACAACGACGAGACGATCCGCCGGGTGCGAGGCCTGCGCGACCGGCTGAGCGGGACCGCTTGACGACCGTGCCCGCTGACAGAATTCACAGCTTGCCCCCGCCTCCGGACACAGCCGAAAGCGCGTCCCAAAGCCAAGCATCGGGTGCTATCCACTTCCCAACACCACCAACTGCCTCAGATCGGACTTAGATGAAGTTCTCTGTTTCACGTGAAGCGTTCCTATCGCGGCTCGGCGTGGCCGTGCGAGGCGTCTCCACGCGCAGCGCCATCCAGACGCTCGCGGGCGTTCTCGTCAAAGCCGAGGGCGACAGCGTCGAGCTCCAGGCCACCGACATGGAGCTCGGCATCCGGGTGCAGGTGGAGGCCGCGCCCGAGCGCCCCGGGACCGCGGTCCTGCCGGGCCGGCTGCTGCTCGACGTGGTCCGGTCGCTGCCGAAGGACGATCTGTCCGTGGAGTACCGCGCGGCCGAGCAGGACGTGGAAGTCGTGTCCGGACCTGCCAGGTTCCACCTGCGCACGCTTCCCGCCGACGACTTCCCACGCCTCCCCGAGGCCGGAGACGCCGGCACCATGCACGTCCCCGCCGGCGCGTTCGTGGAGACGATCGGCCGCGTCGCTCGCTCCGCCTCGCGCGACGAGACCCGACCGCACCTGACCGGCGTCCTCGTCTCTGCGTCCGAGCGCGACCTCCGGATGGTCGCGACCGACTCCTACCGTCTGAGCGTCAAGGAGACGACGCTCGAGAAGCCGGTGGACGGGACGCTCGAGGCGAACGTTCCGGCCCGAACGCTCCAGGAGCTAAGCCGCATCGCGGCCGGCGACGGAGCCGAGGACATCTCGATCGCCGCGCTCGAGAACCAGGTGATCTTCGTACTCGACGGAGTCGTGCTGTCGTCGCGGCTCGTGGAAGGTCGGTTCCCGAACTATCGCCAGCTCCTGCCCGAGGCGTACGAGCACGAGCTCCGGTTGAACGGCGCCGAGCTGCTCGAGGTGGTGCGACGGATCAGCCTGCTCGCGCAGAAGAACGCCCCGCTGCGGCTGCGGTTCAGCGACGGCGCGCTCGAGGTCTCGGCCCAGACGCCGGACATCGGCGAGGCGAGCGAGAGCCTGCCAGTGCCATTCAAGGGCGAGCCCCTCGAGATCGGCTTCAACCCGGAGTTCTTCCGGGACGGGCTCGAGAGCGCCGAGTCGGACGAGCTGATCCTGAAGCTGATCAGCCCCCTCCGGCCGGGATTGATCCAGTCGGGCGACGACGGCGGCTTCATCTACCTCGTCATGCCGATCAGGCTGAACGTTTAGATGGCAGTGGGATCAGCCATCTAGGTCGAGGCGGCATGCGCGTCACGCGCGTAACCCTGCGCGACTTCCGCAACTACGAGCGGGCGGAGCTCGATCTCGGACCCGCCCTCACTGTCGTCGCGGGCGCGAACGGCGCCGGGAAGACCAACCTCCTCGAAGCCGTCTACTTCGCCTGCACCGGCCGCTCCTGTCGCACCTCGAACGAGCGCGAGGTCGTGCGCCTCGGCGCTTCACTCACGCGCGTGACTGCCGAGGTCGAGGATGAGGACTCGACGCGCCGGCTCGAGGTCGGCTTCGAGCCGGGCGAGCCCAAGCGCATACGGATCGACGGCGCCGCCGCGGATCGCCTGGTCGCCGGTGCCGCGCGCCCGCTCGTGAGCGTCTTCCTGCCGGACCGGCTGGAGCTCGTGAAGGGCTCGCCAGGCCTCCGCCGCGCGCACGTCGACCAGTTCACGGCGGCTCTGTGGCCGGCGCGCGCGGGCAATCGTGCTGCCTACTCTCGCGCGCTCGCCCAACGCAATGCCCTGCTCGCGCGCCGCGCGGCGCGGCCAGAGGTCCTCGATGCCTGGGACGCCGAGCTTGCCCGTCACGGGACGGCGCTGATGCACGATCGGGCCGAGGCCGCCGGATTGCTCGCGCCGGCCTTCCAGGCGCGGGGGGCCGAGCTCGGGTTGCAGGACGTCGCCGAGCTCGCCTACCGGCCACGGGCAGCGTCCGCGGACGAAGGCGCTCTTCGAGAGGAGCTGGCCGCCCGCCGGCAGGCCGACATCGAGCGCGGCTTCACCGAGCACGGCCCGCACCGCGACGACTTCGCGCTCCTCCACGGCGGCCTCGCGTTGCGGGCCTATGGCTCGCAGGGCCAGCAGCGGCTCGCGCTGCTCGCGGTGTTGTTCGCCGAGCGAGACGTGCTGGCCGGCCACGGCCGCCCGGCAGTGATGCTGCTCGACGACGTGATGTCCGAGCTCGACACCGCGAGGCGTGAGCACCTGGCCGAGCTCGTGCGCGCCGGGGGGCAGGCGCTCATAACGACCACGGATCCCGATCACGTCCCGGGATCGCGCCTGCCCGGGACGGTCGTGCTGAGCGTCGCAGCGGGTACGGTCACCTCGCCCACGGGGGCGATGGCGGCGTGAGGCGTCCCGGTCTGCGCCCGCTCTCCGCCGCGCTCGAGTCCGTGGCTCGGTCTGCGGCGCCGGCCACGACCCTCGCGCGTGTCCAGGAGCACTGGCGCGAGGTCGCCGGGCCGACCGTGGCGGCGGAGTCCGAGCCTAGCTCGGAGCGTGACGGGACGGTGACGGTCTCGTGCAGCTCGTCGGTCTGGGCGCAGGAGCTCGAGTTGCTTTCGCCAGACCTCCTCGAGGGGCTGAACGCCGCCCTCGGCGCCGGCCCGGTGCGGGCCCTGCGGTTCGTCGCGACACGTCCCCCTCGGCGCCCGTAACGCGTGGAAACCCGGACTCGGTTCAGGGTTTACGTTTTTGCGGGATTTGCGGGTATTTTGTAACTCGCGAGCGGCAGATTTCGTCCGTCGGTCTGCTAACCTAACAACAGTTAATTCGCACAGGCCCCGACCCCCTGTGGAAGCGCTCGGGATCGGGGCTTTCGTTGCGTAAATGGACGCGCGGGAGCCGCCTCCGCGCGACGTGAACGCGCGCGGGCAGGTCCGCGCGCCCACGAAACCGGAAAGGGACGCTTGGCCAAGAAGAAGGGCGCCACGGGCGCCAACCGATCGAATAGCTACGGGGCTAAGGACATCACCGTCCTCGAGGGCCTCGAGGCCGTGCGCAAGCGCCCAGGGATGTACATCGGCTCCACGGGTCTGCGGGGCCTTCACCACCTGAACTACGAGGTCGTGGACAACTCCGTCGACGAGGCGCTCGCCGGCGAGGCCGACCACGTCGAGATCGTCATACATCCCGACAACTCGATCACGGTCACCGACAACGGCCGCGGCATCCCGGTGGGCCTGCACGAGAAGCAGGGCCGCCCGGCCGCCGAGGTCGTTCTCACCGTCCTGCACGCCGGCGGCAAGTTCGGCGACGGCGGCGGCTACAAGGTCTCCGGCGGCCTGCACGGCGTGGGCGTCTCGGTGGTCAACGCGCTCTCGGAGCGGCTCGACCTGACCGTCTGGCGAGAGGGCCACGAGTGGACCCAGTCGTACGAGCGGGGGATTCCCAAGGCGGATCTCGCGAAGGGTGCGAAGACAGACCGCCACGGCACTCGCATCACCTTCATGCCGGACCTCGAGATCTTCGAGGAGATCGACTACGACCGCTCGGTGCTCGAGCAGCGCTTCCGCGAGATGGCCTTCCTCACGAAGGGCCTCCGGATCGACTTCGTCGACGATCGCGGCGAGGGCTTCCGCGCGACCTTCAAGTACGACGGCGGCATCCGCGACTTCGTCAACTACCTGCACACGCAGGGCACGCGCGAGCCGATCCACAAGAAGGTCGTCTACTTCGAGGAGTCGAGCGACGTCGGCGAGGTCGAGGTCGCCATGCAGTGGAACAACTCCTACCAGGAGTCGCTGCTCTCGTTTGCCAACAACATCAACACGCACGAGGGCGGCTCGCACCTGTCCGGCTTCCGCTCGGCCCTGACGCGCACGGTCAACGCCTGGGCTCGGTCCCACGGCGAGCTGAAGGAGAAGGAGGACAACCTCCAGGGCGAGGACGTGCGCGAGGGCCTCACGGCGATCATCTCCGTAAAGGTCCAGGACCCGCAGTTCGAGGGTCAGACCAAGACCAAGCTCGGCAACCCGCCCGTCGAGGGCTTCGTGCAGGCCGCTGTGAACAAGGGCCTCTCCGAGTTCCTCGAGGAGAACCCGAGCGAGGCGCGCGCGATCATCAGGAAGGCCGTGCAGGCTGCCCGCGCTAGGGAGGCCGCCCGCAAGGCTCGCGACCTCACTCGGCGCAAGTCGGCGCTCGAGAACTCCACGCTGCCGGGCAAGCTCGCCGACTGCTCTGTTCGCGACCCGGCGCTGGCGGAGCTGTTCGTGGTCGAGGGCGACTCGGCCGGCGGCTCGGCCAAGCAGGGCCGGGACCGCAACACCCAGGCGGTCCTGCCGCTGCGCGGCAAGATCATCAACGCCGAGAAGAACCGCATCGACAAGGTCCTCTCGAACCAGGAGATCCAGGCGATGATCACTGCGATCGGGACCGGGATCCGCGAGGAGTTCGACCTCGAGCGGGCGCGCTACCACAAGGTGATCGTCATGTGCGACGCCGACGTGGACGGCGCCCACATCCGCACGCTCGTCCTCACCTTCCTGTTCCGGGAGATGGCCGAGCTGATCGAGGCGGGCTACGTCTATCTGGCCAAGGCGCCGCTGTACAAGCTGAAGGCCGGCAATCAGGAGCTCTACATCGAGAAGGAGTCGGAGCTCGAGGACTTCCTGCTGCGCGACAAGCTCGAGAAGATGGACGTCTTCGACCGGGCCGGCCAGCAGTTCAAGCTCACGCACGCGCGCTGGCAGAAGTTCGTCCGCCTGCTCAAGCAGTACGAGGGCTGGGCGTCGTCGCTCCGCGCCGAGTACGGCCACGAGACGATCACCTTCCTCGAGGAGTCGCAGATCCTCGACGAGGAGATCACCGATGCCGAGAGCGTGATCGAGCTGCTCGGCAAGGAGACGCCCGAGGGCGAGCCCTACGAGGTGGAGCTGGTCTCACAGGACCCGGTCGACCTGGTCGTGCGGGCGGTCGAGCGCAAGACCGGCTCGGCAGCGACGCACCGGCTGCGGCGCGACATGCTCGGCTCGAGCGACTACCACAGCTTCGTCAGCGTGCACGCGCAGCTCAAGGCGCTCGCCGGCACGCCTCCCTTCCGGGTCAAGCTCGGCAAGAAGGAGGACCAGGCGCTGTCGTTCGAGGACCTGCGGCGGGCCGTGCTCGACGTCGCCAAGGAGGGCGTGCAGCTGCAGCGCTTCAAGGGGCTCGGCGAGATGAACCCGGACCAGCTCTATGACACCACGATGGATGCGGGCAGGCGCACGCTTCAGCGAGTCACGATCGACGACGCCTCCGCCGCCGACCAGATCTTCTCGATGCTGATGGGCGACAAGGTCGAGCCCCGGCGGGAGTTCATCGAGAACCACGCCAGGGAGGTCACGAATCTTGACGTTTAGTCCCCAGCCCCCGGCCCCAGCCCCCAGGAAGGCGGCAGCTAGTGGCTTCTGTCGACCATTTGAGCGGCGGCTACATCGAGGATCGCGACCTCGAGAAGGAGATGCGGTCCTCGTACCTCGATTACGCGATGAGCGTGATCGTGGGCCGCGCGCTGCCGGACGTGCGCGACGGGCTCAAGCCCGTCCACCGCCGCGTGCTCTACGCGATGCACGAGGCCGGCCTGCAGCCGAACCGGCCGTATCGCAAGTGCGCGAACGTCGTGGGGCGCGTGATGGGCGACTATCACCCGCACGGGGACGCCGCCATCTACGACACGCTGGTGCGGCTGGCGCAGGACTTCGCGCAGCGCTACCCGCTGGTCGACGGCCAGGGCAACTTCGGGTCGATCGACAACGACCCGCCGGCCGCGATGCGATACACGGAGGCCCGGCTGGCGAGCATCGCGACCGAGCTGCTCCGCGACATCGACGC
>JBKPHS010000184.1:0-19668 GCA_046729975.1 Actinomycetota bacterium
GCTCCGCGCTCGCCTCGACGGCCCTGCGGGCCGCGGCGCGCCGCCGGGCGCGCGTGCGCGCCTCGACCGCCCGCCGGCTGTCGCGGGCGATCCGCCTCGTCAGGCGGCGGCTGCGCTCGAGGTCGACCGACATGCCGAGCAGGTCGACCGCGGTCCCGGGCAGGATCTGGGCGAGCCCCGCCGCATCGCGGGCGTCATCGCCGGCGATCACGTCCGGGCGGCCGCCGCTCTCGAGGAACACGAGCGCCTCGAGCGTGTCTCCGTCGACCCCGGCACGCTCGGCGGCAGCCTCCACCTGCCCTCGCCAGCGGGCCGTTCGGGCCGCGCTCGCCTCCACGCCGCCCGGGCTCTTCTCGTAGAGCACGTGCGCGTAGCCGTCACGGCCGCGTCTCAGGAAGTCCTCCTCCTGGTCCTGGTCGTAGGCGAGGGGGTCGAAGTCCCTGACCTCGCCCGGGTCGAGCGCACCGTCCCCGCCGAGCAGCCGTGGCCCGCTGTCGCTCCCACCCACGAGTGCCGCGATGCCCACCGCAGCGACCGCCGCGAGCGCGACGACGGCGGCAGCCAGCGCGAAGCGGCGACCCGCCGCCCGGACCTTCACGCGCCTGCCAGCTCGGGGACGAGCTCGCCGGCAGGCCGCACGTCGCGTATGCGCGCGACCGTTTCACCCGCGTAGAGCGCGCCCGCGTCGAGCAGGTTGCCTGGCGCGTCGCGCGCGGGTGGCGCTGGGCTGAGGAAGGGGATGCCCGGGCGCTGTGCGGCCAGGAGCCGCGCCTGGAGCGCGGGCGGCGTTCGTGCCAGAAGCGGCGCGGTGACCCGGGTCAGAGCGCGCACCGAGGCCGGGCCCCGCGGGTCGGACGCGAGCCATCGCTCGGTGGCCCTGTTCCACAGCACCCGGTGGGGAGCGGCCCAGCCGAGTCCGAAGAGCTCCGTCAGCACGGTCTCGCGGCCCTCGATCAGGCGCTGCTTGTAGGACCGATGCGCGGCGCTTTCCTCGGTCATGAGGAAGCGGGTGCCGAGCACGGCGGCGTCGGCGCCCGCCTCGAGGCTGCGGCGAACGTCGTCAGCGTCCGCGATGCCGCCGGCAACCAGCACCGGGTAGCCCGCCGGCAGCGTTGCGCGAGCACGGGCGAGCAGCTCGAGTGCCGGCAGCTCACCGCGCACGTGCCCACCGGCCTCGGCGCCCTGCACGATCACGCCGTCGGCGCCGGCCGCGCGAGCCGCGAGGGCCTCGCTCACGGATCCGCACTGGTGCAGCCAGATCCCGCGCGTGCGTCGCCGCGGCGGCCCCCAGAACGTCACCACGGCGTCCGCCTCGGCGGCGACCGGCCAGTGGCCCCGGCGCGCGAACGGCAGGAGCACGTTCACTGCGATCGGCCCCGACGTCAACCGCCTCGCGGCCCCGATCTCCTCCGCGAGAGCGCCGGGCGGCAGTGTGCCGATCGTCCCGAGTCCGCCCGCCTCCGAGACCGCGGCGGCGAGCTCGTGACGAGCGATGCCGCCGGCCATGCCGGCCTGGACGACCGGCATTCGGACGCCGAGCCGCTCGAGCAGGACGCTCACAGCGCGGCGGCCGCGTCCTCGAGCCGCTCGCGCCGGCGCTCCTCCTCCTCCGACTGCGCGAGCATGCGGACGAACAGGACGACGAAGACGGTCACGAGTACGAGCGACTGCTCGACCATCATCAGCGCGCCACCGAGGTTCTGGTCCTCCAGCGCCGACAGGCCCCAGATACGCGGGACGTGCTCGTAGTAGGAGTAGGCGACCGTGCCCGACCACGCCAGGAAGAGCCCGAGCACGCCGAGGCCGAGCTTGGCCGTTCCGATGTACGCGAACGGCCACAGTCCCGTCATCCGGCGACGCATCGGGACAGGCTGGATCAGCGGCCACCAGACCGCGATGCCGGCGGTGAAGAAGGAGGCGTGCTCGAGCGCGTGGACGACCGGGTGCTCGAGCGCCGCGTTGTACAGCGCCGGGATGTGCCAGAGGTAGAGGAGCACGAACCAAAGCGCGATTCCGGTCAGCGGATGGGCGAACGGGCCGAGCGCGCGCTCGACGGCCACCAGGCGGCGCGTCGCGGGGCGCATGATCACGCGCGAGAGCGCCAACAGGATCAGGAGCGGGGCTATGTCCCCGAGCAGGACGTGCTGGACCATGTGCATCGAGAACAGGTAGTCCTCGCCCAGTCCGTCGATCGGCGAGACGATCGCCGCGAGTAGCGCGAGCAGGGCGCCGGTGGCCGCGAGGGCCTGCGGCCAGCCGGCGCCGCGGCCGCCGGCTTCGGCGCGCGCGTGGCGGAAGCGCCACGCGTAGAGCGAGAACCAGAACGCGATCGCCAGGATCGGCGCCGGGTCGAAGTTCCAGTGCAGGTCCGGATGCGTCACTCGGCGCTCGATTGTGGCAGCGGCGTGTTCTGTCGTGAGCCGTGGCGCGGGATGCTCGGCCCGTGGGCCTCGCGCGCGTCCTGTCGATCTTCGCGCCGCCGCTCTGCGTGGGCTGTGGTGCCTGGGCAGGCGCGCTCGAGCCGCTCTGCCGCGCCTGCCGCCGCGACCTCCGCTGGCTGTCCCCGGAGCCGCTCCCGCTGGCCGGGCTCGAGCTGTGGGTGCCGCTCGCCTACGCGGGTCCGGCCCGGGGCATGGTGCGCGCGCTCAAGTTCCGGAGCGCCGCCCGCGTGGCCGGCACGATGGCGTCGCAGATCGCGGCAGGCGCGCCGCCTGGGCTGCTCGCCGGCGCGAGCCTGGTGCCGGTACCGCTGCACCCGGCGCGCCTGCGGAGGCGAGGCTTCAACCAGGCCGAGCGGATCGCCGCAGAGCTCGCCGCGCGCAGCGGACGCCCGCTCGCGGACTGCCTGGAGCGGTCCGGATCCGAAGCGACCCAGGTGGGCCGCACGCGTGCCGCGCGCCTCGGCGGCATAGAGGGCGGCATCGACCTTCGCGCGGGGGCTCGCGTCCCGCCCGAGGCGGTCCTCGTCGACGACGTCGTCACCACCGGCGCGACGCTCGCCGCCTGCGCGCGGGCGCTCGAGCGCGGCGGCGCGCTCTCGGTGGCCGCTGTGGCGTACGCAAGGACGCCGGGCCGCTGATGGCTGAGAGGCCGCCCGGAAGCCTTGCCGTGGGCTGTACGATCGCTTTCGAGGACGGACACTTGCGATCCGAGGAGGACCGATGCGCATCGAGATCAGAGGGCGCAACGTGGCGGTCGGGGACGAGCTTCGGCAGCGCGTCGAGAAGAGGTTCGAGAAGATCGCAAGGCAGGTGTCGCCGCTCGCCCGCCTCGAGGTCGAGGTCTGGGAGGAGCGGAATCCCAAGATCAAGGACTCGCAGGTCGTGGAAGTCACCCTCCACCTGAAGGGCACACTGCTGCGCGCTCGCGAGGCGTCGCAGAGCCTGACGCGCTCGGTCAACGCCGTGGCCGACGAGCTCGCCCGCCAGGTCAAGCGGCACCGCGACAAGCGGCGCAGCCGGCGCGAAGCGGCGAAGGCCCAGCCGGGCCCGTCACAGCAACCCACGGCTCCCTGACGGGCGTGCCGCACCGGGCGGTCCAGGAGCTCCGCCGCCTGTACCCGACCTGGGAATTCCGACGCCAGGCGGCCGGCGAGTTCGACGACGTCTTCCGCGCTCTGGCTCATCCCGACTTCGAGATCCGGCTGCCGGCCGCCTACCCCGATCTCGACGAGGTGCGCGGCCTCGAGGGCGTCAATGCGCTCTTCCGGGGGTTCGGTCAGGTGTGGGACGAGTGGCGCTTCGAGCCCGAGCTCCTGTTCGACGGCGGCGACCGCGCCGTCGTCTACCTGACGCTCGTCGCCCGCGGCAAGGGAAGCGGGGCGGAGACGGCCACGCGGGGAGCCCATCTGTGGCGCCTGCGGGGCGAGCGGTTCAGCCGCGTCGAGGTCTATCTGGACCGCGAAGAGGCCCTCGCGGAGGCCGGCCTGACGGGGGCGCAGGCCGAGCCGTTCGAGCTGCCCCGCGACGCCGCGCGGACGCCCTGAGGCCGCCTGGTTCGGGTCCCTGCCCATTGCTAACCTCGCTGGGATGTCGATAATCGACCGCGCCCTTCGCGTCGGCGAGGGCAAGAAGTTCAAGGTCTTCGAGAGCCAGGTCGCTCGGATCAACGATCTCGAGCCCGAGATGGAGCTGCTCGAGGACCACGAGATTCGCGAGGAGTTTGATCAGCTGCGCGAGCGTCACGCGGGCGGGGAGTCGCTCGACGACCTGCTCTTCGAGACATTCGCGCTGACGCGCGAGGCGGCCCGCCGTTCCCTCGGCCAGCGGCATTTCGACGTCCAGCTGATCGGCGGGATGGTGCTTCACGACGGCTCGATCGCCGAGATGAAGACCGGCGAGGGCAAGACGCTCACCGCCACGCTGCCGATAGCGCTCAACGCGCTCGCGGGCAAGGGCGTCCACCTCGTGACGGTCAACGACTACCTCGCCCGCCGCGACGCCAACTGGATGAAGCCGATCTACGACATGCTCGGCATCACCGTCGGCGTGATCCAGGCCGGCGAGCGTGACGACCTCAAGCACGGCGCATACGCCGCGGACGTCACCTACGGGACGAACTCCGAGTTCGGCTTCGACTACCTCCGCGACAACCTCGCGATGTCGATCGAGGAGAAGTACCAGCGCGGGCACCCCTTCGCGATCGTCGACGAGGTCGACAACATCCTGATCGACGAGGCGCGCACGCCCCTGATCATCTCGGGCGCGCCCGAGCAGGCCGCGGACCTCTACTACCGGTTCGCGAAGCTCGCCCCGATGCTGGAGCCCGGCAAGAAGCCCGAGGGGCTCGAGGCCAAGTCGAAGGAGTACGTCGCGGACTTCGACTACGAGCCCGACGAGAAGCACAAGACGGTGGCCATCACCGAGCGCGGCGTCGAGAAGGCCGAGAAGTTCCTCGGCATCGACAACATGTACCTGGCGGAGCACGGCAACCTGGTCAACCACCTGATCCAGTCGCTCAAGGCCGAGTCGCTCTACAAGCGCGACGTCGATTACGCGGTGATCGACGGCGAGGTGAAGATCATCGACGAGTTCACCGGCCGCATCCTCGAGGGCCGGCGCTGGTCGGAGGGCCTGCACCAGGCCGTCGAGGCCAAGGAGGGCGTGGCGATCCAGGAGGAGAACCAGACGGTCGCCACGATCACCTACCAGAACTACTTCCGCCGCTACGACAAGCTCGCGGGCATGACCGGCACCGCGCTCACCGAGGCGACCGAGTTCATGAAGATCTACAAGCTCCAGGTCGTCGAGGTGCCGACCAACATGCCGATGGTGCGCGCCGACCGCAACGACCACATCTTCAAGACCAAGGACGGCAAGTGGAAGGCGGTGCTGGGCGAGATCGAGGAGCGCCACGAGCGGGGCCAGCCGGTGCTCGTGGGCACGATCTCGGTCGAGGTCTCGGAGCTGCTCTCGGACCGGCTCCAGAAGAGCGGCATCAAGCACACGGTCCTCAACGCCAAGCCCGAGCACGCCGAGCGCGAGGGTGAGACGATCGCCGAGGCCGGCCGCTCGGGCGCGGTCACGATCGCGACGAACATGGCGGGACGCGGCGTCGACATCAAGCTCGGCGGCAATGCCGAGCACCTCACGCAGCGCGAGCTCGTGCAGCGCGGCCTCGAGCCCGGGACCGACGACTTCGACAGGGCATGGGATCAGTCGTTCCCGGAGTTCGAGCGCCGGGTCGACGAGGACCGAGCCAAGGTGCTCGAGGCGGGCGGCCTGTTCATCCTCGGCACGGAACGGCACGAGTCGCGCCGCATCGATAACCAGCTTCGCGGCCGCTCGGGCCGCCAGGGTGACCCGGGCGAGTCGCGCTTCTACCTCTCTGCCGAGGACGACCTCGTGCGCCTCTTCGCGGGCGACCGCATCTACCGGATCCTCGATCGCCTCGGCCCGGTGGACGAGGAAGGCGAGGAGCAGCCGCTCGACTCGAAGATGCTCACGAAGCAGATCGAGAACGCCCAGAAGAAGGTCGAGGAGCAGAACTTCCTCATCCGCAAGCGCGTGCTCGAGTACGACGACGTGATGAACCAGCAGCGCGAGGTGATCTACGAATATCGCGACCGCATCCTCGAGGGCGAGGACATGTCGGGCACGGCGCGCGAGCAGATCGCCGAGGTGGTCGAGCGGCTCTGCGAGCAGTACCTGGTCGGCGACTACGTCGAGGATTGGGACGTCGACGGCCTGCTGACCCAGCTCGAGCAGCTGTTCCCGGTCGCGATCGCGCCCGAGGACATCGATCCTCAGACGCTCGACCGCGAGGCCCTGACCAGGGACCTGCGCGAGGACGTGGTGAAGGCCTACGACGAGCGCGAGGAGGAGCTGGGCGCGGAGCTGATGCGTGCGCTCGAGCGCTACATCCTGCTCCAGATCATCGACGAGCGCTGGCGCGAGCACCTGCACGACATGGATTACTTGCGCGAGGGCATTCACCTGCGGGGGTTCGCCCAGATCGATCCCCTCGTGGCGTACAAGAACGAGGGCTTCGACATGTTCGGATCGCTGATGAACGCGATCTGGGAGGAGTTCGCGCGCTACATCTTCAACGTCGAGGTCGAGGTGGAGGGCGGCAACGGCGCCGGCCAGCAGGCGTGGGGCGGGACCGCCAACACCAGCTCCACGCGCGGTCTCCAGTACGCGGGCGGCACCGCCGCAGACCAGCCGAGCGCGCTCGCGGCGGCCGCCGCTGGAGGGGCGGCCGTGCCGGCGGGCGCCGCGGTCGAGGCGGGCGGCTACGCGCCGGACCCGGCAGCCGAGCCGCTGCGGGCGATCGAGCCCCGCCACGTCGACAAGGAGCCGGGCCGCAACGACCCCTGCTGGTGCGGCTCAGGCAAGAAATACAAGAAGTGCCACGGGGCGTAGCGCATGGCTGCTAGCGCGTCGCCCCTCCGCGACCAGCTCAAGCTGCTCGCGGACTACCTTTGACCCGGACGGACTGAGCGAGCGCCTGAGCGCGCTCGAGAAGGAGATGGGCACGGAGGGCTTCTGGAACGACCAGGAGCGCGCCGCGCGGGTCTCCGCCGAGCACTCTCGCGTGCAGCGCACGCTCGACACGTACCGTCAGCTCGAATCCGACCTCGACGACCTCGATGCTCTCGAGGAGCTGGCCGAGGAGGACGAGTCGATCGGCGCGGAGCTCGACGACCAGCGCACCGCCGTGCGCGAGAAGCTCGAGGAGCTGGAGGAGGAGCGGCTGTTCTCCGGCCGCTACGACCAGGGCGACGCGGTCGTCTCGGTGCACGCGGGGACCGGCGGCACGGACGCGCAGGACTGGGCCGAGATCGTTCTCCGCATGGAGATGCGCTGGGCCGAGCGGCGCGGCTTCCAGGTGGAGCTCGCCGAGGTGAGCCCCGGAGAGGAGGCCGGCATCAAGTCGGCGACCTTCTTCGCGCGCGGCGAGAACGCCTACGGCCTCTTCTCCGCCGAGAAGGGGGTCCACCGCCTAGTCCGCATATCGCCCTTCGACGCGTCCTCCCGCCGGCACACGAGCTTCGCCCTCGTGGAGGTGTCGCCGCTCGTGGACGAGGCCGTCGACGTGGACCTGGACGAGGGCGACCTCCAGATCGACACCTACCGGGCGTCCGGGGCGGGCGGGCAGCACGTGAACAAGACGGACTCGGCGGTCCGGATCACGCACCGGCCGACGGGAATCGTCGTGCAGTGCCAGAACGAGCGCTCGCAGTCGTCGAACAAGGCGACCGCGATGGCGCTGCTCCGCTCGAAGCTGCTCGAGCTGCAGGAGCAGAAGCGGCGGGAGGAGCTGGCCCGCGAGAAGGGCGAGGCGCAGGATGTCGGCTGGGGCTCCCAGATCCGCTCTTACGTGATGCAGCCGTACACGATGGTCAAGGACCACCGCACCAACTACGAGGTCGGCGACGTGAACCGGGTGCTCGACGGCGACCTCGACGGCTTCGTGCGCGCGGAGCTGCTCCGCCGCGCCGGCATGGACGGCAGCGGCCCCGTGGCTTCGTAGGGTCGCGGCCTTGCCGCCCTGGACGGCGGCTGCTAAACCCTGAACACGAGGACTGGCAAGTGGCCCTCTTCGTCGTCCGCCATCAGCATCAGCCGGACCGTTGCCCGGCCGAAGACCCCGCTCTGGGCGCGATGCTCCTGAACCAACTGAGCGGCTCCGGGGAACACGGCGTGGATGTCCAGGCGGAGGCGGTCGTGCAGGACGAGCACACCGTCTACATGATCCTCGAGTCGAGCGACGAGGACCGTGTCCGCAACTTCATGAAGCCCTTCGCGATGGCCGGCAGCGTGGATGTCTACCCGGCGACGACTTGCGCGAGAGTCGTGGCCAGCGGGGGTTGCGCCGAGCCGATGCCGGCAGTGGACGAGACCGTTCCGGCTCTCGATCCGGAGGAAGCCTGCCAGCGAGCCATCGAGGCCGGCCTGGTCGTCCACCGCGCGCATCCGCTCAACTGCGAGACGTCGATCCCGGCCCTGATCGGTGTCACGATGCCGAACGCGCACTTCTACGTGCGCAACCACTTTCAGATTCCGAGCCCGGACGCCTCGGCCTGGCGACTCGATGTCGGCGGTCTCGTGGAGCGACCGCTCAGCCTCGGCCTGCGAGCCATCCAGCAGATGCCCGCGCAGACGGAGGTTGTGACGCTGGAGTGCGCCGGCAACGGACGAGTGGTGCTCGATCCTCCGGCATCCGGCGAGCAGTGGAGTCTCGGCGCGGTCAGCACGGCCGAGTGGACCGGAGTTCCGCTGGTCGAGGTCCTGGACCGGGCCGGCATCAGCGGGGGAGCGGCAGAGGTCGTCTTCCGGGGCGCCGACGGAGGGACGGTGGAAGGGCGAGCGGAGACCATTCACTTCGAGCGGAGCCTGACGATCGACGAGGCCCGGGACACCGGAGCCCTGCTGGCGTACGCGATGAACGGCGAGGCGCTCCCGATCCAGCACGGCTACCCGCTGCGCCTGGTCGTGCCGGGCTGGTACGGCATGGCCTCGGTCAAGTGGCTTACGGACATCGAGGTCGTCGACAAGGCGTTCAGAGGCTTCTTCCAGGCCGATCGATACCTCTATGAGTGGGAGCGCGATGGGCGGTTGGTCAGAGAGCCGGTAACCCTGCAGAGGGTGCGCGCCCTGATCACCGAGCCGGGAGCGGACGCAGAGGTTGAGCAGGGCGATCTCGTCATCCGAGGAGTCGCGTGGTCCGGCGCCGGGCCGATAGCCCGAGTCGAGGCCAGAGTCGGCGATGCTCCCTGGCAGCAGGCCCGCCTAGTCGGCGAGCGGCATCCCCACAGCTGGCAGTGGTGGGAGCTGATCACGCGCGTGGAGCGGCCGGGCCCGACCACCGTGCGCGCTCGCGCGACCGACTACGCCGGTCGCACGCAGCCGGAGGAGCCCGAATGGAACGCCCTGGGCTACGGGGCCAACGCGGTCCAAGAGGTACCGGTCCAGGTCCGCTAGGGCCGGCGTCCCTTCCAGAACGCGGCGTCCTGCTCGCCGAGCGGGGTCGAGGGTGGCGCGTCCGCGAAGAACTCGCTCGCCAGGGCGTGCCAGTCGGCGCCGGCGCGGAGCTCGCCCAGCACGGCGAAGATCAACGCTTCCATTCGCCGGATCAGGAGCGCCTGCGGGGGAACCGTCTGGCGGCGCATCTGGTCGAAGTAGGGCGAGCGCGGGGAGCCTCCCGCCTCCATCAGCTCGCTCACGTACTCGGGCGAGAGCCGCCTGAAGCCCGGGACCAGGAACCACTCGCCGGCGAGCGTGAGCTGCGCGAGCACGGCGTCGGACTCGAACGCCTCCGGCTCCGGCAGGTAGCCGAGCTTCGCGAACCAGCGGTACGTCTCCTCGGCATCGCCCGCCACGACCGCACGCGCCAGGGCCTGCTCGCCGGCCAGGTACTCCGGGTCGATCTGCCGCATGAGCCCGAAGTCCAGGAACGTCACCCGGCCGTCGGGACGCAGCAGGTAGTTGCCGGGGTGCGGGTCGCCCGACACGCGCGAGAGCCGCAGCAGCAGCGAGTAGTAGAAACGGAAGAGGATCTCGCCGAACCTGTCGCGGTCCGCTTCGTCGAGCCGCTTGACCTCGGGGAAGCGCAGGCCCGCGACGTACTCGGTCACGAGCACGCGCCGGGTCGAGAGCGACGTGTCGACCGCCGGCACGTGGATGAACGGATGCCCGCGGAAGGCACGCTCGACCTGGCGCTGGTTCTGGGCCTCGAGCTCGTAGTCGAGCTCCTCGGAGACGCGCTCTCGCAGCTCAGCCGCGAGCGCCTTCGCGTCGAGCCCCGGAGCCAGGCGCTTCACGAGCGGGAGGAAGACCTGGATGTTGCGCAGGTCGGCCTCGACCGCCTCGGCAACGCCCGGATACTGCACCTTCACCGCCACCTGCCGCCCGTCCGTCGTGGTCGCGCGGTGGACCTGGCCGATCGACGCGGCGGCGAACGCCTCTTCCTCGAAGTCGCTGAAGAACTCCGACACCGGCCCGCCGAGCTCCTCGCGGATCAGCTTCTCCATCCGCTTGAACGGCACCGGCGGGACCTGGTCGCGCAGCGACGCCAGCGTCTCCTTGAAGTGCTCGCGCTCCTCCTCGGGAATCGCCACGAAGTCGACCGTCGAGAGCACCTGCCCGACCTTCATCGCCGCGCCGCGCATCTGCCCGAGCTGCTCGACCAGCTCGCGAGCGATCGACATCGACCGCTCCTCCATCGCGCGCTGCGCGCCTTCCTCGCTGCGGGTGCGGTTGGCGAGGCGCGTGCCTGCGTAGCGAAGGCTCTGACCCGCCACCAGCCCGCCGAAGCGGGCCGTCCGGTTCACCCGCCCGGTGGGCGGTCCCTTCCGATCGGCCATCGACGGGTTATACGGCAGCGACCGGGCCGGCCGCCCACTACGGCCGCGACGCGCTCCTCGCGGCCGTGCGTCTCAACCGCGCCGGGGGTAGGATCACGTCCAAAGGCAGAAGGAGGCCCGATGATCAGATCATGGCGACCCGCGCTCGCTCTCGCGGTGTCGATTGCTGCCGTATGCGGGATGCTGGCCGCTCCGGCGTTCGCGGATCGGAGCTCGGTTCGCGAGGCCGTCTACGAGCTCAAGCCGCGGTTTGGACCGCCGCTCGGGCAATGCGTTGCGCCAAGCGACTCGGACAGCGCAGCCGCGTTCACGCTTGGAGGCTGGAAGGTGTCCACGCTCAACCTGGCGACGAACGGCCTCAACGTCCCCGCGGGCGTTGACCTCGTGGGCGCGCTGAACGGGGCTGTCGGCGAGTGGGAGGGCAACACGGACGTGCCGAACAGCGCGTTCAACACCGGGTCCACGACGACAGCCACTCGCTCGCGGCTCGACGGCGTGAACCTGGTCGCCTTCGGCAAGATCGGCAGCGCCGTGGGCGTAACCCGCTTCTTCATCTCCGGCAGCACGGTGATCGAGTCCGACACCCTGTTGAACTCAAAGTACCCCTGGTCGGACGATCTGACCGGCGGCGCCGACGCGAGCGGTGGCTGCAACGGGACAGCCGGCGCTTTCGACGTGCAGGCGGTTCTGACGCACGAGCTGGGTCACCCGCTCGGGCTGGAGCACATCCTCAACGATGTCCAGACGATGTATCCGGCGATCGGCACCGGCGAGAGTCGCAAGCGCACGCTCGCGCTGGGCGATAGGGCGGGCGCGAACCAGAAGTACCCCTAGTGGGATAGGCGGGCGAGCCGGATAGGCGGGCGGCTGCGGGTCGCCCGCCTACCCGCTGCCGCCGCCCCTGCGGGAGGCGACCCACTCCTCGTGCCGGGGCACCGGCTCGCCGACGACGTGGAGGAAGTAGTACGCGCCCGTGTCGCCGAGGAAGCGGAAGTTCCTCACGAGGTCGGCCGCCGTGTCCTCGTAGTCGCGGTGGGAGCGCAGCCAGGTCCCGAAGCCGCCGTGCTCGCGGTCCAGGTCGAGCATCGTCGCGGCGTTCTCGACCGTCGCCTCGATCTTGCGGCGGTTGCGGACGATGCGCGTGTCGGCGGCGAGCCGATCCACGTCCTCCGGCCTGAGCTCCGCGACGCGCTCGGGGTCGAAGCCTTCGAACGCCTCCCGGAAACCGTCCCACTTGGCGTCGACCACGCGCCAGCTCAAGCCGGACTGGAACACCGCCTTCGTCATGACCTCGAGATAGTCGGCGAGTCCCTCGGGACGGATCTGCTTCGGGGCTTCCACGCGTTGAACACTAGTCTCCGCGCCGTGGAGGAGCTGATCGAGCGCGCGCTGGCGGAGGACATCGGAACGGGCGACGTCACGAGCGCGGCGGTCGTCCCGGACGGCGCTCTCGGCCGCGCCCGAATCGAGCAGAAGGCTGAGGGCGTGCTGGCCGGGTTGCGCGTGGGAGAGGCGGTGTTCCGCCACGTCGAGCCGGCCCTGCGCTGGCACCGGCACGCGGACGAGGGCGAATGGCGCGAGGGCGGCCTCGTCGCGGAGGTCGCCGGGCCCGCCCGCTCGATACTCGCGGGTGAGCGCGTGGCGCTCAACTTCATGCAGCGTCTCTCCGGCGTGGCCACCCTCACCGCGCGCTTCGTGCGCGGGGTCGAGGGAACGGGCGCGCGGATCCTCGACACGCGCAAGACCACGCCCGGCTTGCGTGCGCTCGAGAAGCAGGCGGTGCTGACCGGTGGCGGCCACAACCACCGCTCCGGGCTGTTCGACGCGGTGCTCGTCAAGGAGAATCACGCCGCGCTCGCCGGAGGTGTGGGGGAGGCGACGAGGCGCGCGATCGCCGGCGCGCCCAGCGGCCTGACGATTGAGGTCGAGTGCGCGACGCTCGCCGAGGTCGAGGAGGCGCTCGACGCCGGGGCCGGGCGCGTCCTGCTGGACAACATGACGACCGACGATCTCCGGCTCGCGGTGGAGCTCGCCCGCGGCCGCGCACAGCTCGAGGCCTCCGGCGGCGTCACGCTCGAGACCGTTCGCGGCATCGCCGAGACGGGAGTCGACTTCATCAGCGTCGGCGCGCTCACGCACTCCGCGCCGGCGCTCGATCTCAGCCTCGTGCTGGAGCCGCTGTGAGGGCCGAGCTCGACCACGTCGACCTGGTCGTCAGCTCGCTCGAGCGAAGCCTCGCCTTCTACCGCGAGTTGCTCCACCCGCTCGGCTGGACACGCGCAACGGAGATCGAGGGCGAGCGAGACGAGCGAGTCGTCTATCTCGGCGGCGAGCCGCCCAACCGGCCCGTCGCGCTGAGCCTACGTGAAGCCCAGTCGGAGGCGCACTCGCTGCCCTATGACCGCTACGCCGTGGGCGTCCACCACGTGGCCTTCCGGGCACCCTCGCGCGCAGCCGTCGACGAGCGCGCTCAGTGGCTCCGCGACCAGGACGCCGAGATCGAAAGCGGTCCAGAGGAATACGGCTACACGCCCGGCTACTACGCGGTCTTCTTCTACGACCCTGACGGGATCAAGCTCGAGATCGTGTTCAAGCCGCCTCAGAGCTGACGGGCCGAGCCACTTCTCTACACTTGTCCATAGCAACGGCTCACTCACGTGAGCTTCATTTCGACCCGTTAAACGAGGCGAAACATGCAGTCCCTTCCGATGCTCAACGGCGGAGCGCCGGCACCCCTACTCGACGGGGAGGACCTGGCGCGCCTGAAGGACGAGGTGCGCGCGCTGGCGGAGGAGCGCAACGCGGTGATCCTGGCCCACAACTATCAGGTGCCCGAAGTTCAGGACGTGGCCGACTACGTCGGGGACTCGCTCGGCCTGTCTCGCCAGGCCGCCGCCGCGGGCGCCGACGTGATCGCCTTCTGCGGGGTCCATTTCATGGCCGAGACGGCCTGCATCCTCTCGCCCGACAAGCAGGTGCTGCTGCCGGACCTCGGCGCGGGCTGCTCGCTCGCGGACTCGATCACCGCCGAGGAGCTTCGGGCGTGGAAGGCCGACAACTCCGGCGCGGTGGTCGTGATGTACGTGAACACGAGCGCCGAGGTCAAGGCCGAGACCGACTACTGCTGCACCTCCTCCAACGCCGTTCAGGTGGTGGAGCACATCTGGCGCGAGCACGGGCAGGACACGGAGATCCTGTTCGGGCCGGACATGTTCCTTGGCACCTACGTCGAGCGCGTGACGGGCAGGCGGATGAAGGTCTGGATGGGTGAGTGCCACGTGCACGCCGGCATACGCCCGGCCGACATCGCCCACGTTCGCGACGAGAACCCCGGAGCCGAGTTCCTGATCCATCCCGAGTGCGGCTGCTCGACGTCGGTGATGGAGTACGTGGCCGCCGGCGACGTCGACCCCGAGCGCACGCACATGCTCTCCACGAGCGGGATGCTCAAGCACGCGCACGAGTCCGATGCCGACACGTTCATCGTGGCGACTGAGACGGGCATGCTGTACCCGCTCGAAGCGGAGAATCCCGGCAAGACCTTCGTGGCCGCCAATCGCGCCGCCGTCTGCCAGTACATGAAGATGATCACGCTGCCGAAGCTCCGCGACGCGCTGCGTGACGCCGGCGGTCGCTACACCGTCACGGTCGCGCCCGAGATCGCCGAGCGCGCGCGAATCCCCATCGAGCGGATGGTGGCGATCGGCGGCTAGGGCCACCGCCGACCGCCAGGCGATAATCGGGCGCGTCCCGTCCGGGCGGTACAGACAGGAGGTGCTTCTTGAAGCAACGACTAGCTCTGGCCGTGGTCCTGACGTTGCTCTTGGGCACAGAGACCGCTCAAGGGCACACGAGTTACGTGACGGTGGACGGCGTGCGGAGTTGGAGCGCCATGCAGCGCTTCGTGCCGCCCGACCGGCTGCGGTTACGACTATTCGTCGGACAGCACGAGCTCCGGCCCCGGCAGGTTCGGCAAGGGTCGAGGCGATACTACGGGCACGGCGTCGTGGCTCGAGCCACACTGTCAGAGGAGGGCGTGTTCCGGATCAGGTTCACCAGCGCGGAGCGGCGGGTGGTCCGGATCGAGTACGACTGCGTCCGGATCCGGGAGGGCAAGCTGCATCCCTGCCCGCAGTAGGCGCGCTGCACCGAACGAAGCTGGAGCGGTTGGGCTTGGACGGACGGGTTACGCTCCCCGCTTGGCCTGGAAGCCGCTCGCCGATCCGCGCGTGACGCGCGTCTACCCCCCGGACGGAACCGCGGTCCCGGTCGCAGAGGCGATCAGCGGCCTGGGGCTTGCGGACCGGGCCCCAGACGACCGCCCCTACCTCGTGCTCGACATGGTGTCCGCCGCGGACGGCAAGGCCACCATCGAGGGCCGCACCTCGCAGCTCGGGGACGAGGCGGACCGCGCGCTGTTCCACCACCTCCGCACTCAGGCCGACGCGGTGATGGTCGGTGCCGGCACGATCAGGGTCGAGCGCTACGGACCGATGATCAAGGACGAGGCGCTGCGCGAGAAGCGCCGGGGCGAGGGACTGGCGCCCGATCCACTCGCGGTGATCGTGAGCCGCAGCGGGCACCTGCCGCCCGACCTTCCTCTGCTGCAGGACCCAGACTCGCGCGTGCTCGTGATCACCGCCGCCGAGGACGAGATCGAAGGCGTGGCCGCGCAGGTCGAGTACCTGCGCTCAGGGCGCGCGACGTTCGACCTCCGGCCGCTGGTCGAGCGCCTGCGGACAGAACACGGCGTGCGCTCGGTGCTCTGCGAGGGCGGCCCGACGCTGAACGCCTCGCTGTTCGCGTACGGACTCGTGGACGAGCTGTTCCTGACGCTGGCGCCGCAGATCGTCGGAGGGCGCGACGCGCTCACGATCGTCGCCGGCGAGCCACTCCCGGAGCCGGTCCAGCTGGAGTTGGCGGGCGCGCTCGGGCACGGCGCGGAGCTCCTGCTGCGTTACCGCGTGCGCGGCTGACGCTGCAAAAAAGGCTGCAAATAACGCATGTAGCTGCGCACCAGGCGCCTGAACCCGCTATTTATGGGGCGCTCGCATGGCCTCCATTCCCACGCAGACGACGCCGCGGACGCGGCAGCAGCCCCCTGCGGACGCCGCCGTCCCGGTCGTCGAGCTCAAGGAGGTCAGCAAGGTCTACGACGGCGGCTCGGTCGGGCTCGAGCGGGCTTCGCTGACCGTCGGCCGCGGCGAGTTCGTGTTCCTGGTCGGGCCGACCGGCTGCGGCAAGTCCACCTGCATGCGCCTCCTGATGAAGGAGCTCGATCCCTCGGCGGGCGAGCTTTTCATCGCGGGTCGCAACCTGGCCGAGATCCCGCGCAAGAAGGTGCCCTACCTGCGCCGCAACATCGGCGTCGTGTTCCAGGACTACAAGCTTCTGCCGAACCGCACCGTCTACGCGAACGTCGCGTATTCGCTCGAGGTGATCGGCGAGAGTCGCGAGTCGATCCGCCGCAAGGTGCCGGACATCCTCCACCTCGTCGGGCTCTCCACGAAGCTGCACAACTATCCCGACGAGCTCTCGGGAGGCGAGCAGCAGCGCGTCTCTATTGCCCGCGCGTTCGTCAACCACCCGCCGCTCCTGCTCGCCGACGAGCCAACCGGCAACCTGGACCCCGAGACGTCGATCGGGATCATGCAGCTGATCTACCGCATCAACCGCACCGGCACGACGGTGATCGTCGCCACCCACGACCGCGAGATGGTCGACAAGATGCGCAGGCGGGTCATCGAGCTCGAGCAGGGACGCGTGATCCGCGACCAGGTCTCGGGGCTCTACCGCCCGGACGAGTCCACGCAGGAGTTCGCGGTGCGCCTGCGCGGCGAGCTCGGCATCGGCGTGGAGGGGCATCCCAATTAGGGTCGGCTTCTTCATCAAGGAGGCGATGCGCGCCCTGTCCCGGAACGCGGCGCCGAGCCTGGCCGCGATGCTCACGGTGCTCCTCACCGCGCTGCTCCTCGGGGTCTTCGTCCCGATCCAGCAGGCAACCACCGGCACCGCCAACGAGGTCCGTGGCCGCGTGGTCGTCGACGTCTACGTGGCGGGCAAGGCCACGCCGTCGGAGCGCATCGAGCTGAAGCAGGCGCTGTCCCAGACGCCGAACGTCAAGAAGGTCGAGTACATCTCGAAGGAGGAGGCGCTCGCGAAGGAGAGCAAGCGCAACCCCGAGGCCTACGAGCTGCTCGGGAGCAACCCGCTGCCGGACTCCTACCGGCTCACGCCGCAGGATCCGGATCAGGTAGGCGAGATCGTCGACCGGCTGGCTCCTCGTAACGAGCAGGGAGCGCGCGAGCCGCAGCTCGCCGCCATCGACGACGTCCGCAACCGCGAGGAGGACACGAAGAAGATCCTCTCCGCGACGGGCCTGGTGAAGCTCCTGACCGGCGGGCTCACCATATTGCTGGCGCTCGCGGCGCTGGCCCTGATCGCGAACACCATCCGGCTCTCGATCTTCGCCCGCCGCCGGGAGGTCGAGGTCATGAAGCTGGTGGGCGCGACCAACTGGTTCATCCGCTGGCCGTTCGTGATCGAGGGCGTGATCGTGGGGTTCATGGGGGGTGTGCTCGCGGTGCTGCTGCTGTGGATCGCGAAGGAGACCTTCATCGACCCGCTCGAGGACCGCTTCGCGCTGTTGGCGGCGCCCGACACGATCGACTTCCCGCTGCTGATCGGCCTGATGCTCGTCGCCTGCGTGGTGGTCTCGGCCCTCGGCAGCGGCATCACGCTCAGGCGCTTCCTGCGCGTCTGAGTCCGCGCGCGGTCCGGCTACCCTTCACCGGGGCGCCGAAACTGGGCGCTCCGTTCCTTCGATGACCCGCTTCCGAACGCTCACGATCGCGCTCGCGAGCGCGCTTGCCGCGCTCGTCGCCGGTCTCTGGCTCGGCGGTCATCCAGACGTGCTTCCAGACGGGATCCGCAGCGCCTTCGTCGAGGACGACCGCGCGCTTCAGGCCGAGGTTCTCGAGACGATCGAGGACAACTACTACAAGCCGGTCAAGGAAGAGGACCTGAAGAACGCGTCGCTCAAGGGCATCGTGCGATCGCTGAACGACCAGTTCTCGCACTACTTCACGCCAAGCGAAACCGAGCGCTTCGAGGAGTCGGTCAGCGGCAGGTTCGAGGGAGTCGGGATGACGGTGGAGCAGGTTCGCCGCGGGCTGCGCGTGCTGTCGGTCTTCGACCGCACTCCGGCTCAGCGTGCGGGCATCCGCAAGGGCGACCTGATCACGCAGGTGAACGGGGAGTCGATCGCCGGCATGGCGACCGACATCGCCACGGCGAAGATCAAGGGCAAGCCCGGCACGTCCGTGCGGCTGACGGTCGTGACGCCAGGCGACGACAGCCCGCGCAGCCTCGCGGTCAAGCGCGCTCGCATCGACGTGCCGCTGACCGAGAGCAAGCTCGAGACGGTCGGCGGGGCCAAGCTCGGCGTCGTGCGCCTGTTCAGTTTCAGCTCGGGCGCCCACGGGGCCGTTCGCCAGGACGCCGAGAGGCTCTTCGACCGCGGCGCGCGAGGCATCGTGCTCGACCTGCGCGGGAACGGCGGCGGCCTGTTGAACGAGGCGGTGCTCGTATCGAGCGTGTTCGTGGAGGACGGGCTGATCGTGTCCACGCGCGGCCGCAAGAGCCCGGAGCGGAAGTTCGACGCGAAGGGCGATGCGCTCAACACCGCCGTGCCGCTGGTCGTGCTGGTGGACGGGGGCAGCGCCAGCGCGTCCGAGATCGTCGCCGGCGCGCTGCGCGACCGCCGGCGCGCCGAGCTGGTCGGCACCAAGACCTTTGGCAAGGGCGTCTTCCAGGAGGTCGAGTCGCTCTCGAACGGCGGCGCGCTCGACCTCACCGTCGGGAGCTACTACCTGCCCAGCGGGCGGACGATCGCGCCGCGCAAGGGCCTGGTCCCACAGGTCAAGGCACGCGACCTGCCGCGCACGAAGCGCGACGAGGCTCTGCCGGTGGCGCTCGAGACACTGCGCAAGAAGGTCGGTTGAACGCGGCGCGGCTCGTTGAGCCGCTCGTGGCCGTCGTCCAGAAGCGCGGTCGCTTCTACGTGGCCGAGCCGCTGTTCGAGCGCGGGCAGCGGATCACCCTCGACGGCAAGGCGCGCGGGCCGGCCGGCGGGGGCGACATGGTGCTGCTGGGCGGCGGCAGGCGCGGCCCGCGCGTGACCCAGGTGCTCGGCAAGCCCGATGTCGCGCGCTCGGTGCTCGAGGCGCTGATGCTGGATCGCGGGCTGCGCCGGGCGTTTCCACGCCAGGTGGAGCTCGAGGCCTACCAGGTGGCGGGCGATCCGCCGGCGGACGCCGCGCGCACAGACCTCCGCGCCCTGCCGACGTTCACGATCGACCCTGTTAGCGCGCAGGACTTCGACGACGCGATCTCCGCGCGGCGCGAGGACGGCGTGACGCGGCTATGGGTCCACATCGCCGACGTGAGCGCCTACGTGCGGCCCGGCGGGGCGATCGAGGCCGAGGCCTTCAGGCGCGGAACCAGCGTGTACGTGCCGGACGCGGTGGAGCCGATGCTGCCCGAGGCGCTCTCGACCGGCGCGTGTTCGCTGGTGCCCGGCGAGGAGAGGCTTGCCGTGACCGTCGAGATCGAGATGGACGGTGCGAGGCCGCGCAACGTGCAGTACCAGCGGTCGCTGATCCGTAGCGACGCGCGCCTCGACTACGAACGGATCGATCGCGTGTTCCACGGCCAGGAGCGCGCCGAGGAGCCGTGGGCCGAGCCGCTGGAGGCGGCACGCGCGGTGGCGGCCGCCCTGCGCGAGCGGCGGCGCGAGCGCGGCGCGCTCGAGGTGGAGTCGATCGAGCCGGCCTACGAGTTCGATCGCGAGGGTCATGTCG
>JBKPHS010000185.1:0-6596 GCA_046729975.1 Actinomycetota bacterium
CGGTGGCTTTGCCAATTGATTGGCAAACGGTCGAGCTGGTCTGGGGCCCCCACGGCTACCCGGCGAGCCCCGCCTACCGCGACTACCACGGCCGCACGCTCCACGACTTGAAGCCCTGGAGCATCGCCGGCGAGCCCTACCGCCGCGACGCCGCGCTCGCCCTCGCCCGCGAGCACGCGCGCGACTTCGTCGGCCGCGTCGGCTCGCGGCTCGACGCCTATCGCCACGAGCGCCGCCGGCCCGGCCTCGTCTGCTGCGCCCTCGACGCCGAGCTGATCGGCCACTGGTGGTACGAGGGCACCGACTGGCTGCGCTTCGTCCTCGACGAGGCGCGCGTGGCCGGCCTCGAGCTCGTCACGCTGCCAGCGGCCCTGGAGGCCGTGGAGCCGGTCGAGCGTCCGCTCGCGGCCTCCGCCTGGGGGCGCCCGAAGGACCTCAGCATCTGGGACTCGCCACGGGTGGCCGAGTTCCCGGTGCGCGCTCGACGGGCGGAGCTGCGCACGCTCGCGGCGGCGTCGCGGCCCGGCGCGCGCGGTCCCGCGCTCGAGCGCGCCGCCCGCGAGCTGCTCGCCCTGCAGGCCAGCGACTGGGCTTTCCAGGCGACGCACGAGCTGGCCGCCGACTATCCGCAGCGGCGCGTCCGTGGCCACGAGGAGCAGCTCGACGCTGCGCTCGGGGCTCTGAAAGACTCCCGCCCTGCCCAGGACGCGTCGCTCCGGAACCTTGCCCCGAACCTGGACCTGACTCCTCTACTGATCTGATGCGAGTCCTGATCCTCTCGTGGGAGTACCCGCCGCTGATCGAGGGCGGCCTGGCGCGGCACGTGCGCAAGCTGTCCGAGAACCTCGCGCGCCAGGACGTGGACGTGCACGTGCTCACGCGCGGGATGGAGGAGTCGCCCGCCGAGGAGGAGGTCGAGGGCGTGATCGTCCAGCGCGTGCGTGAGCCGGAGCGCCCGCGGGAGCTCGGCGAGTTCGTCACCTGGGTCGAGCACATGAACGCGGACATGCTCGCGGCGGGCGTGGAGCTCGGCGATCGCTACGCCTTCGACGTCGTGCACGGCCACGACTGGCTCGTTGCCGTCGCCGGCGACCACCTCGCCAAGCGCTTCCGCTGCCCGCTCGCCGTGACGATTCATGCGACCGAGTACGGCCGCCACCAGGGCTGGGTGGACGAGCACCCGCAGTCGCACATACACGGCGTCGAGAGGTGGATGGCAAACCGCGCCGAGCGGGTGATCACGTGCTCGGCGTACATGCGCGATCACGTCGCCGACATATACGGCCTCGACGAGCGTCGCATCGCGGTGATCGCGAACGGGATCGACCCGTCGGAGCTCGTGCCGGTCGAGGACCTGGATGCGCTCCGGGCGCGGTTCGCCGCTCCCGACCAGCGGCTGGTCCTGCTGGTAGGGCGGCTCGTCTACGAAAAGGGCTTCCAGCTCGCGCTCGAGGCGCTGCCGGGGCTGATCTCCCGGCTCGGTGACGTGCGCTTCGTCGTCGCGGGCTCCGGCACGCACGAGCAGGAGCTGAAGGCGCAGGCTGCCGAGCTCGGCCTGCTGGAGCACGGGACGTTCCTCGGCTGGATCGGCGACGACGTGCTGCACTCGCTCTACCGCATCGCCGACCTCACGGTCGTGCCGTCGATCTACGAGCCATTCGGGCTGGTCGCTCTCGAGGCGATGGCGTCCGGCTGCCCTTGCCTGGTCGCCGACACCGGCGGCCTGCGCGAGGTGGTGCCGAACGAGGCGGTGGGGCTCCGGTTCCGCTCGCGAGATCCCGAGTCGCTCGGGCAGATGGCCGAGCGCCTGCTCACCGACGCCGCGCTGCGCGACAGGCTCGTTGCCGAGGCCTCCGAGCACGTCCTCGGCTTCGACTGGGCCGACGTCGCCCGTCAGGTCGGCGCCGTATACGGGGAGCTGGCCGCGCCCGTCTCGCAGCGCGTCTGAGGATCCAGGCTAGGCGGCCGGTGGCCACCCGCGGGCTGGGGGGTCCCGCGGGCGGCGCCGACCGGGGCCGGGACCGCGGCCGCCGCATGGGGGAGCGACGCGGCGCCGGAGCTCTTGTCACGCGCAAGCTACGGGCTCGCGCGGTCCCGGGACAGGCGGTTTCCCACACCATCGTGGTGCGGGAAGGGCCACATTCCGGACCACCCGCTTGGGGCCGAGCCCTACTCGAAGCGGAGGGTCTTCGGCTCCTCACGCATCCGGATCACCTTCGCGGGTACGCCGCCGACGACCGCGTTCGCCGGCACGTCCTTGGTCACGACCGAGAGGCTGCCGATCACCGCGTTGTCGCCGATAGTCACGCCACGCAGGATGCAGGCTCCGTAGCCGATCCAGACGTTGTTGCCCACCTGCACGTCGCGCTTGTAGATCCCCTGGAGCCGGATCGGCCGCTCGACCTCGACCGTACCGTGGTCGAAGTCGATGAACATGGCGCGGTCGGCGACCACGCACTCGCGCCCGATCGATACGCGCTGGTAGGCCGAGATCGTGCACTCCTGCCCGAGCACCGTCTTCGCCCCGATCGAGACGACGCCTTCGTGGCAGCGGATCTTCGTTCCCTCACCGAGCCACGACCAGCGTCCCAGCTCGACGCGCGCGTCCCTGCCGATCTGGAGCGTCACGTGAGGGCCGATGAAGGCCAGGCCGTCGAGGCTGAGCCTGCGGCCGTACGGCGTGAGGAACCGCCTGCGCAGCAGCCGCAGCACGAGACGCCCGTACTTGAGGTTGAGCATCCCGTGGCGCCGCATGAAGCGCAGCAGGGTTAGCGGCCCGCCATGCAGCGGAGCCGGCGGCCGGCGGATCTCCGACGGCGCGGCGGAGGCGGTCTCGCTCGCCGGCGGCGCTTCGACGGGCTTCATCGCGGCCCGATGATAGGTCCGGCCGGCGGCGGCGGTCAGGCGCCGTCCGGCAGGTGCTTGCTCTCCCAGGGCGAGATCTCGAACGCGACTCCCCGCTCGGCGCCGAAGCTCAGCACCGTCGTGCCCGCGCTCCTGCCGACTGCGGCCCGTACGAGCGCCGGGTCGCGAACGAACACCAGCGTGCCCTCGGGGGCGTCGATCTCCTCGCCTCCGATGGTGAAGACGGCGTTGCCGCGGGCGACGTAGTACAGCTCCTCGTGGCGCTGGGCCCCCGGCTCGTTGCGCTCGTCGTGCTCCTCGATCGCCTCACCTCCGTCCTCGCGCGCGACCCAAGCGTTGACCCCGAACGCGCCCACGCCCAGGCGGTGCCGGACCGGCCGCCACTCGGCCTCGCCGGCGTCCGGCTCGACGACCGGCTCGATCTCGTCGATGTGCGCTGTGCGGAAGCCCGTGTCGCTCATGTTCTCACCTTCTATCGGGGTTTGCCGGTGCGCCACCAGTAAACCAGATTTGCAGGTGAGAGTGGATCCAGGCTTAGCCGAGGGCCTCGCGGAAGCCCTTGCGCCATGTCGTCCAGCCCGGCTCCCAGCCGAGCTCCGCCTTCGCCTTCGCGTTCACGGCGCCGCGCTGCTCTGTCATCACGATCACCGCGACGCGTCCGGCCACGAGCAGCGCCAGCAGCTTCGGCACCCGCCGGGCCGGCGCCGCGCCGAGCGCGTCGGCATAGACGGGCAGCCAGTCGCGCACGCGCGCGGGGTCCTCGTCAACGACGTTGTAGATGCCCGGCGCTCCGCGCTCGACGGCGGCGACCGTGGCGTTTGCCGCGTCGTCGACGTGCACGAACGAGAACCAGCCCTGGCCGGAGCCGACGATCGGATAACGCCGCCGCCGCACCATCTCCGCGATGCTGCCGTCGCTCGCGAACCACGTGCCCGGTCCGTAGAGGTAGCCGTAGCGGAGAATGACCCCCTCGAGGCCCTCCTGTCCTGTCACCGTCTGCTCGAGCACCTGCACGGCCTCGATGCTCCGGCGCCAGGGGAAGGGCGCGTCGAGGTAGAGCGGGTCGTCCTCCTGTTTGACGGCGGTGGCACGAGGCGCGTAGACAGAGGCGATGCTCTGCGCGACGACGCGGCGGGCGCCGGCGTCGCGCGCCGCGTCCACAAGGTTGACCACGCCCTCACTGCGCAGTCGGTCGTGGCGCGCGAACTGCTCCCGGAGCTTGCGCGGGTTCACGGCCCGCGGCATGTCCGTCAGCTCGTTCACGACGACCTCGGGCGAGGACGCGGCGATCACCTCACGCAGGCGCTCGCGGTCGAACGCGTCGGCGATCACGGGCTCCGCGCCGGCCTCCCGCAGAGCGGGGGTCTTCGACTCCGAGCGCGTCATGCCGGTCACCTCGTGGCCCGCCGCGACGAGCTTCGGGACGAGCGAACGGCCGATCACGCCGGTCGCTCCGGCGACGAAGACCCTCATGGTGAGATGTCCCGGCGGGGGATTGGGCGGGGACTCAAGTTCGCTTCGCGTCAGTGAACGTGAAGGTGGGCGCGCGTCCTTGGCGCGCCGCAACAATAGCCGACAAGCTGGCCAGCCAGCCAGAACCGTTGCACCCGGGCTTTCGCAGTCTGCGTGGTCCGTAGGATTCGCCGCCCGTGGCAGTCCCCGGCCGCACAGCCGCAGAGCTCAGCGAGCGCCTGCTCGCGGGCGACAAGCGCGCCCTGGCGCGCGCGATCTCACTGGTCGAGAACGACGATCCGGAGGGTTGGGCGCTGGTCCGCGAGGTCTACCCGCGGACCGGCAGGGCGGCGATGGTCGGCTTCACGGGGCCGCCGGGCGTCGGCAAGTCCACGTTGATCGGCGTCCTCGTCAAGCACGCCCGCGAGCACGACCGCACGGTGGCCGTGCTGTCGATCGACCCCACGTCGCCGTTCACGCAGGGAGCTCTGCTCGGCGACCGCATCCGCCTCTCCGACCACTTCCTCGATCCCGGCGTCTTCATCCGATCGATGGCCACGCGCGGGTCGCTCGGCGGGCTCAGCGAGGCGGCGCTCCAGGCGGCGCTGCTGATGGACGCGGCAGGCAAGGACGACGTCCTCCTCGAGACGGTCGGCGTCGGCCAGGCGGAGGTCGACATCATCGACCACGCCGACACCGTGGTGCTCGTCCTGATGCCCGGCTCGGGCGACTCGATCCAGGCGCTCAAGGCCGGGGTGATGGAGATCCCGGACGTGATCGTGGTCAACAAGGCGGACCACGCGCTCACCGACACGATGATCCGCGAGATCCGCGGCGTGCTCTCGCTCGGCCCGCAGGAGGGCTGGCGGGTCCCGATCGTGCGCACAGAGGCGGTGCGGGGCGAGGGCATCGAGGAGCTGGCGGAGAAGATCGCCGAGCACCGCGCCCACATCGAGGCCGAGGGCACGCTCGCCGAGCGCCGCCGCCGCAATCTCATGAACGAGGTGATCGGGCTCGCGGCCTACCGGCTCCGCCGGCAGCTCGAGGATTCGGTGCGCGAGGATCCGGAGGTGCAGCAGCTGCTCGACGAGGTGGTGGCGCGGCGGCTCGACCCCGCGACCGCGGCGGCCAGGCTGCTCGAGCGCGAGGACTAGCTGCGGCGGCTCGCAGCGCGCTTCGTTGAACGATTTGGCCCCCGTAGGGGCCACAATCGTTCACTGAGGGGACGCGCGGCCCACGCGACTGGCCGCGAATTAGGGTTCCCTAATAGGATGCCGCCCCGGATGGCGGCGAACGATCGATCGTCCGGGCTCGTCGAGATCTGGGCGGCCCGCGCGTGGAACGTCTTCAACGAGGGACGGCCGTTCTCGGTCGTCTACCCGCTGCTCGTGCTGGGCGCTGCCGAGGCCACCGGGCTCGGCCCCTCCGGCCCGCTACCTCTCGCGCTCGCGGGCGCGCTCGCACTTTCGCTCGTCCTCTCGCGCTTCTCCTTCCCGCTCCGTGGCCGCGCGCTCCTGTGGCTCGCGGCCGTCGTGTCGGTGCCGCTGCTCGAGCCCTGGCGCGCGCCCGCCCTGCTCGCCGGGGCACTGGCCGGCTACGCCTTCTTCACGGTCTTCTTCTGGGGCACGCTCTACTACCGCCTGCGGACTGGCGCGCCGTGGACGAACTTCCTCCGTTTCTGGCGGCTGGTCCTGACCAACTCGGACCCGACGAGCGGCAACGCCCTGGAGCAGCTGCCGAAGGTCGCGATGGCGCTCGCCGCCGGCGCGCTGCTCGCCGAGGAGCCCGGTGCGGCGAGCGTCGCGCGCATCGCGGTGGCCGCGGCGGTCGCGGCGGCTCTCGGCGCCGTCGTCTGGCGCCGCTTCGCCACTCGCACCCTGCCTCGCTATCCCGAGCGAGCGCCGGACCCGCCCCCCGGCGAGTCGCTCGCCCGCTGCGTCTACGTGATCGTCGTCGACGGCCTGAACCGCTCCCGCCTGTGGCAGGCGCGCACGCCGGCCATCGACCGTCTCGCGCGAGAGGGCTCGGAGTACCTGCACGTCGAGACCGCTTATCCCGCGCGCACGGTCGTCTGCTTCTCGTCGATGCTGACGGGCGCAACGCCGGCCGAGCACGGCATGCGCTCGAACTTCGCGCCACGTCTCGGCGTGCGCCGCGAGTCTGTCTTCGACGTGCTCGAGCGACATGGCCGCCGCGGCCGGCTTGTCGGCATCGCGCACCTGCTCGACGCCTTCGGCGAACGCGTCGTGCGCTCGGTCACCTCCGTCCAGCCCACCGAC
>JBKPHS010000186.1:0-13635 GCA_046729975.1 Actinomycetota bacterium
GACGACGGCACGGTAGTGGTGGAGCTGCGCGTGGCGGCGGACGACGTCGGGAAGCTGATCGGCCGCGGCGGGCGCACCATCAACGCGCTGCGGACCGTGATCAGGGCATGCTCCACGAAGCAGGGCACGCGCGTGCTGGTCGACGTGGTGGATTGACGGCCTCTGAGCGCCGCGTAGCCACCGGCCGCGTGGGCCGCCCCCACGGCAGAGACGGCAGCTTCCACGTCGAGCAGGCACGCGGTCGCCTCGAGAAGGGAAGCACCGTAACGGTCGCCGGCCGGACGGCCACGATCGAACGCCGGGCTGGAACGGCGGAACGGCCGCTCATTCGGCTGAGCGGCGTCCCGGACCGGGAATCCGCCCGGGTGCTTCGCGGAGAGGCGCTGCTCGTCGCAGATGCCGCGGCGCCCCTCCGCGAGGACGAGTGGCTGGTGGAGGACCTGGTGGGGTGCGAGGTGGAGGGGCTCGGACCGGTCCGGGCCGTGATCCCGGCCCCGTCCTGCGACGTGCTCGAGGTCGGGAACGAGGGCGTGCTCGTCCCGTTCGTCTCAGACGCGATCCGCCGCGTGGACGTCGAGCGTCGTCGCATCGAAGTGGACCACGCGTTCCTGGCCCTCGAAGAGCCGCCCAGTCCGCAGGCGTCGTGAACATCGACGTCTTCACACTCTTCCCCGAATGGTTCGACTGGTTCCGCGGGCAGCGCCACGTGCGCAACGCGCAGGCGCTGGGACACGAGCTGGACTTCGTCGACCTGCGCGCGACCACGCCGCTGTCCGCGGGCCAGGTGGACGACACTCCCTACGGTGGCGGAGCGGGGATGGTCGTCCGCGTGGATGTCGTTGCCGCCGCGCTCGAGGCGCGCTACGGCATGGACGCGCTCGAGGTGCGCGAGCGCCGGCGGTTGATCGCACTGGCTGCGGGCGGCCGGCAGTTCGACGACGCGCTGGCGGAGGAGCTGGCGCGCGAGCCCGCGATGACGCTCCTGTGCGGCCGCTACGAGGGTTTCGACGAGCGCGTGAACGAGACGCTCGCCTCGGACGTCGTCTCGATCGGGCCGTACGTGCTCTCGGGCGGGGAGCTCGCCGCGATGGTCGTCTGCGACGCCGTCGTGCGCAAGCTGCCCGGCGCGCTCGGGCACGAGGAGAGCGCAGTCGAGGAATCGTTCAGCCCGGCCCTCGAGGGGGCGCCGGAGTATCCGCACTACACGCGACCCGCGGATTGGCGTGGGCACGAGGTGCCCGAGATCCTGCTCTCGGGAGACCACCGCCGCATCCGCGAATGGCGGCTGGCGCAGAGCCGTGGCCGCCGTCATCCGGGCCCGCGGCCTCGCTGACAAGCCGGACGCCTCCGCTACCATGCGCGCTGCGCGCAGGTCCATGGGCAACGCCCACGCCGCGCGCCTTCTTTTGCCATGAGCAAGGTCATCGAAAGCCTCGAGAGTGCGCAGCTCAGGACCGTTCCGGCCTTCCAGGCGGGCGATCGTGTGAGGGTTCACTTCCAGGTCGTGGAAGGGACTCGCCGCCGGACCCAGGTCTTCGAGGGGATCGTGATCAAGCGGCAGGGAAACGGGCTGAGAGAGACCTTCACGGTGCGAAAGCAGTCGTTCGGTGTCGGCGTCGAGCGCACGTTTCCGCTGCACTCCCCGAAGATCGAGCGGATCGAGGTGGCCAGCAGAGGCGACGTGCGGCGGGCCAAGCTCTACTACCTGAGAGGACGCGTCGGGCGGCGCGCCCGGGTCCGGGAGCGCCAGTACACCGGTGCCGAGCGGGAGGTTGTGCCGGCGGCCGAGCCGGAGGCCTTCGACGCGGAGGGCCCGCAGGACGCCGCGGAAGTGCTGCCGGAGGGCGCCGAGGAAGCCGGCGAGGAGCCGGTCGAGGGTGAGGCGGCGCAGCCGGAGGACGCGGCGCAGCCCGAGCCCGGGGAGAGCGAGGCCGGCGAGCCGGCCGCGCAGGAGGCCACCGGCGAGCAGGACGCCGCGCCGCCTGAGGCCGAGGGGGACGAGCCCGGTGCCGCAGACCGGGCCGAGGAGGAGAACCAAGCGGCTTCGCGCGAGTCGTGATGGCGCCGACCCGCAGGTAGCCGGCGCGTGGCTCGCACCAAGGAAAGCTCCCGGAGCTCGATAGTCGAGCTCTTCCTGATCGTCGCCGTGGCGCTCGGTCTGGCGCTCGGAATTCAGGCGTTCCTCGTCAAGCCGTTTCGCATCCCGAGCGAGTCGATGGTCCCTACCCTCGAGATCAGCCAGCGGGTGCTCGTCGACCGCCTGAGCATGCGCTTCTCGGACCCCGACCGCGGCGACATCGTCGTCTTCAAGCCGCCAAAGGGCGCCGACGACAACGTCTGCGGCGTCGAGCATCCGGACAACCAGGCGTGTCCGAGACCGACTGCCCAGCGCTCGGACACGAATTTCATCAAGCGGATCGTGGCGGTGCCCGGCGACCGCCTCTCGGTCATCGACGGGCGGGTGTACATCGACGGCAAGCGCCAGAACGAGCCCTTCATCCGCGCCGACGCCAGCTGTGCGATCTGCAACCTCCCGCGGCCGATCACGATTCCGCCGGGATACTTTTTTATGATGGGCGACAACCGTGGGGAAAGCGCCGATAGCCGCGAGTGGGGCCCCGTCCCGAAGAAATGGATCATCGGCAACGCCTTCTTCACCTACTGGCCGCCCGGCCGCGCCGGCACGCTCTAGCTCGGCCGGCAGCCGCAGCGGTCGCAAGCTGTTCGCCTTCGACCGAGGTCTCGAGCGGCGCTTCGTCGCCGGTGCGGACGAGGCAGGCCGGGGATCCCTGGCGGGACCGCTCGTCGCCGCGGCGGTGCTGTTCGACGTGGAGCGCCTGTCGCTCTCGGACCGCCGGGCGCTCGCCCGCCTCAACGACTCCAAGCAACACACCGAAGAGGGCCGCGAGGAGCTCTTTCCGCTAGTCCTCCGGGCGGCCGCAAGGACGGCGATCGTCTCGCGCTGCGTCCGCTGCATCGACGCGCGCGGCCTCCATGTCTCGAACCTCGACGCCCTGAGGACGGCGCTCCTGCGGGTCGCGACGCCGGAGACGCTGTGCCTCGTCGACGGCTTCAAGGTCCCGGACTTCGGCATCGAGCAGCGCGCCGTGATCGGCGGCGACTCCACGAGCGCCGCGATCGCGGCGGCCTCGGTGCTCGCGAAGGTCACGCGCGACCGCTACATGCGACGTGCGGAGGAGCGCCATCCCGGCTGGGACTTCCGGACCAACGTCGGGTATTCCACGCCCGAGCACAGGGCAGCGATCGCCGCCAATGGCGTCTCGCCGCTTCACCGGCTGTCGTTCGACTCGATCGCGTACACGCAGCTCGCCCTCGAGGGCTGAACGCTCGAGGCCGGGCCGATCCCGGCATCAGAACGCCCGCTCGATGTGCTCGAGCGCCAGCAGCTCTCCTGTCGCGCTGAGCGTGACGCCGATGGCGTCGAAGCGGAGCTCGTCCCGGCGCGGCCTGTCGCGGCCGGCCGGGCGAGCCCTCAGCCACTCGGCCGCCATCTGTCGCAGTTTCGTTCGCTTCGCCGCGCCGACCGCGTCGAGCGGCCCCGCCGGGCCGGCCGAGCCGCCCGCGATCCGCGTCTTTACCTCGCAGAAGACGATGCTCCCCGAGTCCGCCGCGACCACGTCGAGCTCTCCGTAGCGGGTCCTGAAGTTGCGCTCGAGGATGCGGTAGCCGCGCCGTGTCAGGTGATCGGCGGCCAACCGCTCGCCGAGGACGCCCCGGGCGCGGCGCGGGTCTGTCGAAGTCGGCATGACCGCGACGCTAGGGGCATGCGCGTTACGGCACAGCACCCGCCGGGGACGAATCGGTGACACGGGCGCGACGCACGGCGTGCGTCGCGGACTTGTGGCCGAAACGTCACGCTCGTGCGCCCGGCGCGCAGCGCGCCTTCCTACATTCGGGCGGTGCTCGCAAGCGTCGCCACCTTCGCGCTAGACGGCGTCGACAGTCGTGAGGTCACCGTCGAGGTGGACGTTCGCCGCGGGCTGCCCACGTTCGCGGTGGTCGGCCTTCCGGACGCCGCGGTCAGGGAGGCTCGCCAGCGAGTGCGGGCCGCGCTCCTCAACTCCGGGCTCGAGTTTCCCCTGAAGCGTCTCACGGCCAACCTCGCACCCGCGCACGTGAGGAAGGCGGGCCCGGGCTTCGATCTCGCGCTGGCCGCTGCCGTGCTTGCCGCTAGCGGTCAGGTCCCGCGGGAGAGCGTCGCTGCCTGCGCGCTGTTCGGCGAGCTGTCGCTTGGCGGCGCCCTGCGACCGGTCCGCGGCGCGCTGGCGATGGCCCACGGCGCTCGCCGCGCCGGCTACCGGCGCGCGGTCGTTCCGGTCGAGAACGCGGGCGAGGCGGCACTCGTGGAAGACATCGATGTGATCGGTGTCCCGAGCCTCGAACGCCTCGTCGACCTGCTGCACGATCGCTGGCGGCCCGAGCCGGCCGTCCCGGCCGATACGCGCCCCCCGCGCGGGAGCGTGCTCGACCTCGCCGATGTCCGCGGCCAGGACGACGCCAAGCGCGCCCTCGAGATCGCGGCGGCGGGAGGTCACAACCTGCTGATGATCGGTCCGCCCGGCGCGGGCAAGACGATGCTCGCGCGCCGGCTGCCGGGCATCCTGCCGCCGCCGAGCCTCGACGAGTCGCTCGAGATCACCCGCATACACAGCGTCGCCGGCCTCTCGGGTGGCAAGCTCGTCGCTGAACGCCCCTTCAGAGCGCCGCATCACACGATCTCCGCTTCGGGGCTCGTGGGTGGTGGAGCCGTGCCGCGACCCGGCGAGATCACGCTTGCCCACCGCGGCGTGCTCTTCCTCGACGAGCTTGGGGAGTTCGCGCGAGGCGCGCTCGAGGCCCTCAGGCAGCCGCTAGAGGACGGTCGCGTCGAGATCATGCGCGGCCAGCGGTCCCTCCTGTTCCCGGCGGCGACGATGCTGGTCGGGGCGTGCAACCGATGCCCCTGCGCGCGGTCGGAAGACGAGTGCACCTGCACGGCCGCCGATAGGTCCCGCTACGAGCGCCGCCTGAGCGGACCGCTCCTCGACCGCCTCGACCTCGTGTGCCATGTGGAGTCCGCGCCGGCCGTGGAGCTCCTGACCCGGGGCACGGCCGCGGAGAGCTCTACGCCAGTCCGCGAGCGCGTTGCGGCGGCACGCGAGCGAGCGGCCGCACGGCTCACCGGCACCGCGGCACTCTGCAACGCGGACATGGATGCGCGGCTCACGCGCGAGACCGTGCACTTGACGGCGGACGCCGCCGAGCGGCTCACCGAGGCTGTCCGGTTCGCCGCCCTGACGGCCCGCGGGACCGATCGCGTACTGCGAATCGCCCGCACGATCGCGGACCTCGCCGCCAGCGCCAAGGTGGCCGCGGAGGACGTGGACGAGGCCCTGGCGTTCCGCCTCGGCACGGCCGCGGCGGCGGCGGCATGACGGCGGCCTGCGACGCCTGCCTGCGGCTGAGTGGCCTGGTCGGCCTGCTCGCCCCGAGGATCGCGGCAGCCCTCGACCGGCCCGGGCGCGTGCCGAGCGGCGTCCTGGCGCTGTCGCCGGAGGAGCTGATCGGGGCGGTCGCGGGCCCGCGCGCCGATACGGCGCGTGCCTACTTCGAGGGATTCGACGCCGCCGAGGCGAGATCCGCGATCGACGACGCCGGCCTGTTCGCGGTCTGCGGGCACGACGCCGCCTACCCCGACGGGTTGCGCGAGCTGGCCGACCCGCCGGTTGTCCTGTACCTGAGCGCGCCGCCGGCCCGCCTCGCGGACCTTGCTACGGATCCCGTCGTCACCGTCGTCGGCTCACGACGGGCCTCGCCGTACGGCCTCGAGGCGGCGCGAATGCTCGGGCGCGGCCTCGCGGCGGCCGGTGTGGTGGTTGCGAGCGGACTCGCGCTCGGAATCGACGCGGCTGCGCACGAGGGCGCACTGTCGGTGAGCGGCGGCCTTCCTCTCGCCGTCCTGGCGTGCGGCGCCGACCGCGCCTATCCGCGGCGACACCGGCGGCTATACGAGCGGGTCCGCGCGGAGGGCGTCGTGGTGTCCGAGCTTCCGCCGGGCACCACGCCGTTTCGGTGGAGCTTCCCCGCGCGCAACCGGATCATGGCGGCGCTCGCGGAGATGACGGTCGTGGTCGAGGCCGCCGAGCGGTCGGGCTCGCTGATAACCGCGCAGTTCGCGCAGGACCTCGGCCGCGACGTCGGCGCGGTGCCGGGGCGCGTGACCGCGCGCGTGGCCGCCGGGAGCAACCGCCTGCTGAGGGACGGCGCGAGCGTCGTCCGTTCGGCGGAGGACGTGCTCGACGACGTCTTCGGCGTCGGAGCGCGTGCGGCCGCGAGCTTCGATAGCGACCCCTCGCCGGCGCTCGAGGCGCCGCTGCAGCGCGTCCTCGAGTCGGTGGAGGCCGGCCTGGGCGCCGCGGCGATCGCGCGCGTCGAGGGCATTCCCGCGGGCGAGGTTCGGGCCGCCCTCGGACGGCTCGAGACAGCTGGGCTCGTGCGCCGCGACGGCCTCGGCGCCTACGAGCGCGCCTCGGGCTCTTGAACCTCAACGCGCTGCCTATGCTCAGCCGAGATGACTACTTCTCGCCAGAGCCCCCCGCGGGTGCTCTCGATCGCCGGCTCGGACTCCGGCGGCGGAGCCGGCATCCAGGCCGACCTGAAGGCCTTCGCGCGCTGCGGGGTGCACGGGATGACCGCAATCACCGCGGTCACGGCCCAAAACACGGTCTCGGTGACGGCCGTATACGGATTGGCGCAGGAGGCGATCGTCGAGCAGGTCCGAGCCGTCGCCGAGGACATCGGTGTCGACGCCGTGAAGATCGGCATGCTCGGGACGGCCGAGACGATCGCGGCGGTGGAGCGGGCGCTCGATCTCGTATCGCAGGCGCCGGTCGTGCTGGACCCGGTGATGGTCGCGGAGAGCGGCGCGCCGCTGCTCGACGAGGGAGCGCGCGGAGCGCTCCGCGAGCGGCTTCTGCCGCGGGCAGCGGTCGTCACGCCGAACCTGGCCGAGGCTCGGCTGCTCGCCGAGCTCCCCGACGCCGGTCCGCAGCAGCTCGCACGCGCCGTCCGCGAGCTGGGTCCCGCGGCCGTGGTCGTGACGGGCGGGCACACGGAGCAGCCGGTCGACGTCTTCTTCGACGGCGAGCGGCTTGTCGAGATCGAGGGCGAGCGCTATCCGGACGGCGCATCGCACGGCTCGGGCTGCACGCACTCGTCGGCGCTCGCCGCACAGCTGGCGCTGGGCCTCGATCCGCTCGACGCCGCCCGCCGTGCGAAGGAGGTCGCCGCCGAAGCCGTTCGCGATGGCCTGCGGGGCCTCGGCGCCGGGTCGGGGCCGGTGGACGTGCTCGGCATCGTGCCACGCCGTTAAGCCTCTGGGGGCCGCCTGCGCTCTGGCATAATCGGTTAGCGCCCGGCTGCCGAGCCGCGGCCGTGGGAGCAGGGCGGAAAGGAGTTCGAGATCAAGTTTCTTCGCATGAAGCCGGGCCGTGGAGAGATCCTCCTCGCAGAGGGCGACCCGCGCGTCCGCGAGGACGAGGAGCGCCTGATCGAGGAGTTTCGCCGCCAGCTCGACGAGGGCATGTGGGCGGCCCTCCCAACGGTGGATCCCGGCAGCGGGCGGCGCGAGGCCGAGATGATCCACGATTTCGCCGAGATCCCGGTCGACTCCGAGCGGATCATCTTCTTCCCCCGCGCGGCGGGCGGCTGAGTCCGCGCGCAGCATGCTGCCGGCCCTCCTAGTGCTCGTGCTCGTCGCACTGGCGCTCACGCTGCCGACGACCGTGCGCGTGCTCGGCTCGCTCCGTGAGCGCGGCGCCGAGCGGCGCGCCGCCAAGCGGCGCCTGCGGCTCGATGTCGGCGACCCAGGCCGCGAGCGCCGGGCCGAGCAGCGCGCCCGTGACCTCTTGCGCTCCTGCGTCAACGAAGAGGAGTGGGCGATGTACCGCGACCTGGGCTTCATCAGGGTCAAGGGCCGGCTGGCCGGCGCCGCCGCGCCTGCGGACGCCGAGCCGGACGGCCGCGAGGGCGGCGAGCCGCCCTATGCCTACCTGATCTACCCGCACAAGCCGATCGTCGCGTACGTGCCGCATACCCGGCGCCTGCTCAGCGAGTACTGCGTCGAGTTCCCGGACCTGACGGCTGCGATCGGCTACTCGCGGCTGCCGGACTCCGACGACGTCCTCGCAAAGTGGATGGCCCTGACCGGCGACGAACGGCGTCTGATCGGCGACGCCAACATGCACCTTCCCGGGCGGCAGATCGATCCAGGCCGCGTGCGGCGCGATCTCTGGCGGCTCGCCGAGTGGGAGCGTCAGCGCCGCAGCGGCGCGGCGCCCGCCGGCCGCAGGTGAGTACGGACACTCGCCGCAGGAGCCGGGTCATCCTCGACGGCCCGGACCGCGCCCCGGCGCGGGCGTACCTGAAGGGCATCGGCTATGACGAGGAGGCGCTCCAGCGGCCGATCGTCGGAATCGCCAACACCTGGACCGAGACGATGCCCTGCAACTTCCACCTCCGGATGCTGGCGGAGCGCGTCAAGGACGGCGTCCGCGCCGCGGGCGGCACGCCGATGGAGTTCAACACCGTCGCCGTCTCCGACGGGATCACGATGGGCACCGAGGGGATGAAGACTTCGCTCGTGAGCCGTGAGGTGATCGCCGACTCGATCGAGCTCGTCGCGCGCGGCTACATGTTCGACGCGGTCGTTGCGCTGTCGGGCTGCGACAAGACGATCCCGGGAGGCGTCATGGCGCTCGCCCGGCTCGACGTGCCGAGCCTGATGCTCTACGGCGGCTCTATCCCGCCGGGACACTGGCGCGGCCGCGACGTCACGATCCAGGACGTCTTCGAGGCGGTTGGCGCGCACGCCGCCGGTGACATGTCCGACGAGGATCTCGGCGACCTCGAGGCGCACGCTTCGCCCGGCGCCGGCGCCTGCGGCGGGCAATTCACGGCGAACACGATGGCGACGGCGTTCGAGATGCTCGGGATCTCGCCGATGGGCAGCGGAATGGTCCCGGCTCAGGACGGATTGAAGGGCCAGGTGGCCGAGGACTGCGGGAGGCTCGTGCTCCAGCTGCTCGAGCGCGACCTGCGTCCGAGCGCGGTGATCACGCGGGACTCGCTCGAGAACGCGATCGCCTGCGTCGCCGCCACGGGCGGCTCCACCAACGCCGTGCTTCACCTGCTGGCGGTCGCTCGCGAGGCCGGCGTCGACTTGACGATCGACGACTTCGACCGCATCAGCTGGTCCACCCCGCTGCTCGCGGACTTGAAGCCGAGCGGCCGCTTCGTCGCGACCGACCTCTACAGGGCGGGTGGTGTGAGGTTGATCGCCAAGCGGCTGCGTGACGCGGGCCTGCTCCACGAGGACGCCGTAACGGTCACGGGCCGGACCATCGGCGAGGAGGCGGCCGGGGCCGAGGAAGCCGGGGGCCAGGAGGTTGTGCGGCAGCTCGACCAGCCGCTGAAGGAGCACGGCGGCCTGGCGATCCTGCGTGGCAACCTCGCGCCCGAGGGCTGCGTGGTGAAGCTATCGAGCCACGACAGGCTGGAGCACCGCGGCCCGGCGCGCGTGTTCGAGTCGGAGGAGGAAGCCTTCGCGGCGGTCAAGGCGCGATCGATAGAGCCCGGCGACGTCGTCGTCATCCGGAACGAGGGGCCCTCGGGAGGGCCAGGCATGCGCGAGATGCTCGGCGTCACGGCGGCGCTGGTCGGCGAGGGGCTTGGTGACACGGTGGCCCTCCTCACGGACGGTCGCTTCTCCGGTGCAACGCACGGCTTGATGGCGGGCCACGTGGCACCTGAGGCACCGCGCGGCGGGCCAATCGCGGCGGTCCGCGACGGGGACACGATCGTCTTCGACGTCGCGGGGCGGGAGCTGAACGTCGAGCTCTCGGACGACGAGATCCGGCAGCGCGTCGAGGCCTACGAGCCGCCGCCGTCCAGGTACGACTCGGGAGTGCTCGGCAAGTACGCGAGGCACGTCGGCTCGGCCGCCGAGGGCGCCGTCACGAACTGAGCTAGGCGGCCGCGGACTCGTCCTCGGGCAGGTTGTCCCGTGCCTCGCCGCGCTCGCTCAGGAAGCTCATCAGGTAGTCGTTGAAGGCGCGCGGCCGCTCCACCATCGGCACGTGGCCCGTGTCCTCGAGGATCACCTTGCGGGCGTCGCGGATCCGCCGCTCGAACTCGGAGGCATCCTCGACCGGTACGAGCATGTCCTGGTCGCCCCAGACGATCAACGTCGGACAACCGATCTCCGCGAGTCGCTCGGTGAAGTCGTATTCGAGCAGCGCCCGCATCGCGGGCATGAAGCCCGGCCGGCCCGCGCTGCGCAGGAGCTCCCAGGTCGTGTCGGCTGGCAGCCGCGTGGGATGGCGGACGATCGTCTGCAACGTGAGGTGGCGCAGCCGCGGCCGTGTGACGACGTCGCGGCTCGCGGCGACGGCACGTGAGCCGACCGCGGACGCCACTCGCATGGCCGTAAGCGCCGGCATCCGCCGGAGGTGGGTGATCGAGATGCCCGCGGCCGAGACGAGCACAAGCCGGTCCGCGCGCTCGGGGAAGCGAATGGCGACCTCCGCGGCGACGAAGCCGCCCATGGAGTTCCCGACGAGCGCCACCGACCCCAGGTCGAGCGCGGCGCAGAACTCTTCGACGAGCCGGCCGTACTCGGGGATGGACGGCTCGCCGGCCGGGAGCTCGGAGTCGCCGAAGCCGGGCAGGTCGAGCGCCAGCGTGCGGCGCTCCTGCGCGGCGCGCGGCAGGTTCTCGAGCCAGTTCTGCCAGCGCCCGCCGAGACCGTGCACGAACACGACCGGCGGCCCCTGTCCAGACCCGATCTCGACGTAGTTCACACGGCGCCCGCCGAGCTCCACCTCGCGCAGGTGCTCGCGCCAGTCGACCTCGCGCCAGTCCGGCCTTGCCGGCCGGCCGTACTCGTCGTCTGTCACTGCCCAGGGCGATGCCGGGCGAACCCGGGAGGGGAATATGGCCATCGCGACCCTTACCGTATCGGGCCATGGCCAGGATCGCGCTCGACATCGACTCGACGCTCCATCACTACTGGGACCTGATCGATCGCGTGGCGCAGGAGCGCTTCGGCGTGTCGCTCCCGTACGAGGATCAGCGCGACTGGGGCATCACGCTGCTCGAGCGCGAGCAGCTGATCGAGTGCGTCCGCGAGACTCACTCCGAGGAGAACATCGTCGACGCGGAGCCCTATCCGGGCGCCGTCGAAACCGTGTCCGATTGGCACGCGGCCGGGCACTGGATTCACGTGACGAGCCACCGGGCCGAGCACACGCGCGAGTGGACGGAGGCCTGGCTCGCGCGTATCGGCCTTCCCTACGACGACCTGCACTGCTCCTACGACAAGGTCACCCGCTGCGTCGAGCTCGCCATCGACGTCCTGATCGACGACAGCCCGGTCAACCTCCTCCGCGCGCGCGAGGAGGGCATCCTCGGGGCGACGATCGTCCACCCTTGGAACCGCGAGCTCGTCGAGACCGACGGGGTGATCGGCGGCGCCGACTGGCACGAGCTGCGGCGCAGGCTCGAGCCGCTGCTAGGTCAACCGGCGTAGCCCATCCTCTCGAGCACCGGCACCTCGTGGATCTGGGGGGGCTGGAGGTGGTCCCAGAGGATCCCGCGGGGCCGCCCGTAGGCGCGCTCCACCTCGATCGCCGCGCGCGGCGTCGCGATGATGTCGACGGGGATGTCGTGGTCCGTCACGAGCAGGTTCTCGCGCACGATCTGGATCGGATGGACCGTGGTGGCGACGACCGTGCGACGGTCGACCTTGCCCGCCTCGCCCAGCAGGCCGTACTCGAGGTCCGAAAAGCCGCCGCCCTTGCCGATCCGGGCGCCCTTGAGGTTGACGGCGACCGAGCCCGTGAGGATGAAGTCGAGCTCGGGCACCTGCTCGAGGTCGATCACGCGCCCGTGCTTGAGGGCGCCCTTGATCGTCGCCGCCTCCCGCTGCTGGTCCTCGTCGAGGCGCTTCGGGTCGAGCAGGCGGAAGGGGTGCTCGTCCCGGAGCCGCGGCACCGCCATCACGAGGCACTTGCCCTGCGCCAGCGCGAGCCGGCGCGCGTGGGTCTGGGGCGAATCGGGGTTCGCCTTCACCGTCTCTGCGCGGATCCAGTCGGGGTGGCGGCCCAGCCTCTCGGCGGCCGCCTTGGCGCCCGCGAAGTTCGGAATGCGTCCCTCTGCGCCTGGGAATCGCGACACGCCCTCCCGGTCCATCGCCCGCCAGATCTCCTGACGCACTGCGTCCTTAGACCGCATCACGCATCGCGGCGCCATCGTACAAGGGACCTGGACGCGCACCTGCGACAATCGCGCCGATGCCGGAGGCGGGACGCACAAGCCTGCGAATGCAGGAGCCGTATGTCGAGGAGGCCGAGCATGGCCCGTCCGTGGAGCGCCTGCCGGCGCGGCGCCGCGACGACCTGCGGCGCTTCCTGCCTGGCGTCGAGCCGGCGCGAGCGCTAGACGACTGGGGGCGCTCGCAGCGCATCGAGGGACTGATGGACAGGACCCTCTACGACTTCTTCTACAACTACTGGTTCCGCTGCGAGGTCGAGGGGATCGAGAACGTGCCCTCGACCGGCGGCGCGCTGCTCGTGTCGAACCACGCCGGCGCGCTGCCGCCCGACGCGGCGATGATCACGAAGGCGGTGCGCGAGGAGCACCCTCACCCGCGGCCCGTCTACATCACCGTCGAGCACTTCTTCAAGGGCTATCCCGGCTTCTCGATGCTGATCCCGAAGGTCGGCTGCGTTGCGGCGCACCCCGCGAACGTCCACCGCCTGCTCTACGACGAGGAACAGCTCGTGCTCGTGTTCCCGGAGGGCCGCAAGGGCACGGAGAAGCTCTACAAGGACCGCTACAAGCTGCGCCGCTTCGGCCGCGGAGGCTTCGTCGACGCCGCCGCGCGCGCCAGGGCGCCGATTGTGCCGATCTGCGTTATCGGAGCCGAGGAGGCGGCGCCCGTGTTCGCCCAGCTCGGCTTCATGAAGCGCCTGACCGGTCTGCTGTACGTCCCCGTCACGCCGACCTTCCCGCACTTCGGGCTGCTCGGCATGCTCGGCTACCTGCCGGCCAAGTTCAGGATCCGCTTCCTCGAGCCCATCGAGCTCGAAGAGGGGGCTGCCGACGACAAGGGCTATGTGCAGACGGTGGCCCACGAGATACGCGCGCGGATCCAGGAGAACCTGTTCGAGATGCTCGAGCGCCGGAAGTCGGTCTGGTTTGGCTGAGACGCCGGCACAGTCGCGGCGGATCCTGATCACCGGGCTCTCGAGCTACTGGGGCGGCCGCCTCGCGCAGGCGCTCGAGGGGTTCGAGGAGATCGAGGCGATCATCGGCGTCGACTCCGAGGACCCCACGCGCGAGCTCGAGCGAACCGAGTTCGTCCGCATCGGAACCCAGCATTCCCTCCTGCGGCGCATCGTCGAGGCCGCCGAGATCGACACGGTTGTGGACACCCGCCTCGTCGTCGACTCGGTCACGACGTCTCCCCGCGAGGCGCACGAGAACAACGTCATCGGGACGATGAACATCCTCGCCGCGTGCAGCGGGCCCGATTCGAGCGTCCGCAAGTTCGTCTTCAAGTCCTCCGCGCACTAC
>JBKPHS010000187.1:0-6872 GCA_046729975.1 Actinomycetota bacterium
GGTCCAGCAGCAGTCCGGCGCGGGCGCGGGCCCGCCGGAGGCCCCCGCGGGCTCGGCCCCGCAGACCGGCGCACCACCTGCTGCGCCGCCGCAGGCGCCTGCGGCGCCCGGTGTCGGCGCGGGAGGCGGGGTGCCCGCCAACACTCAACCTTGAGTCGAGAATCGGCCTAGTCTCGACCCTGACTGGAGGTTCGCGTGATGCACGAATTTCTGCCCCTCGTTGACAGGTCGCCCAAAAACCGCGTACAGTGCGGAATTTGCGAGAAGGGGGAGGTATCAAAACTCTCAAGCATTGCTTGAGCTTCGGACGCCACGAAGCCTCCAGGACTAAAGGTTCCCGGCACAGCAGGCGAGGACTCTTCACGGCATGGAGACGGGCAGCTATCTCGCGGTGATCAAGGTTGTCGGCGTCGGCGGCGGCGGCACCAACGCGGTCAACCGCATGGTCGACGCGGGTCTGAAGGGCGTCGAGTTCATCGCGGTCAACACCGACGCGCAGGCGCTGCAGATGTGCGACGCCGACATCAAGCTGCAGATCGGCGGCCAGCTCACCCGCGGCCTCGGGGCCGGCGCCGACCCCGAGATCGGCTACGGCGCGGCGAACGAGAGCCGCGACGACATCAAGGAGTCCCTGAAGGGCGCGGACATGGTCTTCGTGACGGCCGGCGAGGGCGGCGGAACGGGGACGGGGGCCGCGCCGGTCATCGCCGAGGTGGCCAAGCACGAGATCGGGGCGCTGACCGTGGGCGTCGTCACGCGCCCGTTCGAGTTCGAGGGCGGGCAGCGCGGGCGGCAGGCGCAGGACGGGATCGATCGCCTGAGCGAGCAGGTGGACACGCTGATCACGATCCCGAACGAGAAGCTGCTCGCCGTCGTCGAGCGCCGCACGACCATCCTCGACGCCTTTCGGGTTGCCGACGACGTGCTGCGCCAGGGCGTGCAGGGCATCACCGACCTGATTACGATCCCCGGCCTGATCAACCTCGACTTCGCCGACGTCCGCACGATCATGCACGACGCCGGCTCGGCGCTGATGGGCATCGGCGCGGCGAGCGGTGAGCAGCGCGCAGCCGAGGCGGCCAAGCAGGCCGTCTCGAGCCCGCTGCTGGAGCAGTCGGTCGAGGGCGCGACGGGCATCCTGCTCAACATCACCGGCGGCAACGACCTCGGGCTCTTCGAGGTCAACGAGGCCGCGGAGATCGTCGAGAGCGGAGCAGACCGCGACTCGAACATCATCTTCGGCGCCGTCATCGATGAGGGGCTCGGCGACGAGGTCCGCGTAACGGTGATCGCCACGGGCTTCGACAAGCGAGGCGCCCTCCCCGTCTTCGGGACCGAGCAGACCCGGCGTCGGCCGTCGTCGCGGGATCGCGGGGACATCCGGATGGACGATCGGCAGCGGTCGTCGCTGGAGATCTCGGAAGACGAGATCGATATCCCGTCGTTCCTGAAGGATCAGTAGCCAGCCCCAGTCCCCAGCCCCGAGCCCCCAGCCGCCAGGGCTAGGGTTCTGGCGTGGCTGAGCTTCATGTCTTGCGGGTCTTCGTCGACGAGGAGGGCTCGTTTGGGAATCCTCTCGGCGTCTTTCTCGACGGGGGCTCTGTACCGCGCGGGGAGCGGCAGCGCGTGGCTGCCGAGCTCGGGTTCAGCGAGACAGTGTTCGTCGACGACGCCGGCAGGGGTGAGGTCGCGATGTTCACGCCGGCGACCGAGATCCCCATGGCCGGTCATCCGCTCGTGGGCACGTCGTGGCTGCTCGCGCGGGAACGCGAGCCGGTCGACGTGCTGCGGCCCGTGGCGGGGGAGGTGCCGACCTGGAGGGACGGCGAGCTGACCTGGATCCGGGGCCGGGCCGAATGGGCGCCGCCGTACGAGCTCATCGAGGCCGATTCCGCGGGTGAGGTGGAGGCGCTGACCGCCCCGCCCGCGGGGGAGAAGTTGCCGGCCGTGTGGGCGTGGGAGGACAGGGACGCGGGCCGCGTACGGGCCCGCGTCTTCCCGCTCGAGTTGGGGATCGAGGAGGACGAGGCGACGGGCGGTGCGGCGCTCATCTTCGCCGCTCGCCTCGGCCGTCCGCTGCTCATCCGCCAGGGCCGTGGCTCGCTGATCTCCGCGCGCCGGGGGCCGGACGGCACAGCCGAGATCGGCGGGCGGGTGGTGCTCGATGCGGTCCGCGACCACGCCCTCTAGGGGTTCGCCGCCGGGCGGGGCAGTCGATAGTGTCCCTCGCGTTGACCCAGGCCACCGAGACGCTCCGTCGCACGCCGCTGTACGAGCGCCACGCCGCGGCGGGTGCCCGGCTCGTGCCCTTCGCGGGCTGGGAGATGCCTGTGCAGTACGAGGGCATCCGGCAGGAGCACATCGCGGTGCGGACGCGCGCGGGGCTGTTCGACGTTTCCCACATGGGCGAGATCGAGACGAGCGGCTCGGCCGCGGAGGCCTTCCTCCAGCGCGTGCTCTCGAACGACGTCTCGAAGATCGCGGTTGGCGGGGCGCAGTACTCCGTGCTCTGTCGCGAAGACGGCGGCGTGCTGGACGACCTCTTCACATACCGGACGGGCGACGACAGTTACCTGACCGTCACGAACGCCGCCAATCACGAGCGGGACTTCGACTGGTTCTACCGGCACGCGGCGGAGTTCGACGTCACGGTGCGGGACGCGGCCGCCGACTACGCCATGCTCGCGCTCCAGGGTCCGCGGGCGCGCTCGATCCTCGACGGCCACATCGAGGGGCGGGCGCCCGAGCGCATGCGCGTAACGGGCGCGGGCGTCGCCGGCGTGGACTGCCTGGTCTGCGGAACGGGCTACACGGGCGAGGACGGCGTGGAGCTGCTGATCCCGCCCGACGGGGCGCTCGAGGTCTGGGACGCGCTCGTCGGCGACGGCGCGATGCCCGCCGGGCTGGGCGCCCGCGACACGCTCCGGCTCGAGGTCTGCTTCCACCTCTACGGCAACGACCTCTCGGAGGATCGCAATCCGATCGAGGCCGGGCTGGGCTGGGTCTGCAAGCTGGACACCGGCTTCATCGGCTCGGACGCGCTGAGCGGCATCGAGCCGGACCAGAAGCTCGTCCCGTTCGCCTTCACAGGACCGGGCATCCCGCGCCAGGGGAACCCGATCCTTGTGGACGGCGAGGAGCGCGGCGTCGTCACGAGCGGCTCGCTGTCCCCCTGCCTCGAGGTGGGCATAGGAATGGGCTATGTGCCGGTCGCTGCCGCCTCCGCGGGCACGCCCATCGAGGTCGACGTCCGCGGCCGCAAGCGCCGGGCCGAGGTTCGCGACAGACCCCTGTACAAGAGGAGCGAGGAGGCATAGTGGCCGAGAGCTACCCGGAGGAGCTGAAGTACCACCCCGAGCACGACTGGGCCCGCCTGGATGGGGACCAGGCGACGTTCGGGATCACCTGGTACGCGCAGGACCAGCTCGGCGAGGTCGTCTTCTTCGAGCCGCCGGAGCCGGGATCGGCCGTGACCGCCAACGAGGCGTACGCAGAGGTCGAGTCGGTCAAGGCTGTGTCCGACGTCTTCGCCCCGCTCTCGGGCGAGGTCGTCGAGGTCAACGAATCGCTCAAGGACAGGCCCGAGCAGGTGAACCAGGACCCCTACGGGGACGGCTGGATGGTGAAGGTCCGCCTGAGCGATCCGTCCGAGGCGGATGCCCTGATGGACGCCGCGGCCTACAAGGACCTGCTAGGTAAGTAGGCCGTGTCCCGCTACACGTCCGCAACAGGCGCCGACCGGCGCGAGATGCTCCACGCCATCGGCGTTGGGTCTCTCGACGACCTGTTCGACGCCGTTCCGGCCAGTGTGCGGCTGGACCGGCCGCTCGACCTGCCCGCGGGGCTTCCCGAGCAGGAGGTCTTCGACCACCTGTCGCGGCTCGCGTCGCGCAACCGGGACGCCGACTCCGAGGTCACGTTCCTGGGCGCGGGGATGTATGACCACTACGTCCCGGCCCTGGTCGACTCGATCGTCTCGCGCTCGGAGTTCCTCACTCCCTACACGCCGTACCAGCCTGAGATCTCGCAGGGCACGCTGCAGGTGATGTTCGAGTTCCAGACCGCGATCTCCGAGCTGACCGGCCTGCCGGTCTCCAACGCGTCGCTGTACGAGGGCCCCTCGTCGGTTGCATCCGCGGGCTACCTCGCGAAGCTCGAGAACGGGCGCAGGAGGTTCGTCGTCTCGCGCGGCGTCCACCCGCACTCCCGCGAGACTCTCGAGACCTACTCCGCCGGCTTCGGCACGAGCGTCGCGGAGACGCCGCTCGACGAGCGCGGCGCGACCGATGTCGACGCGCTTGCCGAGGCCGTCGACGACGACACCGCCGCGGTCTTCGTCCAGCAGCCGAACTTCCTCGGCACGGTGGAGGACCTCGGCAGGCTGGCGGAGGCCGCCAAGCGCACCGGCGCCGTGTTCGTCTGCGCCGCCGATCCGCTCGCGCTCGGGATTCTCAAGCCGCCGGGCGAGTACGGGGTGGACATCTGCGTCGGCGAGGGCCAGTCGCTCGGCAACCGGCTCGACTTCGGCGGACCGTCGTTCGGCTTCTTCGCAGCCCAGGAGCGCTACATCCGCAGGATGCCCGGCCGCATCGCCGGCGAGACGAAGGACGTCGACGGCCGCCGCGGCTTCGTGCTGACCCTCCAGACGCGCGAGCAGCACATCCGCCGCGAGAAGGCCACCCACAACATCTGCACGAGCCAGGCGCTGAACGCGCTGGCCGGCGTCGTCTACCTCTCCTGGCTCGGAAAGCGTGGCCTCGTGGAGCTCGGCGAGCTGATGATCCGGCGTACCGCCTACGCGCGCGAGGCGCTCGGGCTCGAGGCGCTCAACCCCGGACCGGTCGTGCGCGAGTTCGCGGTGCGCGTGCCGGACCTCGACGGCCTCTTCGAGCGTGCCCGCGGGGCCGGCATCAATCCCGGCTACCGCCTGGGCCGCGCCTACCCGGAGTACGAGGACGGGCTGCTCGTCGCGATCACGGAGCGACGCTCGAAGGAGGACATCGACCGCTTGGCGGAGGTCGCCTCGACCGTGCGAGAGAAGGTGAGCGCGTGAGGCCGAAGGAGGACCGCGCCCAGACCATCTTCGAGCGCTCCAAGGAGGGCCGGCGCGCGTTCGTCCCGCCGGAGCTCGACGTGCCCGAGGCGTCGCTCGACGAGCTGCTGCCCACCGACGCACTGCGTGCCCGTCCCGCGGAGCTGCCGGAGGTCTCCGAGCCGGAGATCGTGCGCCACTACAACAACCTGTCGAAGAAGAACTTCGACCTCGACACCGGCTTCTACCCGCTCGGCTCGTGCACGATGAAGCACAACCCGAAGGTCAACGAGCGGGTGGCGGCGCTGCCCGGCCACGCCCGCCTGCACCCGCTCCAGGAGCCGGAATACGCGCAGGGCGCGCTCGAGCTGATGTGGTCGCTGCAGGAGGCGCTGTCGGAGATCGCGGGGCTGCCCCACGTCTCTCTCCAGCCGAGCGCCGGCTCACACGGCGAGCTTGCGGGTCTGCTCCTCACGCGCGCCTACCACGAGGACCGCGGCGAGCAGCGCACCAAGGTGCTCACCCCCGACACCGCCCACGGCACGAACCCAGCGACGGTCACGATGGCGGGCTACGAGGTCGTCAAGGTCGGCACCGCCGCCGACGGCGGCGTGGACCTCGACGACCTGCGCGAAAAGGCGACCGAGGACGTCGCGTGCCTGATGCTGACGAACCCCAACACGCTGGGCCTGTTCGACAGCAACATCGAGGAGATCGCGCGGATCGTGCACGACGCCGGCGCGACGCTGTACTACGACGGCGCGAACCTGAACGCGGTGGTCGGGGTGTCGCGGCCGGGCGACATGGGCTTCGACATCGTCCACTTCAACCTGCACAAGACCTTCACGCAGCCGCATGGCGGCGGCGGTCCCGGCGCGGGGCCGATCGCCGTCTCGGACCGCATCGATCCTTACCTGCCGAAGCCGCAGGTCGTGCGTCGCGCGGGCGAGAACGGCGGCGAGCCCGTCTTCGACCTCGACTTCGACAGGCCCAAGTCGATCGGCCGCCTGCGTGGCTTCCAGGGCAACTTCGGCGTCTTCGTCCGCTCCTACGCCTACATCCGATCCATCGGCGCCGACGGCCTGCGCGACGTAGCCGAAACCGCCGTGCTGAACGCCAACTACCTGCGCGCGAGACTGGCCGAGCCTGGAATCGGCGAGTACCTGCCGATCGCCTTCGACCGGATCTGCATGCACGAGTTCGTGCTCTCGGGCAAGGGCGCCAAGGACGAGCTCGGGATCCGCACGCTCGACATCGCCAAGCGGCTGCTCGACCACCGCGTGCACCCACCGACGGTGTACTTCCCCCTGCTCGTGGACGAGGCGCTCATGATCGAGCCGACCGAGACCGAGACCAAGGAGGCGCTCGACGGCTTCGCGGATGCGATCCGCGAGATTCTCGAGGAGGCGAAGGAAGACCCCGAGATCGCCCGGAACGCCCCGTACGACACGCCCGGCCGCCGGCTGGACGAGGCCGCCGCCGCGCGCAGGCCGGTGGTGCGCGGGGGTCGTGGCGAGCCCGACACAGACGGGAAGCCGGACGCCTCAGCCGGCCCCACCCCGGGCTTCTAGCTTCGCTCCCTCGCTCTAGGTCGGAGTCGCTTAGCGCGGGGGCCGTCCTGTCCTGTGCCCCCTATAGGACCCCTAGGCAGGACAGTGCCCCGAAATCCCGCTCCGCTGGCCACTGGGCAACCGGCTACCCGCTAACCCGCTGGAGCTGCAGGCGGCCGCGCCAGTCGATGCGGCCCTGGCCGTTCGGGACCGGGTAGCTGAAGTGGAACTCGAACGGCATCTGGAAGAACTTGCTCTTGAAGCGGGTGAGGGTGTAGGTGAGCGTGAAC
>JBKPHS010000188.1:0-36303 GCA_046729975.1 Actinomycetota bacterium
GCCCTCCTCGGCGATGTGGCGCACCACCTTGACCAGCTCCTTGCGGCGCTCCTCGGTCAACTCGGGGATCGTCAGGCGAATCACGTTCCCGTCGTTCGAGGGGGTCAGGCCGACATCGGACTCCATGATCGACTTCTCGATCGACTTGATCGAGGACTTGTCGTAGGGCGTGACGTTCAGGAGCCGCGCCTCGGGCGCGGAGATCTGCGCGAGCTGCTTGAGCGGCGTGCGAGCGCCGTAGTAGTCGACCTCGATGCGGTCGAGCAGGTGCGGCGAAGCACGGCCCGTGCGAACGCTCGCGAACTCGTTGCGCGTCGCGGTCACCGACTTCGTCATCCGCTCCGCCGCGTCCGCGAGGAGCTCGTCGATCAGCTCACTCATGTCGACACCACGGTCCGCACGCGCTCGCCGCACACTAGCCGGTTGGTACCGGCGACGGCGCCTCGCGGCGTCCGGGCTCGGGTGGCAGAGACGCCATCCGAGGGCCGCGGACACCGCGGAGAGCGACCGCGAGCACGAGTGCGGCAAGGGCGAGAACGAAAGCGGTGTCGAGCGGCGCACGCTGGTAGGAGACGCCGTTGAGCACCGGTGGATCAAAGGGCAACAGCGCTCGCAGCAGCAGAGCCATCGGGAGCAACCAGGCCAGGTTGAGCTCCCGGTGGTGCAATGCCACGACGATGAACAGCAGGAAGAAGTAGTTACGGTGGACGAGCGGCGTGAGGGCCAGCGTCGCGATCAGCACCACGGAGAACGCACGCCGATCTCCGTCGGCCTTCCCGGCTAGGACGGACGCCCACGCGAGCAGCGCTATCCCGATGGCGTACTGCGCTATTCGGGCGAGCGAGTCGGCCAGCCCGAGCCCGGTGCAGAGAGAGAAGATCGAGTACGACTCCGTGCTCGTCTTCCTGGCCACGGCGCTCATCAGCTCCGGGTACTCCCGGAGGCCGTCGAAGCCGATCGCGGCCCACGAGACGACCAGAGCGACGCCGGCGACCGCCACGGCCTCCGCACCGGCCCGCCGGCGGCCGGTGAACACGAGCCAGAGGATCAGCGGCCAGAAGAACGGCTTGAGCGCGACGAGGCAGCCCACTATCACCGCCACGGCGCGATGGTTGTGCCTGTAGCGCCAGGCCAGAGCCACGCCGAGCACGAGCGCCATCGTGATGTTGCCCAGGATGAGTCCCTCGACGGCCGGCACGGAGACCAGTGCGATGCCGTAGCAGCGCCAGTCGCGGACTCCCAGGATCCAGAGGCTGCCGGCCATTGCGGCCAGGAGCACGACCGTCCACACGGCGGCCGCGACGGGGAACGGCAGTGGGGCCATTGGGATGCCGAATGCGAGCATCGTCGGCGGATAGACGAACGGCACATCACCGCTCAGCACAGGCCCGAGGTCCGCCGGCGGGTACGGAGACACTCCCGCGACGACGTCCCGGCCCGCTCGCCAGACGCCGCCCTCGAAATCCTCGCCGAGCAGTGGGGAGCGGACCCACGGGAGGTACCACTGCATGAGCAGGAAGCCCGGCAGCAGCCAGTACACGGCAGCTGCCCGGGCAACTGCGGCCCTACGCATCAGCCGACCTTGCGTCGGACCTTGGTCGTGACGTAGCCCGACTTCGATGCCGTGAAGGCGACGGAGCCCTTCTTGGTCGGCCTCAGGCGGAAGGTGACCTTCCCCTTACGCGTGGTGCGCTTCGCGCGTCCGCGAACGCCCGCCCCCGAGGGCTTCACCCTGACGCGCTTGACAGGCCGGCCCCTGACGTCCTTGACCACGACCGTCACGGTGGCCCTTCGCCGGCGGGCGATCTGCCCGTTCACCTTGATCTTCATGCGCTTGGGAAGCGCCAGCGTCCGAGTCGTCCAGGCGCCGGTGTTGTTGCCCTCGTCGACGGTTGCGACTCGCCAGTAGAGCGTGCCGCCGTCCTGGAAGCCACCCTGCGTCAGGGTTGGTGCCCAGCTCGTGTTCGCGGTCGTCGTACTAGCGATCGTCTTGTCGAAGCTGTCGGTGGACGACACCTGCACCTTGTAGCCCTTCGTCCCGGCATTCGTCGTCGCATCCCAGCTCAGGAGCATGTGGCGCCGCGTGTTGATGTACCGCGTGCCGGCCGGCGCGTCGATGCGGCGGGTGAAGGGCTGGATGCCCGAGTAGGGGCCGTGCGTCTCGCCCGTTCCGGCCTTCGCGAAGTTCGCCCGGATCTTCCAGCGCCAAACACCCGTTCCGTAGAAGCTGCCCGGGGTGAACGCCGTCGAGCTCATCGTGAAGGTCTTGGTGGTCCCGTCCGCTTGCTCGACGTGCATGTCGTAGGACGTCGCCCCGGTCACGCCGCTCCAGGTGATCAGCGGCAGCTCGGAACCGCCGTCGGGGTTGTCGCCGCTGAGCGTCGGCACGGGAAGGGTGCGTTGGAAGACGCCCGTCTGTGACCAGTTCAGTCCTACTCCACGCTCATCGTTGGCACGCACCCGCCAGTAGAGGCCGGTGTCGGCTGGATAGGTGCTGGAGCTCGTGTACGCAGTCGAGTCGGTCGTGAGGTCGTTGATCGGATCGCTGAACGTCGGGTCCTGCGCTACCTGGAGGCGGTAGGTCCGGGCACCGTCCGCGGGTGACCAGCGGAAGGTCGGCTGGGTCGAGACCGTTTCACCGCCGATGGGCGAGAGCAGCGTCGGTGGGACCGACTGCTTGTCGAAGAACTGCGGGTGGTTGATACCGGTGTCCCACGAGCAGTGGCACGTGCCCCCGGTGGATCCTGCCGCTGGCAGGACCTGCCAGTAGTAGTGGGTGTTCTCGTCGCTGTAGGTCTTCGGGCTCGAGCCGGCTCGTGGCGCGTACACCGTCGCCCTCGTGAGCGCGACGTCGACGACGTTGGTGAACGACAAGTCCTTGGCCACGATCACGTAGTAGCTGTTCGCTCCGGCGACCGGGCTCCAGCGAAACACCGGCATCGCGCTCGTGACGGATCCGCTTGTCATCGACAGGTAATTCGAGTCCGCCGTGTAGCCGAGCGGATCGGCGACGGTCGCAGGGGCATAGTCGAAACCGGGCTGGCCGGGCCCGCCGAGGTAGGTCGGCAGGCTAACGACCTGCTGGCCGCCCGAGGTGGTGTCGCTGCGCGCGAAGACCCGGAGGCACCACTGGCCGGAGCCGAGCGCGTTGGTGCCGTCACCGCTCGGTGAGGGCCACGTGGCCGGGCCCGGATCCCCACTGCTGTTCCCGGCCAGCGGCGTCCAGGCCGTCGTTGCCGTGTTGAAGGTGCGGTGGTTCTCCCACTTGCAGTCGTTCAGCACTGCGCTGTCGTAGCGCGCGACGTGGACCTCGTAGACCGAAGCGCCGGTGACGGGGCTCCAGGTCACCAGCGGCGAAGCCGTGCTCGTGCCGAGCGGGAGCTCCGCGTTCGTGTTGTCGCGCAGCCGCAGGTTCGGGATCGAAGGCGTCTCGTCGTCGAACACCTTGCGGAAGTCGGGCCCGTAGTTCCATTCGCCGGCGTTGTCGTCCAGGTCGAGTGCCCGGACGCGCCAGTGATAGACGTTGTTGGCCAGGAACTTGACCGGCGACAGCGACGTTCCGGTCGTCGGGTCGGAGCAGCACACCTTCGATCCTGGCGTGAAGTCGGCCGCCGTGTTGACCTCGAGCTGATACCGCGCTGCGCCCGGGACCGGGTCCCAGGAGAAGTACGGGGAGAACACCTCGGGCAGGCCGCTCGGGTCGGTCGCCGAGCTGCCGCCCGCGTCGGCCACCCGCGTGGCGGTCTGCGTCGGCCACTGCCAGTCGAACGAGCCGACAGCCGAGCGCGCGCCACGGTGCTCGTCGGAGTCGAGCGGCGTCACCGCCCAGTAATAGCGACCTGGGGGTAGCGCAATGGGCAGCGCGACCGAGGTCCCTGAGGTCCTGATCGTCCGGTCGCGCAGGCCCGGCGCCGCGTTGGCGAGCGATGGGTCGGTCGCGATCTGGAGCTGGTACTTGAAGGCGTTCGAGACCCGGCCCCAGCTGAGCACGAGTGGGTTGGTCGGCCAGACGACGGTCTCCCCCATCGACGGCGAGCGCAGGTCCGGCCTGGCGGACCAGGACTTCTGGAGCGCGCGCGTCGATGACCACCTGCCCGCGTCGCCCTTTGCGCTGATGGCTCGAACGCGCCAGTAGTACGTGCCGTCGGCCAGCGTGCCGTTGAGGGTCGCGAACGTGTTCAGGGTCTTGAGCGAGCCGCCTGAGACGATCGAGCCGAACTTCTTGTCGGCGGACAGCTGGAACTGGTACTTGGCCGCTCTCCTGACGGGAGACCAGGAGAAGGCCGGGACCGACTGGACGGCCGCGTCATCTCCCGGCAAGGAGAGTCTCGGGGCAGGCAGATTGCGGCTGGCCTTCGCGCCGGCCTGAGTCGAGTGGCCTTCCTGTCCGAGCGCCGCAAGAGCCAGCACGGGCGCTGCTCCGACGAGCGCCAGCGCGAGCGCGACCCTGGCGAGGGCCCGGCGAGTCGGGGTGCGGCGATCGGTCATTCGGGTCTCCTCACTCGGCTCTCGCGACCTGCTCGAGAGGAAGGGCGGCGGGGCGCATCCAGCGCGGATGCGCGAGGCGCCGTCGCACCGCGGCCCAGTCGACGGTCGTGGCCGCGAGCGTCGCGAGCATCAGCGACAGCGCGAACCCGACCCGCCCGACGGAGGGTGCGTAGCCGACAAGGCGGTCTGGATCCTCCGAGAGCCGGAGCAGGTGGAGCGGCAGCCACACGACGCCCCAGTAGAGGAACGGGATCAGCCAGATGGCGCCGAAGCGCGTGCGCATCAGCGCGATCGGCACGAGCAGCAGGCCGAAGTAGTGCATCCAGACGACAGGTGAGATCACAAGCGCGGCGACGATCACCGCCGAGAACGACCGGCGGTCGCCGTCACGGCCTCTCGCGACGACGAGTGCCAGAGCGATCAGGGCGAGACCGCCCGCCCGCTGAACCATCTGGGCCGCGGGTTCAGGGATGCTCGTCAGAGCCTGGGCAAGCTGAGCGACCGAGTAGGCCCGCGGACCGGCAGTCTTGTCGGCGACGATGCGAAGCAACTCGGGGTAGTCCATGAGGCCCTGGAAGCCGATCAGTGCCCACGAGACCAGCACCGACCCCAAACCGGCGGCCGCGCCGATCGCCGCGGACTTGAACCGACGGGTGACCAGGAGCCAGACGAAGAGCGGCCACAGGATCAGCTTGATCGCGACGAGCAGGCCGACAGCCGCGCCGCCGGCCCAGGCATGGTCGCGATAGCGCCAGGCGAGTGCGATTCCCAGCACGAACAGCACCATCACGTTGCCGAGCACCAGTCCGCTCACGATCGGCACGGACAGGAGGCCGATGGCATAGCAGCGCGGGTCCCGGACTCCAACGAGCCACAGCGCCCACGCGACTCCGGCCGCCTCGATGACGCGCCAGACGACCTGAGCCGCCGCGTACGGCAGCATCGCGACCGGGACGTCCACCCACAGCAGCAGTGGCGGATACACGAACGTCGGCCGGCCCACAAGCGCACCGAGCGCGGCGTCCGGATACGGGGACCGGCCCTCGAGGATCGCGCGGCCCGGGTCGTACACGGTCGCCTTGAAGTCGAAGCCATAAGCACCGCTCGCGATCTGGGCCTTGACGACGATCACGGTCGCGATCGCGGGGCCGAGGAAGCAGCCCCAGAGGATCAGGGCGAACCGGGTCGGCCGCCAGAGGCGCGGGGCCAGAGCGGTCATGCGAGCAGGAGCGCCGCAGCGGCGCCAAAGGACAGGAACGGCCCGAGCGGGATCACGGTACCCCGCGCCGCCCCGCGGTGCCGCGCGAGCAGCCAGAGGGCCACCACGAACGCCGCCAGGGAACCCATCACCAGCGCGCCGATCACGTCGCGCCCCAGGCCGGCCCCGAGCAGGAGGCCGAGCTTGACGTCTCCCATGCCGACGGCCCGCGGGTTGATGAAGGTGGGGATCAGGAAGAAAAGTGCGGTCCCGGCGGCGGCTCCGATCCACTCGAGCGAGCGATCCGGGAAGAAGGCAACCTGCGCCGCGAGGACGATCGCAACGGCCGGTAGCAGGATGCGGTTCGGGAGCACCTTGTACTGGATGTCGTACGCCGAGAGGACGACCAGCGCCCCCAGGAGCACCGCGGCAATCAGGCCACGCGGCTCGAGCCCGTAGCGGACGAGCGCGGCCGCACTCAGGACCCCGGCCAGGGAGCTCGCGACGAGGCGGGTGCGGGGCTCGAGCCGGAGCTCCGCGCCGGGGAGCGCGACCGCGGCGGCACCTGGATCAGAGAACCGCAAGGCAGGCCTCTCCGCGCGATCCGGATCCCGCGTACGCACGTTCCACCTGCGTGATCAGGCGTTCGGCCGATCCCCACTTGGGGATCGGGCGGAAGCTGTCGAGCCGAGGGGCAAGCGGGTTGTCGGAGACCACGACCACGCCGGTCGGCCGGCCGACCGCCTCTAGCGCGCCGAGCAGCCTCGCCACCCGCGTCACGGAGGCGCTGCCGTCTAGAACGACGACGTCGCAGCGTCCGTCGCGCACGTGCTGCATCACGTCGCCCAGCTTCTCCGTGGCTTCGACCACGAACCCCTCGCGGTCGAGCGCGGAAGCTCCCGCTCGAAGGAAGTCGGCGTCCTGACCGGCCAGCAGTACGTGGATGTCACGCAGCCTCCGCGGCTCCCGGAACTCGATCATCGGCCGCCCTCCTCCACCGGAACTCGCACGAAAACGACGGGCACCTCGCGCTCCCGTCCCTCTTCGACAAGCCGCAGGCGGTCTCCGATGCGCAGGCCGCGACGGCGCGCCTCTCCGGCCGCGAGCTCGAGCACCGCGCGAGCGCGGCGCCGTGATGCGACTCGGAATGGGCCAAGTCCCTCGACGACGTCGATCACGGACATGTCCCAGTCGAGAAAGACGACATCGATCCGGAAGCGCATGAACCAGGTGTGGATCGACGGCGCAGGCCTGATCAGGACGCCCTCGCCGGGCGGTAGCTCGCGGCGGCCGAGAAGTCCCTTCATGCGGGCGCGGGGGCTCTCGGCGACGCTGCACCGACGGCAAACCGTCGTCTCCCGGTCGGTGATCAACGTGCGCGGAGAAACATCGCCCATGGGCCAACCACTATCGCCCGGGAGCCGCGGTCTGGCACCACCCGAAGGTCTAGTGAGGGGACTAGACCTTTGGGTGGTCTCAGGAGGATGAAGCAGGGTTACGGTCGTGGACGGCGAGGCAACCAGCCATGTCACCGAGATGACTCACCGCGCATCGAACATCAGAGGGGCAGGCGCTCGCCAGTCAATCGAAACGCGCCACGGAACGGCGCATGTCGATAGCTGGAAGGAGGTGAACCGGATGTTCGATTTCATGCGCACCTATCTCCAGGCCGTTCGCGACCGCGAGGAGGGTCAGGCACTCGTCGAGTACGCCCTGATTCTGTTCCTCGTCTCGATCGCCGCGGTGGTGATCCTGGGGACGGTGGGTGGCCAGATCAGCGACGTGCTGCAGCAGGTTTCAAGCAACCTGTAGGCCCCCGCCGATTCAACGGTAACTCGGGCGCCGTCCCGCCGGCGCGACACCTTTCAGGTGTGCAGTCCGGCGGGGCGGCGACACCGGGGCGCATGGAGCCAATCCCCCTGGTTTGAGCAGTCGGCTCTCCAAGCTCTGTCGTCACCCTCGACGTCCGTCGCACCAGAAAGAGGCTGGTGCAGCGCTGGTCGAGTTCGCGCTCGTCTTTCCAATCACTCTCCTCCTCCTGATCGGCATGGTGGACTTCGGCAAGGCCTTCAACTACTGGAACGACATGACGCACCTGGCGAACGAGGGTGCGCGCTGGGCCGTGGTCAACAAGAACCCGGGCGGCCCGGATGACACGCTCCAGCAGTACGTCGCCAAGCAGGCGGATACGCCAGAGCTCGAGACCGGTGGAACGAGCTCCATCCCGGATGCGCTGGACGTGGAGGTCTGCTTTCCCAGTGGGTCCGACCAGATAGGTGAGCCGGTCAAGGTGACGGTGAAGACGGACTACCACTTCCTCCCCTTCCTCGCAAAGAACTGGGGGTTCGCGAGCAAGACGATCAGCGGCTCTTCAACCATGCGACTCGAGGCGAACCCGACGAACTATGACGGCGACATCCCCTGCTCCTGATGAACGGTTCACGCCAACGCTTCCGCATGCATCGGGGCGAGCGGGGCGGGATTCTCGTGATGTTTGCCCTGTGGCTCCCACTGCTCGTGCTTCTGGCCTCGTTCGTAGTCGACATCGGTAACTGGTTCGTGCACAAAAAGCATCTACAGATGCAGGCCGACTCGGCCGCCCTGGCAGGTGCCGGCGACTTCAATATCCCGTGCGCCGATACCCCGATCATCGACGCGACGACGCTGTACTCGGGCATCGCGCCGACCGCCGAGGTTGACAACCGTCAAGTCGGCACCCGTCCTCCGAACACTGTCCAAATGGCGATCAACTCGGCGCGTTACCCGGGCCAGACGGACCCCGACGACCCGCTTGACAGCACGGTCATCGAGAGTCCGCCGTGCACGGCGAAGATGATCGACGTCAAGCTCACCGAGCCCGACGTGCCCTGGTTCCTGAAGGCCGGCGGGTTGGTCGAGTTCATCAACGCACACGCGCGCGTCTCGCTACTGACCAAGAGCATCTCCCGAGGCGCGCTGCCCGTCGCCGTGCCGGAGGAGAAGCCGAAGAAGGTTCGCGCCTACTTCATCGACGAGAGCACGGGCAACCCGATCGCCCAGGCCGATCTCACCAACACCGGCAGTAGCGGCGGCAACCAGGCCTGGGACAACCTGGGCGCCCCCGTCCCGGTCACGATCAACAAAGACCGCATCGGCGTGCGGATCGCTGTGAGCGGTGGCTCCTCGCTTACGTGTGGCGAACCGCTCGTAGTCTGCTACGACACTGACCCGGACGAGCCCGAGCTGGTTCTGATCCGCGGCTACACCAACGCGGGAAGCGGCGCGCAGCCAGGGCCTCCGCTCGCCCGAGACGTGAAGCTACTGCCCGGGACTTGCGGGGATCCGTACTTCACGAGTTCGACCACGGCCTGCGACATCAGCGTCCGAGCGGTGGTCGATTTCGGCCCTGGCACGACTGACGGGACGACCAACCCTGTCTCCTCGGTAGGCGCAAAGCTCGTCGCCCATGTGAACGGCGCGAAGAATCCCGACTACGCGCTGACCTACGACGCTACGAACCACTGGTGGGAGTCGAGCGCCATCCCCGTTGAGCCTGGTTCAGGCCCGGTCACGATCCAGCTCGACTGGGAGGAGACCAAGGGAAGCCAGGGCGGGAACACCTGCAAGACCGGGAACGGCAACAAGTGCACAGGCAGCTTTGGAACCGTACACCGGGCCTTCAGCGCCACCATGCCCCGCTCCGGCTCGATCAAGGCGGTCAAGGTCTGGGAGGGCGGCGCGTTCCTCGCGAACTCATTCGAGCGCTGCAGCGCGGTCCAGACGAGCTGCACCCACGACCTGGCCGTCCAGATCGCCCTCGAGGGCAGCCTGCAAAACGCCCAGGACGTGAACGATCCCGTCCACTGCCTGCGCGTGGCGGGCAGCGGAGCCGCCTGCAGCGGAGGCACGAGCCAGAACCAGGCGCTCGACTGCGACCCATTCGAGGACCCCGACCTTGGAGACCGCATACCGGACCTCTCCGACGAGCTTGCGCGGGGCTGCCGGCCCGGCTACACGCTCAACAACGGAACAAGCTGCCCCGCTTCGTCGACGACCCTGTGGAATTCGGCGCAGCCCTGGGACTGCGTCGCGCTCCAGACCGGTGTCTCCGTGAACAAGGTGCCGGAGGGCCTGAACAATCGGATCCTCTGCATCCCTACGCCGGGCAACTGCCCTAGCAGCGGCAAGCCTGACGCTTGTACGGCGCCCAACCACTGGGACGATTTCCCCGACCTCGACCCGGGCGACCCGCGGATCGTCGAGGTCTTCCTGGCTCCATTCGGCTCGTTCCAGGGCAGCGGCAACGAGAACGTCCCGATCACCGGCTTCGCGCACTTCTACGTCACCGGTTGGACCGGTCAGGGGCAAGGCTTCAGCAACCCCTGCCAGGGGAACGGTGATGACCCCGTGCCGGACGACGACTCAGGCGTGATCGTCGGCCACTTCATCAAGTACATCGACAAGCTCGGTGCCGGTGGCGGTACCGCGCCATGCGACTTCAACGGGTTTGGCGCCTGCGTCGCCCAGCTCACCGAATAGGAGGTTCAACAGTGCCCACCACCACTCCACCTCAGCCGAAGCAGCGACAGAAGCCGGATATGAGGAAGATGCTGTCCACGCGCGGCGGCTCGGCCGCCGTCGCTCTGGTCAGCGCCCTGCTCGCCGGCGCGATCCTGATGGTCTTCCTCAGCCGCTATCGCGACAGCGTGGACGGTGAGAGCAAGGCCGCCACCGTGCTGGTCGCCCAGCGGCTGATCGAGAAGGGCAGCTCCGGCGACGTGATCGCAACCGAGGGCCTCTACCAGACCGCGCGGGTGCGGCGGGGAGAGCTCAAGCAGGGAGCGATCTCCGACCCGGCGAACGTGCGCAGCAAGGTCGCGACCACGGACATCCTGCCGGGTCAGCAGCTAACCGCGAAGGACTTCGCCAAGGCCGGTGACGCGGTGACGAACAAGCTGGCCGGCGACGAGCGCGCGATCTCGATCCCGCTCGACGGCGCCCACGGAATGATCGGCGAGGTCAAGGCCGGCGACCGGGTCGATGTAATTGCCGGCTTCAACTGGGAGCAGAACGGCACGGGCCGTGCGATTCCCGTCGCCCGTGTGCTGATGCAGAACGTGCTCGTGCTGCGCGCGCCCACCGGCCGCGCCGGAGGCACCGCCACGAGCCGGGGCCAGACCAAGAACATGGTCCTGAAGATCCGTGACACCAAGGCGGCGCAGGTGGCGTTCTCGGCGGAGAACGGCAAGATCTGGATCGTCAACCGGCCGAAGGCCGGCGCCAAGGAGGGCGATCAGGGCATTGTCACGCTCGAGACGGTCCTGTTCGACAGCAAGCCGATAGCGACCGACCGGCTGAGCGCCGACATCGGCCGCCTCGTCCAGAAAGAGGCCGACAGGCTGGCAGCGGGTGGACGTCGATGAAGGACCGCATCCGGATCCTGGTCACCGTCGACTCCGGCGTCGATCCGGAGCTCGTCCAGACCGTGCTGGCGGTTGAGCCGGCGGTGCAGATCCTCGGCGTCGCCGAGGGCCTGGAGGCAAGGTGGGACCGCGTGGCGGAGGAGGCGGCCGATCTGGTCGTGGTCGCCTGCGACGGCTACTCGGACCGCGTCCTCGGCTACATCGACGGCGTAGTGAAGAGCAGGCCGGAGCGTCCGCTGATAGTGCTCTCCGACGGGCCGGCCAACGGGTTCGTGCGCCAGGTCTTCGAGGCGGGCGCGGACGACATCGTCACGCTCCCGGACGCCGCCGAGGCACACACGAACGGGGCACTCGCAGACGAGATCGTCTTCACCCTCCAGAAGGCCGTCGCGCGCAGGCAGGGCTCCTCGTCGCCGGCGCGCACGGCGCGTGGGGCGATGATCTGCGTTCTCGGGCCGAAGGGCGGCATCGGAAAGACGCTTACCGCCTCGAACCTCGCGGTCGCCCTGGCCAAGGACGGCAACCGGGTGGTCGTTGTCGACCTCGACCTCCAGTTCGGCGACGTTGGGCTCGCGCTCGGCCTCGCACCGGAGAAGACGATCTACGACCTCGCGACGTCGAGCGGTACGCTCGACGCCGAGAAGCTCGACGCCTATCTGGCCGAGCACGAGTCCGGCGTCCGTGTGCTGCTTGCCCCCACACGGCCCGACCAGGCGGACAACGTGACGGTCGATTTCCTGCGTGACGTGTACAGCGTCCTGCGCTCGGCGTTCGACTTCGTGATCGTCGACACCCCGCCGGGCTTTACGCCCGAGGTGATCGCATCGATCGACAGCGCTTCGAGCGTCTGCATGGTGGGCATGCTGGACTCGCTGTCGCTCAAGAACACGAAGCTCGGGCTCGAGACGCTGGAGCTGATGGGCTTCGACGATGAGCGGATCCGCGTTGTCCTGAACCGCGCCGACAGCCGGGTGGGGATCACGCGAGAGGACGTCCTCGAGATCATCGGCCGGGCACCGGACGTGCTCGTCCCGAGCCATCGCGACATCGCCCGCTTCGTGAACGAGGGCCGCCCGGTTGTGCTCGCCGGCAAGCGGTCCGAGGCCGCAAAGGCCTTCGGATCGCTGGCGCGCCTCTATACCGAGTCCGACCCGTCACCTGCGAGACGGACCGCGCGCCACCTCCTGAGGAGAAGGGGCTGAGATGGAGCTCTCGCAGCGGCTTCAGAGCACAAGCCCCTCCGTGGCCACCCAGCGGAGGGACGAGTTCGCGGAGGTCAAGAACCGCATCCATCTGGCGGTGATCGGACAGCTCGGGCCGCGACTCTTCAACGCCAGCATGGATCCCACAGAGCTGCGCGAGCGTGTCGGCAGTGACATCGACACGCACCTGGCCCAGGAGGCGGGCATCGCGCGCGAGGACCGGCGCCGCCTGCGCGAGGAGATCGCCGACGACATCCTCGGCCACGGACCGCTCGAGCGCCCGCTGGCCGACGACAGCATCACCGAGATCATGATCAACGGCCCTTCGGATGTCTGGATCGAGCGCCAGGGCCGGCTCCACCAGACCCCGATCCGCTTCACGGACGAGTCCCACCTTCGGCGGATCATCAACAAGATCGTGGCCCAGGTCGGGCGCCGGATAGACGAGTCGTCGCCGATGGTGGACGCGCGCCTGCCCGATGGCAGCCGCGTGAACGCGGTGCTGCCGCCGCTCTCGCTCACCGGACCGCTGGTCACGATCCGCAAGTTCGGCAACAAGCGCTGGAACCTCGACGATCTGATCAGACTCGGCACGCTCGACACCGAGACGGTCGACTTTCTCGATCAGTGCGTCTGCGCCGAGCTGAACATCCTGATCTCTGGCGGTACGGGCTCCGGTAAGACGACGCTGCTGAACGCGATGTCGACCGCGATCCCCGACGAGGACCGCATCGTCACGATCGAGGACGCGGCCGAGCTCAAGCTGAACCAGCGCCATGTGCTGCGCCTCGAGGCACGTCCGAAGAACATCGAGGGTGAGGGCGAGATCCCGATCCGCGCGCTCGTCCGTAACTCACTGCGCATGCGCCCTGACCGCATCATCGTCGGCGAGGTCCGAGGCGCCGAGGCGCTGGACATGCTCCAGGCGATGAACACGGGCCACGACGGGTCGCTCTGCACAGTGCATGCCAACAGCCCGCGCGACGCCCTCTCTCGGATCGAGACGATGGTGCTGATGGCCGGCTACGACCTGCCGGTCCGCGCCATTCGGCAGCAGGTCGCATCGGCACTCGACCTGATCGTGCACCTCGAGCGGCTTCAGGACGGCTCCCGCCGGGTCACGGCGATCACCGAAGTCCAGCGCATGGAGTCGGACGTCATCACGCTGCAGGACATCTTCAAGTTCCACATCGACGACGTCACCTCGAACCGTCTCGTCCTCGGGACGCTGCGCCCGACCGGCCTGCGCCCGACCTTCCTCCACAAGTTCGAGAAGCACGGCCTCGAGCTGCCCGTGTTCCAGGAAGGCCTGATGCACCCCGACTTCGTCCGCGGGGCTCGCGCATGAGGCGCGCGACCGTCGTTCTCGCCCTGCTACTCGCGCCGCTCGGGGCGGCGCCGTCAGCCGGCGCGGCGACGCTGACGCGCGTCGGCGACGCACCCTTCCCGAACCGGGCGTTCGTGCTCAGCCTGCCGTCCGCGCGCTCGATCAATCCCTCGCGGGTTGACGTGCGAGAGAACGGACGACCCGTCGACGGCTTGTCGGTGCTCCCGGCGACCGCCGCCGGGAAGCGCGGCGTCGGCACGGTGCTCGTGATCGACGCGAGCCGCAGCATGAAGGGGCGTCCCATCGCCGGGGCGATGACGGCCGCCCGCGCCTTCGCGGCGCGCCGGTCCGAGGACCAGCAGCTCGGGATAGTGACCTTCAATGCCACCCCAGCCAACCGCCTGGGCCTCACCGACGACGGCGCCGCCATCGAGCGCGCGCTTGCCAGGGCGCCGGAGCTCGGGCGCGAGACCCACGTCTACGACGCCGTCGCCATGGGCGTCAGGATGCTCAGGCGGGGCGGTATCACGTCAGGATCGGTTGTCGTCCTCTCCGACGGCGCCGACACCGGCAGCGCGCTTGCGCGCGGCCAGCTGGCCGAGCTCGCGCGCGACGCCGGTGTACGTGTGTTCAGTGTCGGTCTGCGCTCTGGCGCCTACGATCCGGACGAGCTCCGGGCACTCTCGGCGGCCGCCGGGGGCCGCTATTCGGAGGCGGGCTCCGCCGCCGACATCAGGCGCATCTACGACGCCCTCGCGACCGAGCTCTCGCGGGAGTACCTCATCCGCTACCGCTCACTCGCGCGACCGCGCCAGAGGATCGGAGTCGAGGTCTCGGTGCTCGGTACCACCGTCCGCGCCACGAGCAGCTACTCGACCCCTTCGCTGCCGGCCAACCCGCCGCCGCCGTTCGAGGAGGACTTCTGGCAGACCCCGAGCGCGCTGCTGATAGTCGGCGGCGGCACTGCTCTGCTGTTCGGAATAGCGTTCGTGAGCCTGCTGCGCGCCCGTCCCGAGCGACGCAGTGTCCGCGCGCGGCTGCGGGACTTCGTGTCGCCGCCGACGACCGAAGGCGACGACTCGCGCACGCCGCGCCTGTCAGAGCGCTTGCTGGGGGGCGCCGAGAGGACACTGGCGCGCGGAGCCTGGTGGGACACCTTCAAGGAAGAGGTCGACGTCGCCCGCATCAACGTCTCGCCGGTCAACATCGTGCTCGGGACGGTCGCGCTCACGACCGGCAGCATGTGGATCGTCTGGACGCTGACCTCCAACGTCGGCTTCACGCTGCTCTGCCTGGCCGCCCCGTTCGGCGTCCGCTGGCTGATCAAGTTCAAGCTCGAGCGGGAGCGGCGCCGGTTCGCCGATCAGCTCGCCGAGAACCTCCAGGTGATCGCGTCCGCGATGCGGGCCGGCCAGAGCTTCTCAGGCGCTCTCGCCATCGCCGTCCAGGACGCGCCCGAGCCGGCGCGCAGGGAGTTCGATCGCGTCGTGTCCGACGAGCGCCTCGGCATACCCCTCGAGGACTCGCTCGCCATCGTGGTTCGGCGGATGGACAACCGGGACCTCGAGCAGGTGCAACTCGTCGCGACACTGCAGCGTCAGACCGGCGGCAACATGTCGGAGGTCCTCGAGCAGGCCTCCGCCACCATTCGCGAACGCGGTGAGCTCCGGCGCCTGATCCGCACGCTCACCGCCCAGGGTCGGATGTCGCGCTGGGTCGTCTCCGCCCTACCGCCCGCGCTGATCCTGATCATCTCCTTCCTCAACCCGAGCTACCTGGCGCCGCTCTTCCACACCGGCACGGGTCGCCTTGTCCTGCTCGCGTCGGCCCTGATGGTCTTCTTCGGCTCGTACGCGATCAAGCGCATCGTCGAGATCAAGGTTTGAGGAGGCGCCCGTGTTCATGACCCTGCTCATCAGCCTTTTCTTCCTCGGTGCGGCGGTCGCCCTCCTGCTGCGCGCGGTCGCCCTGCCGCGCACCGCAGCGGCGGCCCGTCTGGGGCAGATCGAGGCCTACGGCTTTGGTGCCGTCGCCGTCGACGGCGACGGCACGGGTCGCGGCCTCGGCACGAACCTCGACGAGACCGCGGATCGCATCGGCCACTGGGCCGCCAAGCACCTCATCGGAAGCTTCCGCGAGGACCAGGTCCGCGCGCAGCTCACCATGGCCGGCCTCTACAACCTCTCGCCGTTCGTCTTCCTGGGCTACCGGGTGATCGCGACGATCTTCTGCCCGGCCCTGTTCCTGTGGTTCTCAACCGTCTCGGCCGTCAACCCGCTGCTCGGCTTCGCCGGCACGGCTGGCGCGGCAGCCGCGGGCTGGGTACTCCCCATGGCGACCTTGAGGCACAAGGTCGACAAGCGCTTCGATCTCGTCGAGCGCGACCTCCCCGAGCTGATCGACCTCCTGGTCCTCACGGTCGAGGCCGGCCTCGGCTTCAACGGGGCGCTCCAGCTCGCGGCCGGGCGCCTGAGCGGCCCGCTCGGGGACGAGCTCCGGCTGACGCTCCAGGAGCAGCGCATGGGCCTCTCCACCAACGCCGCGCTGTCGAACATGATGATGCGGGCGGACACGCCGTCGATGCGCTCGTTCGTGCGCTCGGTGGTGCAGGGCGAGACGCTCGGCGTCTCGATCGGCACGATCCTACGCAACCTCGCCAAGGAGATGCGCACGCGCCGGCGTCAACGGGCCGAGGAGAAGGCGCAGAAGGCGCCCATCAAGATCCTCTTCCCACTGGTCTTCCTGATCTTCCCGCCGATGTTCGCCGTTCTGCTCTATCCGGCGGTCTCCGAGTTCTCCAGGACCTTCGGCTGATGAGCCGCTTCGTCGTCACAGGCATCTTCCTCGCGCTCGCGGTGCCGACGGCGATCGGCGCGGTCGAGCGTGTCGACGGGGCGGTGGACGAGGCCGAGCTCCACTCCTGGCTCATCGCCTCCTACTGGGTCCTCAAGACCGCCGTGATCTCAGCTTTCACGATCTTCGTCTTCGCGCGGGGGCCGGCGCGGCAGCCCTCGCGCGAAACCATCGCGTTCGCGGCCTGCGCCGCCGCGATCCTTACAGCCGTCGCTCTACAGCCGCCAGGTCGCGAGGCAGACACCGCCCTGGTGCTCGCGGGCGAGGCGCTCGCGCTCGCCGGCGCTGGCTGGATGCTCTGGTCGGTGCTCGCGCTCGGCACCTGCTTCGGCGTGCTGCCGGAGGCCCGCGGCCTGGTTACCTCCGGGCCCTACCGGATCGTGCGGCATCCCGTGTATCTCGGCGAGTTCGCGATCTACGGCGGCCTCGTGCTCGCCGCCCCCGGCCTGTGGAACCTGGGAGTCGCGATCGTGTTTGCCGTCTCGCAGGCAACTCGCATGCGCCTCGAGGAGCAGGCCCTCGAGCTCGAGTTCCCTGAGTACGCGGCCTACGCGGCGCGCACTCCGCGGCTGGTGCCGCGGCTCGGATCCCCCCTGACCCCGGCGCCGCAGGGAGGCGGGGCATGACCGCCTTCACAGTCGCCAGCCGGAATCGCCTCGAGCGCATCTTCTCGAGGGCCAACGCGGCGAGCGATCTGCCCGGAGCCGCCCGGCTGCGCCGCGGCTTGGCGGTCCTGTTCGCCCTGTACGCGGCGATCCTCATGGTCAGCTCCGTCGCAAGCGGAGAGCTGCCCAAGGGCGGATACGCCCTGATCCTCATGGGCGCCGGGGCGCTGTGGTTCAACCGTGGCGGTGCCTTCGTGCGCGACTGGCTCCCGGTGATGCTCGGCATCTACGCGTATGCCATCGCTGCCTCGTTCGCGCAGAAGCTGGACCTCAGCGTCCACTACCTGCCGCAGATGGACTTCGACCAGTTCCTCTTCTTCGGTCAGGTTCCAACTGTCGAGCTTCAGAACTGGCTCTACGACGGAACGACCGGACCGCTCGAAGTGTTCGCAACGCTCGCCTACATCTCGCACTTCTTCGGTCCGGCCTTCCTCGGCTTTTACGTCTGGTGGCGCGGCCGACGGGACGCTTTCGTCGCGCTGATGTTCGGAATCCTCGGGGTCTCGATCATGGGCGAGATCACCTTTGTGCTGTTTCCGACCGCGCCGCCGTGGATGGCCGCGCAGGACGGCTACATCCCAGAGGTCCACCATCTGCTCAAGTCGACGCTGTACGACCTCCATCTCACCAGGGCGGCCGACTTCGTCGGCAACGCGGACAACTACAACACGGTCGCCGCGATGCCCTCGTTGCACGCCGCATGGCCCGTCGTCTCGCTTCTGCTCACGCTGCGGTATGGGCTGCCGCGCTGGACCACCGCGCTCGCCGCCTTCCAGTTCGCCTGCGTCCTGTTCGCGATCGTCTACACCGGCGACCACTACGTCTCCGACGCGATCGTCGGGGTGGCGTACGCCCTGGTCGCCACCGCACTCGTCGAGCGCGCGCTGGGCCGCCGGCGCGAGCGCAAAGCGGCTCGGGCTGGATCACTGCGGACGGCGCTTGCCGACGAGCGCGGTCAGGCGCTGCTGGAATACGCCCTGATCACGTTCTTTGTCTCGATCGCCGGCGTGGCGACCCTGACCCTCATCGGAAGCGACCTCGGGACGATGATCACCTCGGTCGCCAACGCCTTCTGACGGCGTGGCCGACGGGTCGCCTGCAAAGCGAGGAACGCGCCTTCCAGCGGGAGGCTCTGACGAAGAGCTGTGGCGCGTCGAGGGCACCGCGAAGCCGCCCGGCCGGCGCGGTCTGCGGGCCCTGAAGCCGCCCGGCGGGCGGCGCTTCTGGATCGTCGTCCTCGCGCTGTTCATCCTCAACTGGTGGATCGCCGGGCAGCTCGGGAAGCCGTCCGAGCGTGTGAACGTGCCATACACGGCCTTCCGTGACCAGGTCGAGAGCGGCAACGTGACCGAGGTCACGACGATGGCCGACCAGATCCAAGGCGTGTTCAAGCGCGACGTCACGAGGGAGGGGGTCACCTCGAAGCGCTTCGAGACGCGCAGGCCGTCGTTCGGGGACGACGAGCTGCTCCAGATGCTGATCGACAAGCGTGTAGAGGTGAACGCCGAGAGGCCGGACAGCGGGCGTTCGGTGTGGCTCCTCCTGTTGACGTCGTTTGCCCCCACCCTCCTGCTCGTCGGGCTGTTCCTGTTCGTCTTCCGGCGCACGATGGGTGGCGGCGGTCTGCTGAGCTTGGGTCGTTCGAAGGCCAAGCGCTACGACTCCTCCTCGCACCGAACAAACTTCGAGGACGTCGCAGGCATCGAGGAGGCACAGGATGAGCTCGCCGAGATCGTCGACTTCCTCCGTGACCCCGACCGCTTCCGCCGGCTGGGGGCGGAGATCCCCCGGGGCGTGCTGCTGTCTGGCCCGCCCGGGACCGGCAAGACACTGCTCGCTCGGGCCATCGCCGGTGAGGCTGACGTCCCGTTCTTCTCGCTGTCCGCGTCGGAGTTCGTGGAGATGGTGGTCGGCGTAGGCGCCAGCCGCGTACGGGATCTGTTCAACCAGGCGAAGGAGGTCGCGCCCGCCATCATCTTCATCGACGAGCTAGACGCGGTCGGGCGCGCCCGAGGAAGCGCGGCGGGGCACGCCGGTGGGTCCGACGAGCGCGAGCAGACGCTCAACCAGATCCTGACCGAGATGGACGGCTTCTCGGGCTCCGAGGGGGTCATCGTGCTCGCCGCCTCCAACCGGCCTGAGATCCTCGACCCCGCGCTGCTTCGGCCAGGCCGCTTCGACCGGCGGGTAGGCGTCAGCCCGCCGGATCAGGCGGGCCGCCAGCGGATTCTCGCCGTACACACGCGCGCGGTCCCGCTCTCCGAGAACGTGGACCTCGCCGTAATTGCGTCGCGCACGCCCGGCATGGTCGGCGCCGACCTCAAGAACCTCGTCAACGAAGCCGCGCTGATCGCCGCACGGCGCGGGCGGGAGCGAGTCGCCTCGACCGACTTCACCGATGCGCTCGAGAAGGTGCTCCTGGGCGCCGAACGGCGAATCACGATTTCGCCGCTCGAGCGCGAGCGGACCGCCTACCACGAGGCCGGCCACGCCTTGCTCGGGATGATGGAGCCAGGCGCCGATCCGGTCCGCAAGGTCTCGATCGTTCCGCGCGGCCGCACGCTCGGCGTGACCTTCCAGAGTCCCGAGGAGGACCGTTACGGCTACGACTTCGACTACTTGCGCGGCCGGATCATCGGCGCGCTCGGCGGACGGGCCGCGGAGCAGCTCGTCTACGGGAACGTCACGAGCGGCGCCGAGAACGATCTGGATCAGGTCACGAGCATTGCCCGGCAGATGGTGGGGCGCTGGGGCATGTCGAGCGCGGTCGGGCTCATGTCGGCTCTTCCAGGGGCTCAAGCCGCGCTGCCGGGAGCGCCGCGGCTCACTTCGGAAGCGACGCTCGAGCTGGTCGACATGGAGGTCCGGAGGCTGATCGCCGAGTGTTACGACGCTGCGCTCGAGCGCCTACGCTCGAGCCGCGGCCGGCTCGACGCCCTGGCTGAGGCGCTGCTCGACCACGAGACGCTCGACGAGGCCGACGCCTATCGTGCGGCCGGCTTCGGCGGTGCCGACGGTGCTGCGACACGCGACGGCGGGCGGCCTCGGAGCGTCCCGGCCCCGGCCGGGCCCGGTGACGCGATTGCGTGAGGCCTGCGTCGCACTTGCACGGCCTCGGCCGCGAGCCCGTGCAATACGCCTTTCGGGGTATTGACACACCCGATCACCTGGACTAGAAGGTAGGTAAGGCAGGGACGAAGTACCTGCAAGGAAGCCAAAAACCTGATCGCACGGGGCAGTGCCGCCTAGGCGCTGTCACGGGAGCACGTATGCGTATGGCGCTAAGGGTCTTGATTGCTGATGACCACCCGCTCATCCTGAGCGCTCTCAGGAATGCGCTGGCCGACGTAGATGACATGACAATCGTCGGCGAGGCTGCATCCGGCACCGAGGTTCTTGCCCAGATCGATCGGGTCCGGCCAGACCTCATACTCATGGACGTCCGAATGCCGGGCATGGACGGGCTCACCTGTCTGGACGCGCTGCGCAGGTCGTTTCCGGAGGTCAAGGTCGTGCTGACCTCCGGATCGAGCAACCCCGTCGACATCCAGGAGGCGCTCTCGCGCGGAGCGAGCGCCTACATCGTGAAGACCGTCAATCCGGAGGACCTGCCGACGGCACTGCGCCAGGTGTCGAGTGGAACTTTCTTCAATGCCCCGGTGCTGGCCCTCGGCTCGGGCGCCGAGCAAAGCGATCTCACCGAGCGCGAGATCGCGATTCTCCGCGCCGTCGCGAGCGGGCTGTCGAACAAGGCCATCAGCCGCGAGCTCTGGGTGACCGAGCAAACGGTCAAGTTCCACCTCACGAACATCTACCGAAAGCTCGGTGTCGCAAACCGGACGGCCGCAGCGCAGTACGCGCATCAGCACGGCCTGGCGGCGACGTCGGCCGAGCCGCAAGCCACTTTCTGACTCAGGCGCGCGTTGGCTGTTGCGGCGGCGCAGCCGAGCGCCTGTCGATCGCGACAGGCTCCCATTTCGGAAGAACGACGGAGATCCTGGTCGGCCCCCCTGGGCTGCTGTGCACCTCGCAGCGGCCGCCCAGCAGGCGCGCCCGCTCCATCATGCCGATGAGACCAAGGCTGCCGCGATGAAGCGCCTCTGCCTTGGCGCGCTGTAGGTCGAAGCCCTGTCCATCATCCTCCACCTTCGCCTGCAAGTGCCCCTGGCGCTCACGGACCTGGAGCGTCACGTGCTTGGCTCGGCTGTGCTCGCGAACGTTGGTCAGCGCCTCCTGCACGATGCGTAGCAGCGCGATCCGCTGCGAGGCCGTCAGGCCCTCGAAGTTTCCACTCAGATCAAGTTCGAGCGCGATCCTGGTCGCGCGCCGGAAGGCTTGGGCCTCACTCTCGAGCACATCCCTGAACGGCTTGCGAACGGCGGCGGACGACTCGATCGAGTGCGAGAGCTCACGCAGGTTCGCGTCCAGCGCCACGAGCCGCGCATCGAGGTCGTCGACACGACCGACGAGGAGATCGCGGCCCTCGTCGCCCGCGGTGCGCCCGAGCTGGCGCCGGAAGAGGCGGAGGTCGCTGAGAACGGCGGCGACTTCCTGGATCGGCCCGTCGTGAAGGTCGAATGCCATGCGACTGAGCCGTCGCTCGCTCGATTCGACAAGCATCCGCTCCCTCGAGGCACTGCGCTCGAGCAGCGCGTGGCGCTCGAAAACGGGTCCCAGCATGCTCGCCGCCTCGCGGAGGCAGATCCGGCACTGGTCGGCGCGGCCGGCAACCGGACGGGCAACGAGGACGGCGCAGGTCATCTCCCAGCGCCGCACCGGAATCGCCTGCAGTAGCGAACCGCCCACCGCAGGGGCATCAGGGCTCGCGATGCTGGCGCTGGCCAGTTGGCGCGCTCGCCGTGACTGCGCGCCGGCGCCGCGGCTGAAGAGGCAGGCCAGGCGTCCCGTTCGGTCGTAGCCCCACAACGAGACGTTCCGGACCGGCGCGAATGCGACAAGGATGCCGAGCTGCGCCTCGATCGCGACGGATGGAGGAAGCTCGAGGAGGCTCGGATCGCCGAGGGCACGGAGCGCGACGTTCATGGCCAGGTACTCCACGGGGGCTCCGATCAGGCTGTGCATCCCCTCGAGCAGGTCGTCGACGTCCTCCGCGCGCCACTCGCGCTCGAGCCAGATCCCGTTGACGACATCGGCCACGAAGATCACCAGGCCGGAGCGGATTGCCTCACTCGTGCCGGCGCCCGCCTCGACCACCGACTCGGCGTGACGGCGGGCCGCGGCGACTACGGCCGCAGTCTCGTCGTTCGGCTCCAACCCGGCCGTGAGAAGGCGCTCGAGTACCGCGAGCTCTTCGAGCGGTTCACGAGGGGCCAGCTCGGACTTTGAACGCTCCATCTCCGACACGATCTGCGTCGGCTGACGCCCGTTTGGACGTCACCTGCCCATGTGGGGTATCCCCGAATTTAGCGCGGCTGGCCGCCTTCCTGCAAAACGGTGCGAGCGAATGCCCATGTTTCACGTGCAAGGCTGTCGCATCGGGTGGCGCCGGGTGGCTTCTAGACCGTCAGGTCGACACCACGGTCCCCACGCGCTCGCCGCACACGATTCGGTCGACGTTGACCACGTCGTCCATGTTGAAGACGTGGATTGGAAGGCCGTTGTCCCTGCAAAGCGACAGTGCGGTCGAGTCCATCACTCCGAGCCGGCGCTCGATCGCCTGCTGGTGGGTGAGCTCGGGTATGAAGCGTGCGTCCGGACTGGTGCGGGGATCCGCGTCGTACACCCCCTCCACCCCGTTCTTGGCCATCAGGATCGTCTCGGCGTGGATCTCGAGCGCGCGTAGCGCCGCCGCGGTGTCGGTGGTGAAGAACGGGTTGCCCGTGCCGGCCGCGAAAATGACCACGCGGCCCTTCTCGAGGTGGCGTATCGCGCGCCGGCGGATGTAGGGCTCCGCGACCTCCGAGATAGTGAGCGCCGACTGCACGCGGGTCACCGCGCCCAGCTTCTCGAGCGCGTCCTGGAGCGCCAGGGCGTTCAGGACTGTGGCGAGCATCCCCATGTAGTCGCCGGTCGCGCGATCCATCCCGGCTGCGGCGCCCTTCAGGCCGCGGTAGATGTTGCCGCCGCCGACGACGATCGCGATCTCCACACCCCTGTCGGAGACACGCTTGACCTCGGACGCGATCGCGCCGATGCGATCCGGGTCGGCCCCGTACTCGGCGTCGCCCATGAGCGCCTCGCCCGAGAGCTTCAGTAGGACGCGGCGGAACGCGGGGACCGCGCCATCCGCCCCGTTCCCCCCTCTCGCGGACAACCGAGCGCTACTCCCCGCCGACCTCGAAGCGCGCGAAGCGGCGGATCACGATGTTCTCGCCGGTCTTCGCCGCCGTCTCGGCGCGCATCTCCTCGATCGTCTTGCCCTCGTGCTTGTCCGCGTTCACGTGCGGCTGCTGGAGCAGGACGACCTCCTCGAGCCACTTGCGCAACCGCCCCTCGGCGATCTTGGGGCGCACGTTCTCGGGCTTGTCGGACGCCTGCTCCTCGAAGATGCGCAGCTCGGCCTGGCGGACGTCGGCCGGAACGTCCTCCTCCGACACGTACTGCGGCCGGCGGGCCGCGACATGGAGGGCAACGTCCCGCGCGAACTCCCTGAAGTCGGGATTTCGAGCCACGAAGTCGGTCTCGCAGTCCACCTCCACGAGCACGCCGATCTTGCCCGTGGCGTGCAGGTAGCTCTCGACGACGCCCTCGGTCGCCTCGCGCCCGCCGCGCTTGGCGGCTTGGGCCTGACCCTTGACTCGAAGGATCTGAATCGCCTTGTCGAAGTCGCCGCCGGCATCCTCGAGCGCCCGCTTGGAGTCCATCATGCCTGCGCCGGTGCGTTCGCGCAGGGCCTTTACGTCGGCGGCGGAGATCGCGGGGGTGCTCACGAGCTCACCTCCCGCGCCTCGCCCCCGGCCTGGTCGCCGGCGGGCTGCTGCGGCTGCTGCGCGGCAGCCTCTGCCTCCGCGGCCTCGCGTGCGGCCTGCTCCTCCGCCTCACGGCGGGCCTGCTCCTCAGCCTCGCGCCTGGCCGCCTCCTCGGCCTCCCTTGCGGCCTGCTCCTCGGCTTCGCGGCGCGCCTGCTCCTCCTCGGCACGGAAGCGGGCGGCGTTCTCGGCCACGGCGCTGCCGATCGCGTCGGTGATGATCTTGCAGGACCGGATGGCATCGTCGTTGCCGGGGATCGGGTAGGTCGCCGGCTCCGGATCGACGTTCGAGTCGACGAGCCCGATGATGGGGATCCGGAGCCGCACCGCCTCCCGCACGGCGATCTCCTCCGTCTTCAGGTCGACGATGAAGACGGCGTCGGGGACGCGCTGCATGTCGCGCACGCCGCCGAGGTTCACCTCGAGCTTGTCGCGCTCGCCGATGGCGCCGATGCGCTCGCGCGTTGGCAGCAGCTCGAGCGTGCCGTTCTCCGTCCAGTCGGTCAGCTCGTGCAGTCGCTTGACGCGCTTCGAGATCGTCTGGAAGTTCGTCAGGAGTCCGCCGAGCCAGCGCTGGTTCACGTACGGCATACCGGCGTTCTCGGCGGCCTCCTTCACCGCGTCTCGGGCCTGTTTCTTCGTTCCGACGAACAGCACGCTGCCGCCACGCGCAGCCACCTCGCCGGCGACCTGCTGCGCCTGCTCGAGCAGCGTGACGGTTTGCTGAAGGTCGATGATGTGGATGCCGCCGCGCTCGCCGAAGATGAAGCGGCGCATCTTGGGGTTCCAGCGGCGCGTCTGGTGGCCGAAGTGGACTCCGGCCTCCAGCAGCTCCTGGATGGTCACCTGCTGTGCCAAGAGGTTCTCCCTTGTTTCGCTTGCTACTGCCTCCCGCCGGGCCGGTGCGCGGACCCGGGCTCTTCCCCGGGCAGGGCCACGTCGTGATCCGGCGGGATCGTGGGTTGGGGGCGAAAGGATAGGTGAAATCGGTGGGCGCGCCAGAAACCGGGACGCCCCCCGCTTCTCAGCTGCCGGACGGCGAGGGCCCGCTCTCGCCGGCGGCGATGTCGATGACCTCCCCACTCCAGCCCTCAGGCCGGATTTGGCGGCGAAGAGCCTCGACACCGCTGATGATTGCCCGCTCATCCGTCGGCTGCGCCGCCCAATCGCTCCAGAACGGCCGGGTCGCACTTGACGGCTTGATCTCCGGGGGGTCGAACTTGAGCCGGGTGGGCAACAGCAGCGCGTCGCCCAGCACGACCGCCTCGCCGACGTCCAGCAGCGGCAGCACGTCGGTCATGCGGGACAGCGAGTCGGGCACAAGTTGCTCGATCACGGCCTGGTCACGGTCGTTCGTGAGCCGCATGACGACGAAGTTGTTGCACTGGCTCACAACCGTTCGGCTGACGTCAGCGGGTCGCTGGCTGACGATCACGAGGCCGACGCCGTACTTGCGACCTTCTTTGGCGATCTCCTCGAAAGCCCGCAGGGCCTGCTGGTGGATGGCATCGCTCGTCTCGCGGACCGGCAGGTACAGGTGCGCCTCGTCGCAAACGAAGCAGACCGGGGTGCGCTCGGCGGGGTCCATCCAAAACTGCACGTCGTAGATCAGCCGCGCGATGACGCCGGCGACGACCGGAAGCGCCTCGGCGGGGACCTCTGAGAAGTCGATCACCTTGATACCGGAGCGCTCCCCGCCGGCGTCGAGAAGCGAGGCGGCGAACCGCTCGAGCCACTCGTAGTCGAGGCAGTCTTCCGGCGGATGGAACATGAAGCCGTAGCGGCCGTCGGCGATACGCGCGTCGAGTCGCGCGATGAAGCGAGTCAGGCGGCTTGCATACGGTCCGGGTACCACTTCACCGCTCGGCTGCCTGACGATCTTCTCCAAGTCGTCCGAGTTCAGCCACGTCATCAGGGTGTCCAGCCGGTAGGGCACCGGCGAGTCGACGGTGAAGGTCGCGGCGATGTCCTCTCGCCCGATGTCGTGCAGCGTCGATCGCTTGAGCTTGTAGACGTGGTCGGCGAAGCGCATGGCTTGGCTCGGGGCGTCCGGGTCAGTTGGATCCAGCACGAGGCTCAGCATCTCGTCACGGTCGAGAAGCCAGTACGGGAGGAAGATCACATCGTCCGCAGGCTCGGCAATGTCGCCAGGGCCGGCGATGCGAAGACTGCGCGCGATTGGTGGCAGACCGCCCTCCCCCTGCGTCAGCGGCCTGTACTCCCCGTGCATGTCGAAGACGATCATGTTCGAATGCGCCAGACGGGCCGCGCGCTCGAGCATCAAGGCGACGGCCCAGCTCTTGCCGGTCCCCGTGCTGCCCAGCACGCCCATGTGACGCTGAAACATGCGGTTGCCGTCCGCGATCGCAATCGCATCCTGTTCGGCCACGAAGCGGCCGAGCGCGAGGCGCTCGTCAGGGGGGACGCTCTCGCCGAGGATCGACATGAACCGCCGGAGCTGTTCCCCTTCCACGAGATGGCAGTCGGCCCCGATCTTCGGGAAGGCCTGCGCTCCGCGGGTGAACACATCGGGCCGTACATCGCCCCCACGTAGGAACGTCCCGACCAGGACGATCCGGATCACCCCTGCAGCGCCGTCGTTCGCACCCGCCTCACCACCGGGCCCTGACGTGGCCGCCTCGATGAGCGCTACGAGGTAGTGGTCGGGCGAAGGGCCGCGGGCAGCGACGAGATCCGAGACGGTTGCGCGCGTCGCCAGCGCGGGGTCCGTCACCTCCACGACGGCCGAGCCGGGCTCGACCCGGACGACGGTCCCGAGCAGAGGCCCGTGACTCAGGTCGAGCGAATCGCTGCCGGGCGAGGAGCGCATCGTCCCCAGGGTAAGCGAGGCCGGCCGCCTCGGCCACATTGCACGGGTTTCGTCCCAGAAAGAAGCGGAGGCGGCCCGAAAGCCGCCTCGCTCCGTTCTATGTCAGTCTCCGTCTGGCCCTTCGGAGACTGGCTCCCGTCGGGCTGCGCCGAGCGTGCGACGCAGGTCGACGGGTAGTTTGGACTCGCAGGCGGTCTGTTCCCCCGTCACTGGGTGGCGAAACGCTACTTTCGAGCTGTGCAGAAATTGGCGCGTTAACCCAAGACGGCGGCCGCAGGGCCCACCCCCGTACTGAGGATCCCCGCAGACCGGATGCCCGATTGCGGCGAGATGCGCGCGGATCTGGTGGGTGCGTCCGGTCTCCAGCCGCACGCGCAGGAGGCTGGTCCGCGGCAGCTCCTCGGCCAGCTCGAAGTGGGTGACGGCCCCGCGTGGCTCGTCGGTGTCCGTCGAGACGACGCTGCGCCTGCGGCGGTCTCGGCCGAGCGGCGCGTCGATCGTTGCGCTGCGGGCGCCCGGCCTCCCCTCCACGAGCGCCAGGTACTCGCGTGTGACCTCGCGCCGCCGGATCATCTCCTGAAGCGAGCGGTGGACCTTCTCCGATTTCGCCACGAGCAGCAGGCCGGAGGTGTCACGGTCGAGGCGGTGAACAATCCCGAGGCGCTCGGGGTCGTCTCCTCCCGCGGCGCCGTGCCGCACGAGGGCGCGAGCCAGCGTCGGCCCGCGGTGGCCGGGTGCCGGGTGCACGACGACTCCCGCCGGCTTGTCGACGACCATCAGATTTTCGTCCTCGCACACGATCCCGAACGGGACGTTGGCGCGATCGTCCGGCGCGGGCTCCTCCTCGAGCTGGGCGGCGACGCGCGAGCCGGCAGCGAGACGGTGGCGCTTCGGCCGCCGCTCGCCGTCGACCGTCACGCGGCCGCCGTCGATCAGCCGCTGGGCACGGGCGCGGCTGCCTACCTCGGGCCGGGCGGCGAGCGCGACGTCCAGGCGCTCGCCCGAGTCCCCAGCGCCGGCCGTGAACTCGAGCGCCGGCATCACTCGCGCCTCGACTCGAGCACGTACAGGAACGAGAGGACCCCCAGGACCACCGCCGCGTCCGCGAGGTTGAAGGCGGGCCACGCGATCGGGTCGATGAAGTCGATCACCGCCCCCTCGCGCGCTCGGTCGGCGAGGTTGCCGAGGGCGCCGCCGAGCAGGAGGCCCACCGGGAGCCACAGGTACGCCCGCGACGCGTGGAGAGCGAAGTAGACGATGAGCATCACCAACGCCGCGCTCGTGAGCACGGCGATCGGCCAGCCGCCTTCCGAGAAGGCGCCGAACGCCACGCCCTTGTTACGGACGTGCGTCAGGTCCAGTCCAATGAAGAACTTCTCGCTCTCCCCCGGACGTAGGTGCTCTACCGCCAGCGCCTTGGTCGTCTGGTCGAGAGCGACCACCACCCCCGTGACCATGACGGCCCGCGTCCAGCCGCGCACGGCGGCGGTCATCAACCCCGGATGAGCGCGGTCACGAGGCCACCCACTATCAGCAGCACGAAGGTGGCGATGATCGGGCTCAGGTCGAGAGCCCCGGGGCCGAGCCGCACCGGCGGGATGAAGCGGCGAAAGAGGTTCAGGTAGGGATCGGTCACGTCCCTGACGAAGCCGAGGACGAGGTCCAGGAAGCGGTTGTAGGGGATCCGCGGCAGCCAGCTCATGAGGATCCTGATGAAGATCAGGACCAGGTAGACCGTGATGAGCGTGCTGACGTAGTCGGCGATGTCGCCGCGGGTCGCGGCGAGGACGCCCGTCATCGCTTGGTGGCCTCCACGACGGCACCCACGGCGTCCTGGAAGGCGGACCTGATCCCGCCGCGCTCGAGCGCCGCCAGCCCGCGAGCGGTCGAGCCGCCTGGGGACGTCACGCGCCGGCGGAGCGCCGCCGTGTCGAGCCCCCGCTCGCGAAGCACGGCGGCGGTGCCCGCCATCGTCTCGACCGTCATCAGAGCCGCATCGTCTGGCTGAAGGCCCTGGCGCACGCCCGCGTCCACCATCGCCTCCGCCACGAGAGCGAGGAAGCCCGGCCCGCAGCTCATCAGTGCCATGGCGGTGTCGATCAGCGCGTCGTCGAGGCGGATGATCGTGCCGGCGCGGCCGAGCAGCTCGAGGATCTCCCGCTCGGGCCCTTCCGCCGCGAGTCGCCCGGGCGCGTAGCAGAGCACCCCCTGGCGGACCTCGACCGGGATGTTCGGGATGAAGCGGTACACCGGGGCGCCGGGGTACTCCGTTTCCACGGCCGCGACCGGCACGCCGCCGAGTATCGAGACCACCGCGTTGGGCTTGTCCCTCAGCTCGCCGGCGACCGTGGCGAGCTGAGCGGGCTTGTGGCAAAGGACGATCGCGTCCGCGCGCTCGGCGACCTCGGCGTTCGACGCCAGCGCCTCGCCTCCGAGCTCGGCCACGAGGGCCTCCGCCCGCTCCCTGACGGGATCCGCCACCAGCACCGGCTCGCCGATGCCGCGCGCGAGCGCGGTGGCCATGTTTCCTGCGCCGATCAGCCCTATCTGCATGGCGCGGGAAGGATATGCGGAGCCCGCGGCGCCGCTCAGGACTGGTTGAAGAAGCCCTTCTCGATAAGACGGGCCCGCTCCTCCGCCGAGACCTCGACGTCGCGGGGCGTGAGCAGGAACACCTTGTCGGCGATCCGCTGCATGCCGCCGTCGAGCGCGTAGGTGAGGCCGGAGGCGAAGTCGATCAGGCGCTTCGAGAGGTCCGTGTCGGTCGTCTGGAGGTTCAGGATCACTGGAATGGCGTCCTTGAACTGGTCCGCGATCTGCTGGGCGTCGTTGAAGCTCTTGGGGACGACAAGGTGCACCTGCGCCGAGGAGCGACCGTTGCCGCCGACCGGCCGCAGAACGCGGGTCGGGCGGCTGGCCGGGGCCGAATCGTCGGCGAAGATGTCGTCGATCTCGTCGCGCCGCCGGCGGCCCTGCAAGCGGCGAACGTTCGGGCGCTCGCGATAGCGGTCCTCGAGCTCGGCCTCGGGCTCGAAATCCTCGGCCTCGTCGCGGTAGCCGTCATCCTCCTCGGCCAAGCCGAAGTAGACAAGCGTGCGGTGCCACGTGTCGCGAAGCGCCATCAGAGCGTCCTTTTCGCCTGCAGAGGTAAGAATCCTCTCGTTGACAAGTTACAGAATGAATCGCCGTTCGAACGCCAGATGAGCCCGCCCGACCCCCCCGCCCCGCTCGAGATCGCGAGCGGCGGAATCACGTTGGAGGGGGAGCGCGCGGGCGGGGACTCGCGGACGCCGATCGTGCTCCTGCATGGCCTCACGGCGACCCGGCGCTACGTCGTGCACGGCTCGCGCTACCTGCCTACACATGGCTTCGCGGTGATCGCCTACGACGCGCGCGGCCACGGCGAGTCCTCCCCCGCGCCGAGCTACGAATACGCCGACCAGGTTGACGATCTCGGAGCAGTGCTCACGGAGGTCGGCGCCGACCCGGTGGTCATCGCCGGCAACTCGATGGGCGCCGCGACCGCGATGGCGTTTGCCCTGGCGCACCCGGAACGCGTGGCGGCGCTCGTCCAGATCACACCCGCATTCGACACACGGCCTCGATCTCCCGAAGAACTCGCCAACTGGGACGCGCTGGCCGATGGCCTCGAAAGGGGCGGCATCGACGGATTCATCGACGCGTACTCGCCGTCGGTCGGCGAGCGCTGGCGAGACACCGTGCTGCTTGTGACGCGCCAGCGTCTCGAGCGCCACCGCCATCCTGACGCCGTCGCTGAGGCGCTGCGCGTCGTCCCGCGCTCGATGGCGTTCGACTCGCTCGACCGGCTCGACTCGCTCGAGACACCGACGCTGGTCGTCGGGAGCCGTGACGATGCGGATCCCGGGCACCCGCTCGCCGTTGCGGAGGAGTACGCCGGACGGCTGCCGAACGCCGAGCTGCTGGTCGAGGAGGAGGGAAAGTCACCGCTCGCCTGGCAGGGCGCGCAGCTGTCGCGGGCGATCGCGGGCTTCGTCGAGCGTCATTCGTAGAGCACGGTGCCGAGCCGCACGATGGTCGCGCCCTCGGCTGCCGCGACCTCGAAGTCCTGACTGGTGCCCATGGACAGCCGCTCGAGGCCGTGCTCGGCGGCAAGCTCGGCGAGGCGGGCGAAGTGGCGGCGGTTGTCCTCCGGACGCTCCACGAACGGCGGCATCGTCATCAGTCCGGTGACGGGCACGGGCGACCGCTGGACGTAGGAGACGATCTCCTCCGGCGCGATTCCGGCCTTGGACTCCTCCCCCGCGACGTTCACCTCGATCAGGATCTCGGGCGCCGGGTGGCGCTCGAGCCGCCGCAACGCCGACTCGGAGGCGACCGTGTGGATCAGGCGCACGTTGGGGGCCACGTCCTTGACCTTGCGGCTCTGGAGGACGCCGATGAAGTCCCAGGTGAAATCGGCGGCGTGGCGCTGACGCTTCGCGAGCAGGTCCTGCGCACGGTTCTCCCCAACCAGCTCGATGCCCGCCTCTGCGAGCGCGGGCAGCTCGTCGGCGGCCACGTACTTGATCGCGGCACAGACCTCGACCTCCGTGGGGTCGCGACCCGCTGCGGCGATCCGCTCCCTGACGCGCTCCAGGTTGTCTCGAACCCGTGCGGGCTCGAGGCCGGTGAAAGGCGTCGTCAAGTCTCTCTCCAGACAAGCCCGGCCTGGCGCCCCGTCACGCCGCCGTCGCGGCGGTGGGAGAAGAAGAGGTCGGGCCGGCAGCTGGTGCACAGCTCGACGTCCTCGACCTGGCTCACGCCGCCCGCGCGGAGCTTGGCTCGCGCGATCGCCCGGAGGTCGAGCGTACGGCCGTCGGAGACGCCTTCGAGGCCGGCGAACGCTGACCGCACCTCGTCACCAACCTCGTAGCAGCACGGTCCGATCCCGGGACCGATCGCAGCCGCCGGCGGCTCCTCGAAGCCCGCAAGGCCACGCTCGACGATGCCGGCTGCCAGCCCTCGCCAGCCGCAGTGGAGCATGGCTACGCGGCCAGGGGCCGAAAGCGCCACCGGCAGGCAGTCGGCCACGAGCACGAGCAGGCCGACGCCGGATGCGGTCGTGGCATGACCGTCGACGCGTGGCAGCTCGGCTCCGGGGCGCGCAAAGCCGCCGTCCGCGGGCGATCCGTCCCAGTTGAGCACGTCCGCTCCGTGCACCTGCCATCCCATCGCTACCGCGCCCGGCTCGAGTGCCGCCTGCTCCGCCAGCCGGCGCCGGTTCTCGGTCACCCGCTCGGGGGCGTCGTCGGTGAGGATGCCGAGGTTGAGCGACTCGTAGGGGCCCTCGCTGACTCCGCCCAGCCGCGTCGAGAACAGCACGCGCGCACCGTTCAGGGTCAGCTCGATCACGCGATGTCCTCCCGTGCAAGCTCGAGCGCCAGCCGGAGCTCCTCGTCGCGGCCCGAGACCTCTCCGTCCAGCTTGCGCCGGCGTGTCTCCTCGAGCGCCCGCCCGATGGCGGGCGATTCGGGAACGCCCGCCCGAACCAGGTCGGCGCCCGTCACCTCCAGCCGCACGCGGCTCAGCTCGCCCATGAAGCGCAGTATGGGCTCCGATGGCGCGCCGAGGGCGAGCGCGACCGCAAGCGCCTCGAACGGCTCGCACCGAAGCACGGCCTCGAGCGCCGAGGGCGTGAGCTCCGCACGGAGCGTCTGCGCCAGCTGAGGCGCCTTGTGCGCGGCGCGCAGCACGCGGTCGCGCGAGTCCGCCCCAAGCCCCAGGTCCTCCACCCAGGCCGAGAGCCCGGCGGGGTCGGGCGTGACCATGGTCGCGAGCGCGGCCAGGCGCCTGTCGGCGAACGTCTCCCCGGTGGCCAGCGCCGCTCGCGCGGCGAGCTCTGGATCCGCTCGGAGCGAGGGGTGGAGCGCCCGATCGAGGCCGAGCTCGCGCAGCCGGCGCAAACCGTCCGGGAACTCCGGCTCGGCAAGCAGGTCGAGCAGCTCATCGCGGATACGCGGGCCAGAGACCGTGGCGAATGCGCCCGCCTCGCCCGCCTCGCGCGCGAGCCGCTCGGTCTCCGGGTCCATCGCCCCGTCAAGGCGCAGCTCGTAACGCACGGCGCGCAGGAGGCGCGTCGGGTCGTCCATGAAGCTGCCCGGGTGGAGGACGCGCACGATGCCGCCCTTGAGATCCGGCAGGCCACCGTGTGGGTCGTGCAGGACGCCGATGTCGTCCCCGGAGAGGCCGGCGGCCATGGCGTTGACGGTGAAGTCGCGCCGCCCGAGGTCCTCGGCGAGCGGCGCCTCCTCCACGTCCGGCAGTGCGCCGGGGCGCTCGTAGTGCTCACGCCGCGTGGTGGCCAGGTCGACCGTCAGATCGCCGGCGTGCAACGTCGCCGTGCCGAAGCGGTCGTGTTCCCTAGCCTCGCCGCCGAGCCGAGCGGCCAGCTCGCGCGCCACGCTGCGGGCGTCACCCTCCACCGCCAGGTCAAGGTCCACGCCGGCGCCGCCGCGCAGCAGGTCGCGCACTGCGCCGCCCACGAGGTATGCGGGGGCGAGGCCGTCGAGCGCGGGCAGGAGCCGCTCCATGCCGGGCAGGGCGCGGATGCGCTTCGGGAGCTCGGCTTTGAGATCGGCCATCCGGCTCAGGCTAGAGCCGCACCGGAATACCCGCTGCCCGCATGCGCTGCTTCGCCTCGCGAACGCCGTAGCGCCCGTAGTGGAAGATCGACGCGCACAGCACGGCGTCGGCGCCGCCCAGCTCGACCGCTTCGACCAGGTGGTCGAGCGTGCCGGCTCCGCCGGAGGCGATCACAGGCACTTCGACCGCGTCCGCCACGGCTCGCGTGAGCTCGAGCTCGTACCCGTCCTGGGTCCCGTCGCGGTCCATGCTCGTCAGCAGGATCTCCCCCGCCCCCCGTTGGGCGCCCTCCCGAGCCCACTCGACGGCGTCGCGCCCGGCCGGCGTGCGGCCGCCGTTCACGTAGACCTCGTAGCCGCCGTCGCCGCGACGGCGCGCGTCGATCGCCAGCACGACGCACTGGGCGCCGAACACGTCTGCCAGCTCGCCGATCAGGTCGGGCCTTGCCACCGCCGCCGAGTTGACCGATACCTTGTCCGCGCCCGCGTCGAGGACAGCCTGGGCGTCCTCGACGGTGCGGACGCCGCCCCCGATGGTGAACGGGATGAACACGTCGTCCGCGGTGCGGCGCGCGAGCTCCACGATCGTGTCGCGGCTCTCGTGCGACGCGGTGATGTCCAGGAACACGAGCTCGTCGGCGCCCTCCGCCTCGTAGCGTGCGGCCAGCTCGACCGGGTCGCCCGCGTCGCGGATGTTCACGAAGTTGGTGCCCTTGACGACGCGGCCCTTGTCCACGTCGAGGCACGGGATCACGCGGCGGAGCAGCACTACTCGTCCTCCTTCAGCAGCTGCTGCGCCTCGGCGACCGTGAAGCGGCGCTCGTAGAGAGCCTTCCCCGAGACGACGCCGGCGAGGTTGACCAGCCGCAGCCGCTTGAGGGCGCGCAGGTCGTCGAGCGAGGCAATCCCGCCCGAGTAGAGGAAGCGGCCGCGGATCGCCACGGCCACGCGCGTCACCTCCTCCGGGTCTGGGCCATCGAGCGTGCCGTCGCGGTCGACGTTCGTGTAGATGAACTGCTTCACGCCGCGCGCCTGCATGCGCTCGATCACGTCCTCCCCGCGCATTTGCGTGGCCTTCGTCCAGCCCGACACCGACACGTAGCCGCCGCGCACGTCGACCGCCACGAGCACCCGCCTCCCCCAGGCCTCGAGCACCTCCTCGAGAAACTCGACGTCGGTGTACGCGGCGGTGCCGAGGATCACCCGATCTGCGCCCGCCGCAAGAGCCTGCCGCACGGCTCCGACCGATCGCAAACCGCCGCCGTACTGCACTCCCACCTCGAGCTCCTGGGTGATCCGCCGCAGGTGGTGGAGGTTCATCGGCTCGCCCTCCCGCGCGCCGTCGAGGTCCACCACGTGCAGGAAGCGGGCCCCCTCGCCGGCCCAGGTCCGCGCCGCCTCGAGCGGGTCCTCGGCATAGACCGTCTCCTTCGAGAAGTCGCCCCGCTCGAGCCGCACCGCCCTGCCCTCGCGAATGTCGATCGCGGGCAGCAGGATCATGCGGTGAGCGCCGCGCGGCCGGCGCAGACGGCCGCGAAGTTGGCGAGCAGCCGCAGCCCCGCCTCGCCGGACTTCTCGGGGTGGAACTGAACCCCGTACACATCTCCGCGCTCGACGGCGCTCGTGAACTCGGCGCCGTACTCGGCAGTTGCGAGCACGTCGCCCTCGTTCGAGGGAACGGGCGCGAACGAGTGCACGTGGTAGAAGGCGCACGGGCTCGCCAGCGCTTCGGTGAGCGGAGACGGCCGCCGCCAGGCGACCGCGTTCCAGCCGATCTGCGGCAGCTTCATACCGCCCGTCTCGAGGGCCCTCACCTCACCCGGAAGGAAGCCGAGCCCGGCCGATCCGCCGAGCTCACTGGAGTGCTCGAACAGCAGCTGCATGCCGAGGCAGATGCCCAGCACCGGCACCCCGGCGTCGAGCCGCTCGGACATCAGCTCGTCGAGCCCGAGTTCACGCAGCCGCTGCATCGCCCGCGGGAAGGCGCCCACGCCAGGCAGGACGAGCCCGTCGGCCGCGCGGACGCGCCCGGCGTCGCTCGTGACCTGCGACCGCGCTCCCACGTGCTCGAGCGCCTTCTCGACCGAGCGCAGGTTGCCCATCCCGTAGTCGAGGACGGCGATTCGCGCGGCGCTCACAAGAGCCCCTTCGTCGACGGAACGCCCTGCTGGTCGGGATCGATCGCGACGGCCTCTCGCAGCGCCAGCGCGAACGCCTTGAACGCGGCCTCGACCATGTGATGGCCGTTCCGACCCGCCTCGATGCGCACGTGCAGCGTGAGCTTGGCGTTGTTCGCGACCGCCCTGAAGAACTCCTCGGCGAGGTCGCTCTCGAAGCCGTCGATCGACCCGGGCGGCAGCTCGCCCTCGAGAGTCGCGAACGGCCTGCCCGAGACGTCGATCGCGGCGCTCGCGCGCGCCTCGTCCATGGGAACGACCGCGGCGCCGAAGCGGACGATCCCCGCGCGGTCGGCGAGCGCCTCGTCGAGCCCCTGGCCGAACGCGATCCCCACGTCCTCGACCGTGTGATGAGCGCCTGTCTCGAGATCTCCCTCGGCGTGAACGTCGAGGTCGAGACGCCCGTGCCGCGCGAGCGCATCGAGCAGGTGGTCGAAGTAGCCGACACCCGTCTCGCGCGTCCCCTCCCCCGTGCCGTCGAGCGCAAGGGAGAGGCGGATGTCGGTCTCGTTCGTCGTGCGGGAGATCTCGGCGGCGCGGCTCATGCCCGTCGCTCCATCGACTCGCCGTGTACTGGGAACCCCTCCGCCCGGGCGACGGCCGCGCCGGCCGGGGCCAGGCGGGCGGCGGC
>JBKPHS010000189.1:0-36128 GCA_046729975.1 Actinomycetota bacterium
CTTCGACGCCGACGACCAGTACTTCCTCTCGCCAACCGGCAAGGCGTTCATCGCCGGCCAGCTCAAGCACGCGCGCGAGATCTCGTCGATCTTCGCCCAGTGGGTGAACAGCTACAAGCGGCTCGTGCCGGGCTTCGAGGCGCCGGTCTACTGCGCGTGGTCGCGCCGGAACCGCTCCGCGCTCGTGCGCGTGCCCCTGTACCACCCCGGCAAGGAGCAGGCGACGCGCATGGAGCTGCGCTGCCCGGACCCGGCGTGCAACCCGTACCTGACGTTCGCCGTGCTGCTGATGTCCGGGCTGGAGGGGATCGAGAAGGGCTACGAGCTGCCGGAGCCGATGGAGAAGAACCTCTACCACCTGTCGCCCGACGATCGCAAGCGGCTCGGGATCGAGCAGCTGCCGGAGACTCTCGGCGAGGCGATCGAGCTGACCGCGGAGTCCGAGCTCGTGCTGCGCACCCTCGGCGAGCACATGTTCAACCGCTACGTCGAGATCAAGCGGCAGGAGTGGGAGGACTACCGGATCCAGGTCTCCCGCTGGGAGCTGGACCGGTACCTCTCGATTCTCTAGCCCCCAGCTCCCGGCCCCTAGCCCTCAGTCCAGCAGGCGTTCGAGCTCGCCGGGCTCGGTGACCGGCTGCTTGCAGGCGAACTTCTCGCAGACGTAGGCCGCCGCCCGTCCTTCGACCGGCGCGCGGCCTTCGAGCAGCGGCACGCCGTCCCCCTCCCCGCCCGCGACCACGAGATGGGGGCGGAACGCCGAACGGACCACGCGCTCGAGCGACTCGCGGGCGTCGCCGACGATCGCCACCTCCCTCACGGGCGCGAAGTGGAAGTCCATCGCCTGCAGGAGGTGGGCGAAGGCCTGCGGATGCCTCACCGCCACCACGTGCAGCAGCCGGAAGACCTCGACCGCGCGTCGCTCGTACTCGTGCTCGCCGGTCAGGGCGGCCAGCCGCAGGAGGCCGTAGGCGGCGCTCGAGTTGCCGGCCGGGATCGGGTTGTCCTCCAGGTCCTTGCGCCTCGCGACCAGGCGCTCGTGGTCGGAGGAGGTCTCGAAGAACCCGCCGTTCTCCTCGTCCGCGAAGCGATCGATCATCTGATCGGCGGTCTCGCGGGCGGCGCGGAACCAGCGCGGGTCGAACGTCGCCTCGTAGAGCAGGAGCAGCGCCTCCAGCAGGAACGCGTGGTCCTGGAGGTAGGCGTTCAGCTTCGCCTGGCCGTCCTTGTAGGTGCGCAGGAGGCGGCCTTCCTCGTCCCGCAGGTCGCGGAGCACGAATGCGGCGCAGCTCGTGGCGGCGTTCAGGAAGTCGGAGCGGCCGAGCACGGCGCCGGCCTCCGCCAGCGTGGCGATCATGAGGGCGTTCCATGCGGTCAGCCGCTTGTCGTCGAGACCCGGCCAGATCCGCTCTGAGCGCGCCGCATACAGCCGCCGCCTGATCTCCGCGAGATTCGCCGGCTCCTCGTCGCCGCGCACGAGGATGTTGCGGCCCTCGAAGTTGCCGTGCTCGCTTGCGCCGAAGTACGCGATGGCGGCGTCCGCATCGTCCCCGAGCGCCTCGCGCAGCTCATCGAGGGTCCAGACGTAGAAGCGGCCCTCCTCGCCCTCGGAGTCGGCGTCGAGCGCCGAGTAGAAGCCGCCCTCGGGCGCGCGCATCTCGTGCAGCGCCCAGTCGAGCGTCTCCTCGGCAACCCGCCGGAACAGCGGCTTGCCGCTCACCTGCCAGCCGTGCAGGTAGGCACGCGCCAGCAGCGCGTTGTCGTAGAGCATCTTCTCGAAGTGCGGGACCAGCCACCGGCGGTCGACCGAGTACCGGGCGAAGCCTCCTCCGACGAGGTCGTACATGCCGCCCGCGGCCATCGCCCGCAGCGTGTGCGAGCTCATCTCCGTCTCGCCGCGGCGTAACAGGAACTCGATCGCCGACGCCGGCGGGAACTTGGGCACTCCGCCGAAGCCGCCGAACTCGGGGTCGTAGGAGCTGCGCAGGATCGCGACCGCCTCGTCGAGCCCGCGGGGATCCATCACCTCGCTCGACGGCTTGAGCAACGCGCCGCCGCGCAGGCGTTCGACGATCCGCTCCCCGCCCGCCCGGATCTCGTCGCGTCGCGTCTCCCAGGCCTCGGCCACGGCCTCGAGCACGTCGCGCCAGCTCGGCATGCCCGAGCGCGACTGCGGCGGGAAGTAGGTGCCGGCGTAGAACGGCACCTGCTCGGGCGTCAGGAACACGTTCAGCGGCCACCCGCCGTGGCCCGTCATCGCCTGGGCCGCCTCCATGTAGATCGCGTCCAGGTCGGGGCGCTCCTCCCGGTCGAGCTTGATGCAGACGAAGCGCTCGTTCATCAGCGCGGCCGTCTGCTCGTCCTCGAAGGACTCGTGCTCCATCACATGGCACCAGTGGCAGGCCGAGTAGCCGATCGAGAGCAGGATCGGCCGGTCCTCCTCGCGCGCCCTCCGCAGCGCCTCCTCGCCCCAGGCGTACCAGTCGACCGGGTTGTTCGCATGTTGCAGCAGGTACGGCGAGCTTTCGCTTGCCAATCGGTTCGGCATGTCTTGAGGCTAGCTCGATGGCAGTGGGGCAGTGGGGCAGTGGGGCAGAGGGTGAAGATCCGAGCCGGCGGTCTTGCCTCCATGTGGAAACGCGGTTTAGACGCCTGGTCGCGTATCGCCTTGCGGTCGACTTCGCAGACGAGCTGCACCAAGCGGTCGCGGCCTGGTCAGCGTTCGATCGGTGGTCTTTCGGCCTGCAGCTGGTCCGGGCCGTCGATTCGGTCGGCGCCAATATCGCTGAGGCTTCCGGCCGCTGGACGGCGGCGGACCGACGCCGCCTCCTATTGATCGCTAGAGGCTCGCTCTACGAAGCCGAGCATTGGCTGCTGCGGGCCGAAGCTCGCGGCCTCCTACCGGCGGGCTCCACACAACGGCTGGACGAGCCGGCAAGGGCACTGAGCGGTTTGATCAAGAGGCCAACTCCCGACTAAAGCTCTGCCCACTGCCCCACTGCCCACCCGTCAATCTGAGGCGCCTCGCAGCGCAGCCCGCCTGATCTTCCCGCTCTCCGTCTTCGGCAGGCTGCTGGCGAACTCCACGATGCGCGGGTACTTGTACGGCGCGGTCTGCCGCTTGGCGTGCTCCTGGAGCTCAGTCACCAGTTCGTTGCCGGCCTCATAGCCCTCGCGGAGGACCACCACGGCGCGTACCACCTGGCCGCGCAGCTCGTCGGGCGCGGCCACCGCGGCCGCCTCGGCGACCGCCGGGTGGGAGAGCAGGGCGGACTCGACCTCGAAGGGCCCGATCCGGTAACCGGCGGAGATGATCACGTCGTCCGTGCGGCCCTCGAACCAGAGGTAGCCGTCCTCGTCCTCGCGGACCCGATCGCCGGTGCGCCAGGTGCCGTCGCCTCCGTCGAGGAAGAACGTGGGGATCGTCGCCGGATCGGCGCATAGCTCGCCGTCCTCGACCCAGACGCGGAACCCCGGCAGCGGCGTTCCCATCGATCCGGGCCGGACCGGCGGCCCGATCGGCATCCCCGTGAGGGCCCCGGTCTCGGTCTGGCCATAGCCGTCGTGGATCTCGACGCCGGCGCCGTCGCTCCACGCGCGCACGACCTCCGGATTGAGCGGCTCCCCCGCGGCCACGGCGTGGCGGAGGCTCGGTAGCGGGCGAAGCTCGGCGAGCTTGGCGGTGGCCCGGTACTCCGTCGGTGCCATGCACAGGACGTTCACCCGCTCCCGTTCGACCGTCTCGAGCCGCTCGTCCGGGTCGAAGCGCCCGTCCTGGAGAAACGCGGCGGCGCCCCGTAGCCACGGGGCGATGAACACGTTGCGGGCCGACTTCGACCAGCCGCTCGCCGCCGTGCACCAGCAGAGGTCCCCCTCGCGGGCGCCCAGCCAGTGCTCGGCCTGTACACGCTGTCCCGCCAGGTAGCGCTGGCCGTGGCGAATCGGCTTCGGCTCGCCGACGGTGCCCGAGGTGAACGTGATCAGTGCGGGATCCTCACCCGCGAGCCGGGCCGTCGGGGCCGGCGGGAGCTCGTAGAGCGATTCGTCGGGCACGGTCAGCACCGGGCCGTCGAACCCCGCATCCTCGACCGTGCGGAGGTCACGCTCGTCGGCCACCACCAGACGCGGCTCGACGAGCTCAATGCGAGCGCGCAGGTCCTTCGGCCGCAGCTGCTCGGTGCACGGCAGGACGACGGCCCCGATCCGGAAGCAGGCCACCATGACGTAGACCCACTCCGGGCGGTTGCCGACGAGCGTCATCACCACCTCGCCCCGCCCCGCTCCGCGGGCCGCGATGGCGGACGCCAGTCGCGCGGAGCGGTCGGCTACCTCGGCGAACGAGATCTCGCTCCGCGAGCCGTCCCGCGCGACGGCGACCAGTGCGGTCCGGTCTCCCGGCCCGGAATCGACGACGTCGCGCGCGAAATTCATCGGCCGGGGATCGTACGAGCCCGCCGGGAGGACAACGGCACGTCACCCGGAATGGGGATGCATAACTACGATCCCGATTGGGTAGGAGGGCTCAAGCACTCACACCGTCGTGCCGATTGTGTAGAGTGCCGGACCACGCCGAATCCGCGCAAGCGCGGAACGGGGGAACCAAGTTGTTTGGGGCGAATCTCCCTCCCGAGAGGTGGGAGACGCGCAAGCTCTTTCAGCGCGAGCCCGTCAGCTAACCCCGCAGGCGGTCGAAAGAGATTTTGCGTCTACGTCGCCTGACAACGACTGGGCTCGCCATGCTGGCGTACGCCTGCCTGCTCGCTCCCAGCGCGAAAGCGGAGGAGCTGCAGCCGCTCACCGGCGGGACATCGCCCGACGACCCGGCGCTCCGGCCACCCGGCCGGGCCACGCTCGGGCCGGGCGGGCTCGCCATCGCGCCGGCGGGCGCTCCGCCCGAGGTCGTGGCGGCGATCAACGCGGGGAACGCGATATCGACCAAGCCGTACCGCTACGGGGGCGGCCACGCGTCTTTCCGCGACAGCGGCTACGACTGCTCGGGCTCCGTCAGCTACGTGCTCCATGGCGCCGGGCTTCTGGAACGTCCGCTCCACTCGAGCCTGTTCATGCGCTGGGGAGAGGCCGGCCGCGGGCGCTGGATCACCGTGTACACGAATCCCGGTCACGCCTACATGGTCGTTGCCGGCCTGCGCTTCGACACGGGCGGTCGTGACCGGAGCGCCGCGCAGCGCTATGGCATCAGGCCCGGCACCGGGCCCCGCTGGGGCGGCCGCCGCTCCTCGCGCGGGTACGTCGCCCGCCACCCGGTCGGGTTCTAGCTAGAAGAGAAGCAAGAGGGCGGCCGAAGCCGCCCCCTCGCCGCTTCCTCCGCTGCGCTGCCGCGCTAGCGGAACGACGTCACGAGCACGCGCTCGCAGTCGCTCGCTACCTTGTCGGCGCGGTCGGCACGCACGATGTCGTCGCCCGCGCCGCAGGAGATCGTGTCCTCGATCGAGTCGAACGACACGATGTTGTCCCCGCCGTCGCCGCCGTTGATCGTGTCCTTGCCGAGGCCGCCGTCGATGCGGTCCTCGCCGGCGTCACCGAAGATCGTGTCGTTGCCGGAGGCGCCGGTCAGACCGTCGTTGCCGCCGCCGCCGCGGATCTGATCCTCGTCGGAGCCGCCGTTGATCGAATCGGACGGGTCGGCGCCGGTGAGCACGTCGTTCCCCTCACCGCCGTCGATGATGTTGCTTCCCTCGTCGTCGGAGATCGTGTCCTCACCAGGGCCGCCGGCAAGGATGTCGCGGTCGGCGTCGCCGTCGAGCGTGTCGTTGGCCGTGCCGCCGTCGAGCTCGTCCGTGCCGGGACCGCCCTTCAGGTTGTCATCCCCGCCGCCGCCGTCGATCAGGTCGTTGCCGGCGAGGCCGTCGATGGCGTCGTTCTTCTCGGTGCCGGTCAGATTGTCGTTGCCAGGAGTGGCCACCGGCTTGTCCTGGCCGGGCGGGCCCTGGGCGATCGCGATCGCGCTCCACGCGATCACGGCCGGTAGCACCGCTGCCAAAACCGTGAGCAGCATTCGCTTGCTGCGCATGTGTGGATCCGTCCTTTCGGTCTGGGATTGCCTACGCGGACGAGCGTTTCCAGCGGCGTGGCCGCTAAACACGGGCGTGTCGTCAGGGCGACTGATGCAAGAGCCCGCCCACTACACTGACCCGCCAGTCAACGAGCTTCAGGGAGTCCGAGCCTTGGCCGTAGCAGCCACCTATTCCGAGAAGACCGACGAGCAGCGTGCGATCACGGAGATGGTCCGCCAGTTCGTGGACGAGCAGGTGATCCCGATCGCCGAGGAGTACGACCACGAGGACAAGTTCCCCGAGGCCGTCGTGGAGCAGATGAAGGAGCTCGGGCTGTTCGGCGTCACGATCCCCGAGGAGTACGGCGGCATGGGGCTCGACCTCACGACCTACGCGATGATCGTCGAGGAGCTCTCGCGCGGGTGGATCTCGATCTCGGGGATCGTCAACACGCACTTCATCGGCTCCTACCTGCTGATGAAGTTCGGCAGCGACGAGCAGAAGGAGAAGTTCCTCCCGCGCATGGCCAGCGGCGAGATCCGCGCCGCCTTCTCGCTCTCGGAGCCCGGGCTCGGCTCCGACGTGCAGGCGATCTCAACACGCGCCAAGAAGGACGGCGACGAGTGGGTCATCAACGGTCAGAAGATGTGGGTCACGAACGGCCTGCGCTCGGGTGTCGTGTTCCTGCTGGCCAAGTCGGATCCGGACGCCGATCCGCCCTACAAGGGCATGACCTGCTTCATCACCGAGAAGGAGCCGGGCGCGGCCGAGAACGACGGGCTCACGATCCCGCCCCAGATCAAGAAGATGGGCTACAAGGGCGTCGAGTCCACCGAGCTCGTCTACGAGGACTTTCGCTGCCCCGCCGAGAACGTACTCGGCGGCGAGGAGGCCGGCCTCGGGCAGGGATTTCGCCAGATGATGGATGCGCTCGAGGTAGGTCGCGTGAACGTGGCGGCTCGCGGCGTCGGGATCGCTCAGCGTGCGCTCGAGCTCGCCCTTCGCTACTCGCAGGAGCGGCGCACCTTCGGCAAGCCGATCGCCGAGCACCAGGCGATCCAGTTCAAGCTGGCCGACATGGCCACGAAGGTGGAGGCGGCGCGACTTCTCACGCTCAAGGCCGCGCGCATGAAGGACGCTGGCGAGCGCTCGGACCTCGAGGCCGGGATGGCGAAGCTCTTCGCCTCCGAGGCCGGCAAGGAGGTCGTGGAGGACGCCTTCCGCATCCACGGCGGCTACGGCTACTCCAAGGAGTACGAGATCGAGCGGCTCTACCGGGACGCTCCGCTGCTCCTGATCGGCGAGGGCACGTCCGAGATCCAGCGCATGGTGATCGGCAAGAAGCTGCTCGAGCGCAACAGGATCTAGCCGACTTCACGGCCTGTTGACACGGGCGGGGGTGCCCGCGCTAACCTCGGGCTCGACCCCGATCGCGGCCTGCTGGGAGGGCCGCAGATGGACACGGTGTCGAGTTTCACGCCGCCGATTCCGGCAATCAGTCGGATAACGCGCCCAGTTGTGCCGCCTACGCTCGGTGCCACGCCCAGGATCCCCGGCCGCAGAAGGAAGCAGCAGCCGAATGAGCCAGATCGACACGCACGTACGAGACGAGAAGCCGCTCGACGCGGGTGCCGTCCTCTTGACCGGTGCCACCGGGTTCGTTGGGATGGAGCTGCTGGCCCGCTATCTCGAGCGCACCCGCAGGCGTGTCTATGCGCTCGTCCGCGCGCCCGACGAGGCTGGGGCTTCCGCGCGACTCGCGAAGGTGCTCGGCGAGCTGTTCGGTCACGAAGACGCTCATGCGGACCGCGTCTCCGCCGTGCGCGGGGACCTGACCGAGCCCGGTCTGGGACTCGGCGCCCGGCGCGGGCCGCTGGCCGAGGAGGTCACCGAAATCGTCCACGGAGCGGCCTCTGTCTCGTTCGAGCTCGGGCTGGAGGAGTCGCGTGCCATCAACGTCGAGGGCACGCGGCGGGTGCTCGAGCTCGCGGAGCTCTGCCAGCGGCGCGGCGGCCTCCGGCGCCTGTCGTACATCTCGACCGCCTACGTCGCGGGCGAGCTGTCGGGCAGCTTCGGAGAGAACGAGCTCGAGGTAGGCCAGCGCTTTCGCAACCCGTACGAGCGGTCGAAGTTCGAGGCCGAGCGGCTCGTGCGCGAGCGAGCCGGCGAGCTGCCCGTCAAGGTCTTCCGGCCGAGCATCGTCGTGGGCGACAGTGCCACCGGCTGGACCGCAGCCTTCAACGTCCTCTACTGGCCGCTACGTGCCTTCGAGCGCGGCGCATATCCGGCGCTGCCGGCACGCCGATCGGCGCCCGTTGACGTCGTCTCGGTCGACTACGTGGCGGACGCGGTCTTCGCGCTCGGTCAAGCGCCGGGCGGCGACGGGCATGCCTACCACCTGACCGCCGGCTCGCAGGCGGCGAGCGTCGGGGAGCTGATCGACATGGCAGCCGACCGCTTCGAGCGTCCGGCGCCCCGGACGCTGCGACCCGCGCTCTACCGGCGGGTAGTGCATCCGCTTCTCGTGCGCACCGGCGGCGAGCGCAGGCGGCGCCTTCTGCGGCGGTCGGAGACCTTCTTCCCCTACTTCGCGATGGACGTGACCTACGACGACCGGCACGCTCGGTCACTGCTCGAGCCTCGGGGCATCCGGCCCGCGCCGCTGACCGCATATTTCGACCGTCTGGTCGACTTCGCCGTCGTTACGCGCTGGGGCAAGCGGCCACTGAGCCGGGTAGAGGCGAGGCGCCTCGCGACAGGCGACGCGCACCCGACCGACAGTCACGCCGCCAGGCAGCGCAGGCCGGCGATCGGATCCACCGCCCGATCGCCCGCAGCTGTCAATATGCGGCGCCGATGAGCACCGCCGACACGCGGACCCTGATCGCCCGAGCCGTCGAGCGCTTCGGCGACGAGGTACCACCGCTCAAGCAGCTCAAGCTGGTGCTCAGGCTCGAGTTGCGCGCGCGGGGTGACGTCCCGGTCTGGCGTGTCGAGGTGCCGGGCCCGAAGGTCGCGAAGGATCCCGCGGCCGACGCTCGCCTAGACGTCTCGCTCCCGCGTTCCGACTTCAACGAGCTGGCCGAGGAAGGCCGGCTGAAGGACTGGGTCGACGCCTACGAGCGCGGTCACCTGAAGGTCACGGGCGAGCCTGCGGTCCTGAAGCTGATCGGCAACGTGATCGAGCGCCAGCTCGCGCGGGCGCGCTAGTACTCACTAGCCCAGCACCATCTGGGTGCAGACGAAGTGGGCGGCCCTTCGGTCGCCGTTGTGGATGTCGACCTCCCAGACCTGAGTCCGGCGGCCGACGTGCAGCGGCCTGCCCTCGGCGGTCAGCTCGTCACCGGGCCGGCCGGCGGCGAACACGTTCGCCTTCAGCTCGATGGTCGTGAAGTCCTGCCCCTCGCCGAGGTTGCGCATCGTGCCCCAGGCCGCGACCGTGTCGGCGAACGCGACCCACGCGCCGCCGTGCACGTAGCCGCCAGGGTGGAGGTGGCGCCGGTCCACCGCCATCCGCCCTCGGGCCAGCCGCTCGGTTATCTCGACGAGCTCGATCCCGAGGTCGCCGGGGAAGCTGCCGCGCAGACCCACGGCCGCGACCTCAGGCGTCGCGTGCTCGCCGGTCGGCGGGCTTCGCCGCGGCTCAGCGTTCAACTCGAGAGCTCTGTGCCGTCGTAGAGCTTCTTCACCCGGACCGTGCCCTTGGGCGCGGCGTGGATGCACAGCTCGCACAGGATGCACTCGTCGAGGTTCTCTTCGACGATCTCGACGTGCCCGTCGCGCTTGGCGAAGATGTCGACCGGGCAGGCGTCCTCGAGCTTCTGCGCGATCTCGGCGTTGTCGCGGACCTCGTCCGCGACCTCGACGTCGATGAACAGGCCGGGCACTACGCGCCGACCTTCCTTCCGAGCTTCTCCTCCACCAGGCCGGGAATCTGGGCGATCTCCTCGGCCACGACGATCCCGGCCTCCTCGAGGCGAGCGATCTTCTCGGACGCCGTGTCGGCCTTGCCCTCGACGATCGTGCCGGCGTGTCCGAAGCTCATGCCGGGCATCTCGTCCATGAAGCGGCCGGCCATGAACGCGACGATCGGCAGCCGGGAGTCGTTCTCCGTCACCCAGCGGGCGAGCTCGGCCTCCATCCGCCCGCCCGGCTCGGAGTAGATGACGATCGCCTCGGTCTGCTCGTCGGCCTCGAACAGCGGCATCAGCTCGGCGTATGTCGAGCCGATGATGGCGTCGCCGCCGATCGAGATCGCGGTGGAGACGCCGAGGCCGGCCGCAGTGAGCGTCGAGGAGATCTCCGTCGTCATGCCGCCGCTCCGCGACATCACCCCGACCACCCCCGGCTGGTACGCCTTCGCTGCGTCCTTCGCCGGACCGCCGACGCCGCCCATCTTGGCGACCCCAGGGCGGATGATCCCGAGGCAGTTCGGGCCGATGATGCGGGCGCCGCGCAGGCTCGCCAGCTCGACGATCTGCGCCACGTCGTAGCGCGGGATGCGCTCGGTGACGATGACGATCAGCTTGACGCCGGCCTCGACCGCCTCGAAGACGGCGTCCTTCGTGAACGCGGGCGGCACGGTGACGACCGAGCCGTCCGGCACCTGGCCGGTCTCGGTCACGAGCTGGGCGACCGAGTCGTACACCGGAACGCCGTGCACCTCGCGCCCCTTCCGGCCCGGGGTCACGCCGCCGATGATCTTCGAGCCGTAGTCGAGGCACTCGCGGGTGAGGTTCACCGCCTCGCGGCCCGTGATCCCCTGCACGATGAAGGTGGTGCTCTCGTCTATCAGGATGCTCATGGCGCCTCGGTCACCTCGCCGGAGGTGCGCTGCTCGACCCGCGGCTGCCCGTCGGAGGATCCGTCCACGCCCACCTTCTCGACTGCGCGCCGGGCGGCCTCGTGCATCGATACGGAGCGGTCGCAGTACTCGACGCCGTACTTCTCGAGGATCTTGAAGCCCTCGTCCTCCCAGGCGCCCGGGATTCGGAAGATCGCGATCTTCTCGGCCGGGTCGTGGCCCAGCTCGACGCAGGCCTTGATCACGCCCCGCGCGACTATGTCGACGCGGGTGTTGGAGACGATCGACATCATCACGGCGATCTTCTCCACGCCGGGCTTGCCGAGCACGAGCTTCGTCAGGTTGCACGCCTTCGAGACCGACGGGTTGCCACCGATCTCGCAGTAGTTGGCCGGCCTGCCGCCGTGGTTGCGGACCGCGTCGAAGAGCGTCAGCGACCCGCCCCCCGCGCCGATCACCAGCCCGAGGTTGCCGTCGAACTCGGTCACGTTGCCGGCCACGCCGCGGTGGTCCACCGCGTCGATCCGCTCGCCCTCGATCTCGAACGGCGTAGGCTCGCGCGCCTCGCGGGTCTCGTCCTCGCCGACGCCGAGCTCGGCGAGCAGCTCCTGCTGCCGTGGTCGGGCCTCGTTCTCGAGATCCATGTGGGCGTCGACGGCCACGAAGCTGCCGTCCTCGAGCTGCGCCAGCGGGTTGATCTCGGCGAGCGTCATGTCGTACTTGACGAACAGTCGCGCGAGCTTCGAGAGGATCGGCGTCAGGCGGTTCAGCTCCGACCCCGTGATCCCGACGGAGGCCACGACGTCCTTCGCCCGGAAGTCCATGTGCGGCAGGATCGTGGAGAAGTGGCCGCGCCCGATGTGGTCGGGATGCTGCTCGGCCACCTCCTCGATGTCGATCCCGCCCATGTCAGAGAAGACGAAGGTCGGCAGCTTGCGGATGCCGTCGTAGATCACGCCCGCGTAGTACTCCTTCGCGATCGGCGCCTTGGAGCCGACCAGCACGCCCCGCGGCTCGTGCCCGCCGATCTCGAGCGCCAGGATGTCGCGGGCATGCGCCTCCGCCTCCTCCGGCGTGTCGGCGAACTTCACGCCCCCCGCCTTCATCCGCCCGCCCGTCAGCACCTGCGACTTGATCACCACCGGCCCGCCGATCTCCTCGGTGATCCGCTTCGCCTCCTCGGCGCGACGGGCAAATCCCGCCTTCGCGACCGGAATTCCCTCGCGCTCCAGGATCCGCCGCGACTCGTACTCGAAGAACCTCATCCGGCGACCTGCTCTGGGGGCTGGGGGCTGGGGGCCGGGGACTGAAACCCATACGCGTCACGCAGCTCCGGATCCCGTTCCGCAAGCATTTTCGCCAGCCGCACCATCACCTGGCATTGCTTCCACGTGGCGTCGTCCTGCATCTTGCCGTCGATCATGTGCACGCCGCGACCGTCGGGAATCGCCTCGATCACCTTCTTGGCGAACTTGACCTCCTCGGGATCGGGACTGAAGACACGCTTGGCGATCTCGAGCTGACGCGGGTGCAGCGACCAGGCGCCGACGCAGCCCATCAGGAACGCGGCGCGGAACTGCGTCTCGCAGCCGGCGTCGTCGGAGATGTCGCCGAAGGGGCCGTAGAAGGGGAGGATGCCGGTAGCGGCGCAGGCGTCGACCATGCGGCCGATCGAGTAGTGCCAGAGGTCCTGCTGAGCGCTCGCGCGAGGGGCGTCCGGGTTGTCGGGGTCCGGGTCCGCCAGCACGCGGTAGCCCGGGTGGCCGCCGCCGACTCTCGTCGTCTTCATCCGCCGCGACGCCGCCAGGTCTGCGGGCCCGAAGCTCATCCCCTGCATCCGTGGGCTCGCAGCGGCGATCTCCTCGACGTTGACCACGCCCAGCGAGGTCTCGAGGATCGCGTGCACGAGGAGCGGCCGCTCGAGGCCGGCGCGCGCCTCGAGCTGCGCCAGCAGCCGGTCGACATAGTGGATGTCCCAGGCGCCCTCGACCTTGGGGACCATGATCACCTCGAGCCGGTCGCCGATCTCGCCGACGAGGCGGGTCAGGTCGTCCAGCACCCAGGGGCTCTCGAGGCTGTTCACCCGCGTCCATAGAGCGGTCTGGCCGAGATCGACCTCCCTGCCGGCCTTCACGAGCCCCTCGCGCGCCGCCTCCTTGCGGTCGGCCGGGATCGCGTCCTCGAGGTTGCCGAGGAGGATGTCCGTCTTCGCTGCGATCTCCGGCAGCTTGGCCGCCATCTTCTCGTTGCTCGGGTCGAAGAAGTGGATCATCCGCGACGGCTTCACGGGGATCTCCGACAGCGGCTGCGGGGCGCCTATGGCCAGCGGGTGAGCGAAGTCGCGCGGGTTTCGCAAGGGTCCTCCTGAGGTCGCTACGGCTGCGTTGACTGGCGAGTCAAACGCCCGCGGAGCATACGCGCTGCGGGAATTGTCGCGCGGCGACGGGCGCCCGATATAGGGTTGCTCGTGAGGATTGGATCGAGCTTTGGGGCGGGGTCTACGACTACTCGTGGCGGGGCTGGCGGTGCTGGCTGCGTCGGCGCCGGCAGCCGCGGCCCAGCGGGTTCGCGTCGTAGGCACCGAGGCGCCGCTCGTGTCCGGCAACGTCGACCTGCTGGCCACGCTTCCGGCCGGGCACCCGATAGGCGGCCGCTTCCGCGACAACTGGATGTACGTCACGAGCACCGAGGGGCTCACGATCTGGGACGTGACGAAGCCCGAGCTGCCGGTGCTCACGGGCGCGCTGCCGCTGCCGCACTTCGAGAACGAGGACGTCGACCTCGGCGGGAACACCCTGCTCGTCTCGAACGACCCGAGCGAGGGCGTCGGTGTGCTCTACGTGATCGACATCTCGAACCCGCGCGTGCCGGTGCTCAAGTCGGCCATGCCGAACGGCTTCATCGAGACCGGGATACCCGGCATCTTCGGCCTGCCCGAGCCGCAAGACCCGGGCATCGGCCACACGGCGTCCTGCATCCAGAACTGCGAGTTCGCCTACCTCGCGGGCACGAGCCGCGGCATCACCATCGTCGACCTCCGCGACCCGGCCAACCCCAGGCGGGTGAAGAACTTCAAGCCCGCGATCACTGGCCTCGCGACCCACGACGTGCAGGTCGACGCCGCCGGCCTCGCGTGGATCGTGGGCGCCGACGGCAGCGCCGCGTACGACGTGCGCGATCCGCTCAACCCGAAGATGGTCATGCGCACGGACGAGAAGATCACGAACTCGGGCCAGCTCGGCTTCCCGGGCCCTGACCCGGTCTTCGGCATCGGGGGCAAGGGCGAGACGCCGATCGACCTGATTCATCACGACAGCCTTCGCTTCCAGAAGAAGTCCAAGAAGGGCTTCCGGCAGCAGCCCGGCAGGACGTACCCGGCAGGCGGCGACGGCAAGGTCGTGGGTGTCGTCGAGGAGGACTACAACCGGCCCACCTGCGAGGGCGCCGGCAGCTTCCAGACCTGGGGCATCACCGATGAGCGGACCTCGACCGGCGCGCGCAAGCTCGCTCTGCTCGACCTCTTCACCACCGAGCTGAACTCGCTCGTTGAGGGCCGCGGCTGGGCGCCCGTCACCGGTCTCTGCTCCGCCCACTACTTCGATGAGCGCGACGGCCTGGTCGCCGAGGGCTGGTACGAGGAGGGCGCGCGCTTCCTCGACGTGCGCGACCCGGCCGGGATCAGGCAGGTGGGCTACTGGGTGCCGACCAAGGGCGAGACGTGGTCGGTGCTGTTCGCCCCAACCGACCCGACCGGTCAGATCGTCTACTCGATGGACTTCGCGCGCGGGATCGACGTGCTCCGGATAGACCGCTCGGACCAGCGCGTCCGAAGCGCGCCGGTGCGGCGGTCCTGGCTCCGCGCTCCGCGCGGCACGGGCGATGCCCGCACCGGTGAGAGCCGGCGCACGAGCTTCGGCTTCCTCTGCCGGGCCTCGACGAGCCGCGTTGCCGGCACGCCCCTGCCGCAGCCGCCAGAGCCGCCGGTCACGCTGCCGACGCTCCCAGAGCCGCCGGCGCTGCCCGAGCTGCCGGCGCTGCCACTGCCGGCGAACTGAGGTTCCGAGCCGGGCGCCGCGCGGCGCGACTAACATCCCGCAGCCGATTGACTCGCGAGTCAACGCTGCGACCCGGAAGGACGAATGGCTGAGAACGACAAGGGAACCACCTTCGACCAGGCCTCCCGCGAGGCCTCAGGCGCCCGGCCCTACGGCCGCTACCTCGAGGAGTTCGAGGTCGGCGCGACCTACAAGCACTGGCCGGCGAAGACCGTGACCGAGGCGGACGACCACCTCTTCTGCCTGATCACGATGAACCACCATCCGCTGCACATCAACGACGTCTACGCCAAGCAGTCGCAGCAGGGGCGCAACGTGGTGGTCGGTCCGCTCGTCTACTCGCTCGCGCTCGGCATGTCCGTCGCCGACGTCTCCGGCAAGGCGATCGCGAACCTCGCCACGGAGGAGCTCTCTCATCCCGCGCCGGTCTTCCACGGTGACACCTTGTTCGTCGAGAGCGAGGTCCTCGAGGTCATCCCGTCGCGATCGAAGCCCGATCGCGGTGTGGTCAAGGTCCGCACCGACGTCTACAACCAGGAGGGCACGCTGGTGGCGACCTTCAAGCGCGCCGTGCTCGTTCCTCGCCGCGGGGAGTGACGACCGAAACCGCTGGTAACTTGGCCGCGTCCTTCTCCGAGGCTCAGGGGGGTTCGTTGAGCGAGCACGAAGACCAGGCCGCTGCCGGTGGGGCGGCCTCCCAGGTCGGTGAGCGGCTGCGGTCGCTGATAGAGGACGCCGAGACGGCGGCCGCGGCGATTCGCAGCGAGGCCGAGGAGGAGGCTCGGCGCAAGGTCACGGACGCCGAGGCGAACGCCGAGCGGATACGCACGGAGGCCGAGGGTGCGGCAAGGGAGCTCCGCGACGCCGCCGCGTTGGAGGCCGAGGCGGGCCGCAAGTCGGCGGCCGACGACGCTAGCCGCGTGCGCCAGGAGGCCGAGGCAGACGCTCGCCGCGAGCTCGAGGACGCACGCCGGCGGGCCGAGGCGCTCGCGGGTGAGCGGGCCCGCGGCATCGAGGAGCTGGCGGACGCCGTGCAGTCGGGTGCCCAACCGGTCCTGGCGCAGCTGGAGCGCGCCGAAGAGCTTCGGGAGACGCTCGATGGCCTCGTCCGCACCATGCGCGACGCAGCCCGGCGCCTGAAGGAGGAGGACTTTGCGGCGCTGCGGGAGCCGAGTTCCCCATCGCTCGAGGCGCTCGACCGCGCGGCCGGCGAAGCCTCCGTGCGGCGGCTTCGCGAGGAGGAAACCGGGCAGGAGACGGAGGCCATGGCCTCGGCGCGCCTCGTCGCCCTTCAGCTGGCGGTCGAGGGCCGGCCGCGAGACGAGGTCGCCGGCCACCTGCGCGAGCACTTCGGCATCGAGGACTCCACAGAGATCCTGGACGACGTGTTCAGCGGCGCCGCGGCGATCGGCCAGCGCCCGGCCGAGGGCTGACGCGCCACACGCGAGTGCTATGAGGCCGCCGGGCGCGCGCCGGCGAGGCGCGCGAACACCACGATCCGCCGCGCCGCGCTGTAGAGCGGGTGACAGGCCGTGAGCACCAGGCGCTCCTCGCCCGCCCGGCGCTTGACCCAGGTGGCTTCCGGTCCGAGCACCTTCACGTGCTCGACGCGGTAGTCGAACCTGCCGTACGGCATCTCGACGACGACCGCGTTGCCGGGACGCAGGTCGTCGACGTCTCGGAACGGCGCTCCGTAGGTGGTCCGGTGACCGGCGACCGCGACCGTCCCGCCCTCGCCCGGCAACTCGGTGTCCTCGTAGTGGCCCGGCCCGCGGCGCAGGCTCGTCGGGTCGGCGCCCTCGGTCATGACGAGCTCGCGCCCGAGCGCGGGGATCCTGAGGCGGCCGAGCGCCTCGCCGCGCCGAACGTCCGCCGCGTCCCGCGCCGCGAGAACCGCCAGGGGCGCCCGCCGCCGGCCCCGCGCCGCCCGCGCCATAGTGCCCTCGAGCTGACGGTCGAGGCGGTGCTGGTCGCGCGCGGCGAGCATTCCCGAGACGGGCTCCTGCCAAGCCAGCGTCAGGCCGGCATCGAGCAATGCCACCGCCCCCGCGGCGATCAGCAGCCAGGACGAGGCGCGAAGGACTGCGCGTCGTGAGCGACCCACGTTCGCGCGGAGTCTAGGCCCGCGCGGCCTGGACGGATGTACGAGTCGCGCGCCGACTCCGCGGAACCGATAGTCGGATCATGACCCCTCCGGAGGCCGGACTCGCCGTGCCTCAAATAGCCGAGGTGCCGAGCGAACGTCCGCTGATGGCGCGCACGCTCGCGTACCTGTTCGCGGCCGGCGCGGCGCTTGCGCTGGTCTCGCTCGCGCTGCGCGACTCGGACGTGGGCTTCCAGGACCTCAGGCAGCTCGCGCCCTACCTGGCTGTGGGCGCCGTGGCGAGCGCGATCCTGCTCCTGGTGCTCGTCCGGCAGGCAGCGTTCCTTCAGAACTGGATCTACCACGTCGTGCTGCTCTCCGAGACGGTCTTCATCTCCGTCGCGGTCTACAACGAGGCGGGCGCGTTCGCGATGTTCTACGTGCTCGTCGCCCTCTACTCGGCCTACTTCTTCTGCCGCTGGCAGGCCGTCCTGCAGCTCGGGCTCATGGCCATCGCCTACGCCGTGGTGCTCGGGATGCAGCCGGAACACGGGGGCGACGTACTGGCCCGCTGGCTCGCGACGGTGGGCGTGCTCGCGGTCTCCGTCTTCCTCATACGCACGCTCAAGGACCGGCTCGAGCGGATGATCGCTCGCCTAGCCGACGCCGCCCGCACGGATGTTCTGACCGGGCTGCTCAACCGGCGAGGCTTCGAGGAGGCCTTTGACGTCGAGCTCGAGCGCGCGAAGCGCACTGGCCGGTCGCTGTCGCTGATCGTCGGCGACGTCGACTCGTTCAAGGCCCTCAACGACCGCTACGGGCACGCCGCCGGCGACCACGTGCTCGAGCGGCTGGCCGGCGTGCTCGACAGCTCGTCGCGCCGCATCGACACGGCGGCGCGCGTCGGCGGCGAGGAGTTCGCGCTGCTCGTGCCGGAGACCAAGGAGCACGAGGCCTACGTCCTCGCGGAACGCGTCCGGCGTGCCGTGCGCGAAGCCTTCCAGGACGCCGAGCGCCCCGTGACCATCTCCTTCGGCATCGCCTCATTCCCCGTACACGGGAGCGATCCCGGCCTCCTCTACCAGTCCGCCGACGGAGCGCTCTACGCTGCCAAGGAGCTCGGCCGCGACCGAACCGTCATCCACAACCCCGAGGTCGCGGCGGCGCTCGCCTCCGCACACGCGCGCAAGGAGGCGCAGCGCGAGGGGTACCTCTCGACGATCCTCGCCCTGGCGGAGGCGCTCGACGTGCGCCACAGCGGCACTGCGAAGCACTCGCAGACTGTGGCCCAGTACGCGGAGCTGATCGCGCGCGAGCTGGATCTGCCAAAGGACGTGGTCGAGCGGGTCCGGATCGGCGGCGTTCTGCACGACGTGGGCAAGATCGGGATTCCCGACTCGGTCCTCAACAAGCCCGGGCCGCTCAACGAGGACGAGTGGGTGGACATGCGCGAGCATCCCCTGATCGCCGCCCGCATCCTGGACTCGGCGACCGTCGAGGACATCCGCTCGTGGGTGCTCTCCCACCACGAGCGTCACGACGGCCAGGGCTACCCGAACGGTCTCGCTGGAGAGGACATCCCCCTCGAGGCCCGGATCCTGGCGGTCTCGGACGCCTACGAGGCGATGACCTCGGACCGCGCCTACCGGCCGGCGCTCACCCCGGAAGACGCTCGCGCCGAGCTCGTCCGCGGCGCCGGCTCCCAGTGGGATCCACGCGTCGTCGACGCCATGCTGCTCGTGCTCGACCGCACGGGCACGGGCGCGATAGCTGCCTGACCGGCGCTCTCCGGCGCTCCTGGCATCCTGCCCGTGACGGGGAGGGTCGCTAGTCTGCCGCCCACGCTCAGAACCTGCCGAACCCGAGGAGTTGAAGTCCAACCGTGCTGCAAGCCACTGCGCCGACGAAGAACAAGCGCCTGCTCAGCTGGGTCGACGAGGTAGCCGCGCTCACCCAGCCCGATGCCATCCACTGGTGTGACGGTTCCGCCGAGGAGTACGAGGCGCTGTGCCGGCAACTCGTGGAGGCAGGCACGTTCGAGCGGCTGTCGGACGTCAAGCGCCCCAACTCCTACCTCGCGCGCTCCGACCCCGCCGACGTCGCGCGCGTCGAGGATCGCACCTTCATCTGCTCGCAGACCGAGGATCAAGCCGGGCCGACCAACAACTGGCGCGAGCCGCAGGAGATGCGAGCCACGTTGACCGAGCTCTTCGGCGGTGCGATGCGGGGACGGACGATGTACGTCGTTCCGTTCTCGATGGGCCCGCTTGGCTCGCCGATCTCCCACATCGGAGTCCAGCTGACCGACTCCGCCTACGTGGCCACGAGCATGCGGATCATGACCCGCATGGGCAAGGGAGCGCTCGACGCTCTCGGGGAGGACGGCGAGTTCGTGCCCTGCCTGCACTCCGTCGGCCATCCGCTCGCCGCGGGCGAGCAGGACGTGCCCTGGCCGTGCAACGCGGAGAACAAGTACATCGTCCACTTCCCAGAGACGCGCGAGATCTGGTCCTACGGCTCCGGCTACGGGGGCAATGCCCTGCTCGGCAAAAAGTGCTTCGCGCTGCGCATAGCCTCGGTGATGGCCCGCGACGAGGGATGGATGGCCGAGCACATGCTGATCCTCAAGCTCACAGCCCCGGATGGCGAGGTGAAGTACGTCGCCGGCGCCTTCCCGTCGGCCTGCGGGAAGACGAACCTGGCGATGCTGATCCCCACGCTGCCCGGCTGGAAGGTCGAGACGATCGGCGATGACATCGCCTGGATGAAGTTCGGCTCCGACGGGAAGCTCTACGCCATCAACCCGGAGGCCGGCTTCTTCGGTGTCGCGCCGGGCACGAGCGAGAAGACCAACCCGAACGCTATGGCGACGCTCCGCCAGAGCTCGATCTTCACCAACGCCGCCAGGACCGATGACGGCGACGTCTGGTGGGAGGGCATGACCGACGAGCCGCCGGCGCACCTGATCGACTGGCACGGGGAGGACTGGACCCCGGACTCGCCGGCCCCCGCCGCGCACCCCAATGCCCGCTTCACGACCCCCGCCGCGCAGGACCCGGCGATGGCTCCCGAGTGGGAGGACCCTGCGGGCGTGCCGATCGACGCGTTCCTCTTCGGCGGCCGCCGCTCCGCGGTCGTGCCGCTGGTGCACGAGGCCTTCGACTGGGAGCACGGCGTGTTCCTCGGCTCGATCATGGCCTCCGAGACCACCGCGGCCGCGGCCGGCGCTGTCGGCAAGCTGCGTCGCGACCCGTTCGCGATGCTGCCGTTCTGCGGCTACAACATGGGCGACTACTTCGGCCACTGGCTCGAGATCGGTCGCCGGGAGGGCGCCGAGCTGCCGCGCATCTTCTACGTGAACTGGTTCCGGACCGACGAGGAGGGCAACTTCCTCTGGCCGGGCTTCGGCGACAACAGCCGCGTGCTGGCGTGGGTCTTCGGGCGCTGCGCCGGCAATGCAGAGGCGATCGACACGCCGATAGGTCGCGTGCCGGCCGAGGGCGCCGTGCCCGCCGAGGGGCTCGGACTCTCGGCAGAGGTGATGGCCAAGCTGCTTGCCGTCGACCCCGACGAGTGGAAGGCCGAGCTGCCGCTCATAAGGGAGCACTTCGAGGTCTTCGGCAACCAGCTGCCGCAGGAGCTTCGCGATCAGCTCGCCGCGCTCGAGGAACGCCTGAAGAGCTCGTGAGCCGCGGCGCGGCGCTCGTCACCGGCGCCTCCACGGGCATCGGGGAGGCATCTGCGCGCCAGCTGGCGTCGCTCGGCTTCCGGGTCTTCGCGGGGGTGCGCAATCAGGGCGACGCCGACCGGCTCGCCGGCGACTCGATCACGCCGCTGACCCTCGACGTGACCGACGACGCCACGATCGACGCGGCGGCGCGGGCGGTCGGCGGGGAGCTGGCGGGCCTGGTGAACAACGCCGGGATCGCCGTGTCGGGGCCTATCGAGTTCGTGCCGATTGACGAGTGGCGGCGGCAGCTCGAGGTCAACCTGCTCGGCCAGATTGCGGTCACGCAGGCCTTGCTGCCCGCTCTGCGGGCGTCGCGCGGACGTGTCGTGAATATCTCCTCCATCGGCGGCCGGGTCGCGCTTCCGCTCGGCGGACCGTATGCCGCCTCGAAGTTCGCGCTCGAGGCGGTCTCCGACTCGCTTCGCCGGGAGGTGAGGCAGTTCGGAGTGAAGGTCTCGGTGATCGAGCCCGGCGGCGTCGCCACGCCGATCTGGGGCAAGGGCCTCGAGGCCGCGAACGCGTTGATGAACGACGTGCCGCCGGAGGCGGGAGAGCTATACGGAGGGATCGCGGCCGCCCTCCGCGAGGAAGCGCAGCGGCTCGCGACCGAGGGTCTGCCGCCGAGCGCGGTCGCAGAGGTCGTCGGTCGTGCGCTCACGGCCCGGCAGCCGCGGACCCGCTACCTGGTCGGCCGCGACGCCAAGCTCCGCGCGAGGATGGCCGACCTGCTCCCCGACCGCGCCTTCGACGCGCTCGTGGCCCGAGCGCTCAAGCCACCCGCGCACGACTAGGGGGCCGCGCGTCTGCCGAACGGCAGCAATGAGGGCTACGGCAGCCGCTCGACAACCCTCGTGTCTGGCACTGATCGGCCTAAGGCGCGGTATGCGGGCCCTAGGCCGATCAGTGCCGAAGGTCGTGAGCTCTTGGAGCTAGTGGGGATCGCTCGTCGCGGCCGGGGGACGTGACTCCTCGGCGAGGGACGTGATGGCGAGCGCGCCCCGAGCGGCCCCCTCGAGCACCTCGCTCGCCTCCTCGGCCGACCGCGCGTAGAGCTCGACCAGCATGTGCACCACGATCTGGTCGCCCTCGTGCTTGTGGAAGCGCACGTGAGTGAAGAACTCGCGCGTGCCGTGGTCGCCGAACGCGCCGAAGGCCAGCGAGTCGGCGGCCTCCGGGCCCGAGCAGGTCTCGACCTGGTCCGACTCGACCGTCACGGTGCACGACGCGACCCAGGGCGTCCCCGCCACCATCCGCTCCCAGCGGTCCTCGACCGCCTCGATGCGGCTCACGCGGCGCCCGTTCTCCTCGTAGAAGGTGAGGTTCAGGTGCGGCTGATCGTGCAGGCAGTCGAGGCACTGCACGACCGCCTCCTGGACCTCCTCGACCGGGTCCACAGCCTCGGCGGTATCCGGATCGACCTTGAGCACGCCCTCGTAGTGGACCTGCACTTCGAGGTTGCGCGACCAGCAGCGGTAACACCGCAGCCAGCTCGACGCGGCACCGAGACTATGAGGCGCTTGGCCTTCCATACCCTCATTATCCTCGGCGCCGATGCGAGCGTCCACGGCGGCCGCGGTCGCCCTCCTGGCCGCACTCGTTTTCGCCTCCTGTGGCGGGGACGACGAGCCCGAGCGCCTGAAAGGGCCCGCGAAGGAGGTCGCAGGCGTGGTGCGAGCGCTCGAGCGCAGCGTCGCCGCCGGCGACTGGCGCAGGATCTGCCGCGACCTGTTCAGCGAGCAGGTGCGCCGTCAGGCCGGTGGCCGCGAGTGCCCGGCGATGCTGAGGCGCACGGCGGGCGGCGTCCGGCGCCCCCGGATCGCGGTTCGGCGGATCGAGGTCGAGGGCAACCGCGCGAGGGCCGAGGTGACCACGCGGGCGCGCGGCGAGGGTGCCAGGAACGAGACGATCCAGCTGGCCCGGGAGGCGGGCGCCTTCCGGATCTCCTCGCTCAGCCGGTGAGGCTCGCGAGGGCCTGGAGCGCCACGGCTATGGGAGCATAGGCGTGTGGCCACGATCGGCGCCGTGTTGGCGGGCGGGGCCGGCCGGCGCATGCGGGAGATCCCCGGCGGCAAGGCCGGAGCGCTGCTGGCCGGGCGGCCGCTCGTCTCCTACCCTGCCGCCGCCCTCGCGGCCGCGTGCGAGCGGGTGGCCGTTGTATGCAAGCCGGGCAGCGCGCTGCCGGACCTCGACGGGATCGAGCGCTGGGAGGAGCCGCCGGAGCCGCAGCACCCGCTGACGGGGATAGTCCACGCGCTCGAGCGGGCCGGCGGACCCGTGCTCGTATGCGCGTGCGACATGCCGTTCGTGACATCCGACGCCTGCCGCACCCTGATCGCCTCCGCCGGGACGGGCGGCGGGGCGCCGGCGGTCGTCGCGGTGGCCGGCGGCGTGCTCCAGCCGGTGTTCGCCCTCTACGCGCCGGCGGCGCTCGACGAGCTGCGCTCGGCACGGCAGGACGCGCCGCTCACCGCGACGGTGGAATCTCTTTCGCCAGTGCGGGTGGCGCTGCCCCCTCGGCTCGTGGAGAGCGTGGACACGGCGGCGGAACTCGCCGCGGCGGAGGACGCCCTGACGGCCTGAGCGGTCAGGCGCGGATTAGCAGCCAGACCGCCGCGAGCACGAACGCGATCTGGCCGACGCCGAAGGCCACCCCGAGGTTCGCTGCGCCGAACAGCTCCGCCAGCCCGACGCCCACCGCGAAGGCGACGACGAGCAGGGCCAGCTGCGCCACAAGGCTCACGGCGGCTGAGGATAGGGGCGCCGCGGACCTGTCAGGCGACTTCGGCCAGGAGGTCGGACTCGCTCATAAGCGCCCTGCGCAGCTTGCGCTTGAGCTGTCCGTGGATCTGGCACACCCTGCTCTCGGAGACGCCCAGCACCTCGCCGACCTCGCGGAGCGTCAGGTCGTTGACGTAGAGCATGATCGCCACCTCGCGCTCGCGCCTTGGCAGCAGCTCGAACTCGCGGCGGAACGGCTCCTTCGCCCCGGCGGAGACCGCCGCCTGCTCCGGATCCAGCCCAGAGTCGTCGGACGCCAGCGTGTCGACCTTTTCGGCCACGGCATCGTCGTCGCCGATCACGAGGCTGTTCAGCGACGTGACGTCAGAGGTCGCGACCTGGCCCTCGCGCCGCTGCAGCTCTGCGGGCGTGGTACCGAGCAGGTCCGCAAGCTCTTCGCGGCTGGGATGGCGCTCGTGCAGAGCGACGAACCGCGCACGCGCCCGTGCGATGTCGCGCTCCCAGCGGCGAACCGAGCGCGGCGCCCAGTCCTGGCGGCGCAGCTCGTCGATCACTGCCCCGTGGACGCGGGTCCAGGCGAACTGCTCCAGGGTCGCGCCCTTCTGGGGGTCGTAACGGTCGAGCGAGCTCATGAGCGCCTCGAGGCCGCATGAGATGAAGTCGTCGACGTCGCAGTGCGCCGGCAGCTCGCGCACCTTCTTGTAGACGATGTACTTGACGAGCGGCGCATAGGTCATGATCAGGCGGTCCCGCAAGCCGCGGTCGCCGCTGCGCCTGTACTCGTCCCAGAGTGCGCGCGGATCCTCCGCGCGCTTGGTATCGAGCTCCATCGCGGCCTGTATCGACGCCACCCATTTGGGCATCAATCCCTTTCCTGCGGTATACGGGGCACCATGCGCGGGATGGAGCGGACCGGGCTAGCGCGCGAGTGCGCCGATCGCCTCCTGCCACCAGGCGATCTCGGCATCGTCGGAGGCGCGGGCGAGCCGCTCGCGCGCATAGCGCTGGAGCTGCTTGGGCGCGCCGACGGCGAGCGTGGGCCCGGTGATCGCGTAGCGGCCGTCCGCCAGCGCGACGAGCGCGCCACGCGTGTCGCGCCGTGTGCGCACGTGCTCGACCACTTCCATCCCGAGCAGCTCCTGCGGGCGACCCGGGTCGCCGTCGTGCGGCCCCCACGGCCGGGCGCTGAAGATCATCGACGTCGCGCGCAGGGGGCGGCGCCGGTCTGTCTCCGCCGCCGCCGGCCCGAAGCGCCAGCGCTCGAGCAGCGCCGGCAGCTCGTGGGCCACCTCTTTGCGCACGAGTACGTGCAGGCGGTCGCCGCCCTCGATCCGTGTCGACCCCCGCGGCGGGATCGCCTCCTCGCCGCGCACGATCACGTTCAGCAGCGCGTCGCGCGGCAGCCCGAGCTCCCGCACGCGCCGGCCGGCGATCGCGTCGGCTTCGAGCACGGGGTATTCGACGATCTCGGCTCCCAGCCGGCGGATCGTGCCCGTCTCGGCGAGCGGGCGCGGGAGGGCGGGCTGTCGCGTCGTGACGCCCAATGCTCGCGCGAGCGGCTCGAACGTGACGCCCTGAACGAGCGTTGAGAGCACCACGGCGAAGAAGACGATGTTGAAGAACTCGAGGCTGTGGGGCACGCCCGCGATCACCGGAAACGTCGCCAGGACGACCGGGACGGCACCGCGCAGGCCGGCCCAGCCGAGCAGGACGCGCTCGCCCGAGCTGAAGCGCTCGAACGCGGTGGCGAGGACGACCCCGGCCGGCCGCGCGACCAGGAGGATCACGACAGCGAGCGCGGTCCCCTCGAGCCAGACGTCCCCGAGCTCGCTCGGGAACACGAGGAGGCCCAGGGTGAGGAAGAGGGCGATCTGCGCCACCCACCCGAGGCCCTGGTGGAAGATGGTGACGGTCTGGCGCGCGGGGATCGGCGCGGTCCCGAGCACGAGCCCCGTGATGTAGACGGCGAGGAAACCGGAGCCTTCGATGCTGTCCGCCGCTCCATAGGCGAGCGCGGCCGCCGCGATCGAGGCCACGGGGTAGAGCCCGGCGGTGCCCAGCGGCAGGCGCCGGAAGGCGCGCACGGCGAGCCAGCCGACCAGCAGGCCGGCGCCCGCGCCGATCGCGAGCTGGTGGGCGAACAGCCACGCCATGTCGAGCAGCCCGTAATCGGGCTCCTCGATCCAGTTGATGAACCCGAGCACGAGCAGCACCGCCACCGGGTCGTTGAAGCCCGACTCGCCCTCGAGCGTGCGCGCGAGCCGGCGCCTCAGCGTCGACTCGCGCAGGACCGCGAAGATCGCCGCGCTGTCGGTCGAGGCGAGGATGGAGCCTAGGAGCAGCCCCTCGAGCATTGAGAAGTCGAACAGCCAGGTGGCCGCCAGCCCAGCCAGAAGGGCGGTGACGATCGTCCCCACGAGCGCCAGGGACAGCGATGTCCGGAGTACCGGCCCGATCTCCCGGAAGCCGGCGCTCAGGCCGCCCTCGAAGAGGATCAGGGCAAGCGCGATCACGCCGATGCGGCGCGCCAGCTCGTAGTCGTCGAACTCGATCCAGCCGGCGCCGTCCGAGCCGATCGCCATGCCGACGCCGAGGAACAGCACGAGGCCCGGCAGCCGAAGCCGCCCCGCCAGCACGGAAGCGCCCAGCGCGGCGGTCAGCAGCGCGCCCGCGATGAGGATCAGCTCGCCGTCCGACACGCCTGAAAGATTTCAGGCCAAGGCCGACCGGGGTGGTTAGGGTCCGACCCAGGCAGGGTAAAACGGGCCTGCAGGGGTACCAGGGGAAAGGGGACACAGCTTGCGGATCGAGATGCGCGACGCGCCTCCGGAAGTGAACGCGCAGCCAGCGGCGGGAACGATTCGCATCGTGATCGCCGACGACCAGGCGCTCGTCCGCGAAGCGCTCCCGGCCCTCCTGCAGCGCCACGGAATAGCCGTGGCCGGCAGCGTCGGGCGCTACGACGACGCCCTGGCCACCGTCGAGGAGCACCGGCCGATCGTGACGATCATCGGCGTGTCGAATCCGGACCGCCCCGCGCTCGAGGTCGCGAAGCGGATCTCGACCGGGCTGGTGCCTACATACGTCCTGCTCTACACCTTCGACGGCGGGCTCGACGTCGCCACGGCCTTCTCACATGGCGCCGCGGGCGTCGTCTCCAAGCGGAGCTCGCTCGCGGACCTGCCCCAGGCCATCCGCACGGTCGCGGGCGGCGGGCTGTGGTTCGACGACAACCTCGAGGGCTCGAACAGCCTGATGCCACGCTCCGCCCGCCTCTCGCCGCAGGAGCTGCGTGTGCTGACGGAGCTGGCGCGCGGCACCTCAACGGACGCGATCGCGACGCTGCTCAATCTGAGCCCGCACACCGTCCGCACGCACATCAAGAACATCATGCGCAAGCTCGAGTCGAGCACGCGCGCGCACGCGGTTGCGATCGCCCTCACAGAGGGCGCGATCGACACCCGGGTCTAACCGGCCGCTGCGCGGGCCTCGAGCGCGCGTACCAGCGCGGGCGCGTCGAGCTGCGGATCCTGCTCCGCCAGGAGCCGCTCCGCCTCGCGCCGCCCCCCGAGGGCGCGCACCGCCCGCTCGCCGTGCTCGGCGGCGAACTCCGCGAGCGCCGCCAGACGGCGGGCCCGCAGCCGTGCGGCCTCCAGATCGATCTGCGCGCGGTGGGCCTCGATCGCGTCGGCGAGCTCGTCGACCCCCGACGGCGGCGGCACGGACGAGACGAGAACGACCGGGGTGTCGGTCGATCCGAGCGAGCGGAGCGCCTGACCGAGGTCGCGACGTGCGCGCATGGCGGCCTCGCCGAGGTCCGCCTTGGTCACCACCAGGATGTCGGGCACCTCCATGATCCCGGCCTTCAGGAACTGCAGCGTGTCCCCCGAAGCAGGCTGCACGACCACTGCGACCGTGTCGCACACCTCCTCGACGTCCGTCTCCGACTGGCCCACGCCGACGGTCTCGACCACGACCACGTCGTAGGCGGCCGCCAGCGCATCGACGGCCTCCCGCGTCGCCGGCGCCAGGCCGCCGAGCCTGCCACCGGCCGCGGTCGAGCGGATCAGCACGCCGTCGTCGCGCGGATCGTGATCGATGCGGGCCCGGTCGCCCAGCAGCGAGCCCCCAGACCGCTTGGACGAGGGGTCGACCGCCAGGACCGCGACGCTCCGCCCCCGCCGGCGCCACTCGGCCACGAGCGCGGACAGGAGCATGGACTTCCCGGCGCCGGGAGGCCCGGTCACGCCGACGAGGTGTGCCGGCGCCTCGCGGCCGAGAGAGTTGGGGGAGACCTGCGCCAGCAGCGCGCCCGCCTGCTCGCGGCCGCGCGGCGAGCGGTCCTCGATCAGGTTGAGCGCCGCGGGGGCCGCCGACCGATCCCCCTCGCGAAGCCGGCGGCCGAGCTCAGCCCCCGGGCGCCCACTCTGCCCACTGCCAATTGCCAACTCGGAGCTCAGGAGGCGCCGACGGACACCCGGTGCCGCTCGGCAACGAGATCCACGACATCGCCCATGATGCGCGAGATGTCGAAGTCCTTGGGCGTGTACACGCGCGCGACGCCCGCGTCGAGCAGCCTGCGCTCGTCGGCAGGGGGAATGATCCCGCCGACTACGACTGGCACGTCGGCGCCGAGCGAGCGGAGCTCCTCGAGCACGCTCGGGATCAGCTCGCGGTGCGAGCCCGACAGGATCGACAGGCCGACGACGTGCACGCCCTCCTGCACCGCGGTCGCGGCGATCCGCGAGGGCGTGAGCCGGATGCCCTCGTAGACCACGTCCATGCCGGCGTCGCGGGCGCGAACGGCGATCTGCTCGGCGCCGTTCGAGTGCCCGTCGAGCCCCGGCTTGCCGACCAGGATCTTGATCCGGCGCCCGAGTGCCTCCGACACGCGCTCGACCTTCTCACGGAGCTCCGCGAGCGCCTCGTCGTCGGGCGCTGCGGCTGCCTCGCCCACGCCCGTCGGGGCCCGGTACTCGCCGAACACCTCGCGCAGGGTCGCCGCCCACTCGCCCGTCGTCGCGCCGGCCTTGGCGGCGGCCAGCGTCGCGGGCATCACGTTCACGCTCTCGTCACCCGCGGCGGCGGCGAGCTCATCGAGCGCCGCGCGCACCGCGGACTCGTCGCGCCGCTCGCGCCACTCCTGCACGGCGGCTATCTGGGACTGCTCGACGTTCGGGTCGACCGTCAGGATGCCGCCGTCCTCCCCCTCGCGCAGCGGCGAGGGCTCGCTGCTCGTAAAGGCGTTCTGACCGACGACCTTGAGCTCTCCGCGCTCGATCGCGGCCAGGCGGGCGCGGTGCGACTCGACGAGCTGCGTCTTCATGTATGGCACCGCTTCCACGGCGCCGCCGTGCTCGGCGACGATCGTCATCTCGGCGCGGGCGGCCTCCGCGAGCTCGTCGACCAGGCCGTCCATCACCTCCGAGCCCCGGAAGATGTCCGGATAGTCGAGCAGGTCGGTCTCATAGGCCAGGATCTGCTGGATCCGCAGCGACCACTGCTGGTCCCAAGCGCGCGGCAGCCCCAGCGCCTCGTTCCAGGCCGGCAGCTGGATCGCGCGGGCGCGCACGTCGCGGCCGAGCGTGACCCCGAGCGCCTCGAGGGCGATCCGGATCACGTTGTTCTCCGGCTGCGACTCGGTCAGGCCGAGCGAGTTGACCTGCACGCCGTAGCGGAAGCGCAGGAACTTCTCGTCCGTCACGCCGTAGCGCTCGCGCCCGAGCTCCTCCCACAAGCGAGCCATCGTGCGCAGCTTGGCGTGCTCCTCGATGAAGCGAATGCCCGCGTTGACGAAGAACGAGATCCGCCCGAAGACTCGCGGGAAGCTGTCCTCGTCCACCCGCTCGCGCACGCGGTCGAGCACGGCCTGGGCGGTCGCCAGCGTGAACGCGATCTCCTGCACGGGCGTCGCGCCGGCCTCCTGGAGGTGGTAGGAGCAGATGTTGATCGGGTTCCACTTCGGAACCTCGTCGACCGTGAAGGCGATCATGTCCGCGATCAGCCGCATGGAGGGCTCCGGAGGGAACGCGTAGGTGCCGCGCGACAGGAACTCCTTGATGATGTCGTTCTGGGTTGTGCCCTGGAGAAGGCCCGGCTCGACCCCGTTTTCCTCGGCCACGGTCATGTAGAGGGCGAGCAGCCACGCTGCCGTCGCGTTGATCGTCATCGAGGTGTTCATCGCGTCGAGCGGGATGCCGTCGAGCAGCGTGTGCATGTCGCCCTTGTGGGCGATCGAGACCCCGACCTTGCCGACCTCGCCGCGTGAGAGCTCGTCGTCCGGGTCGTAGCCGGTCTGCGTCGGCAGGTCGAAGGCAACGGAAAGGCCGGTCTGGCCCTTCTCGAGGTTCTTCCGGTACAGCTCGTTCGACTCCTTCGCCGTCGAGTGCCCCGCGTAGGTGCGCATGACCCAGGGCCGATCCGGCTCTGGAAGCCTGTGCTCGCTCATCGCCGCCATTATCTCAGCCCCCCAGTGGCTAGTCTCAGAGCCGCATGGCAAGGGAAATCGATCTCAGGCACGTCGGGCGGGCACGCGTTATCTGCGCCTACGAGATCGGCGGGGTGATCGTCGATCCAGGGCCCGAATCGTGCCTCGACGTCCTCCTCGCCGAGCTGGGGGACACGGAGCCGAGGGCGCTGCTCCTGACCCACATCCACCTCGATCATGCCGGCGCGAGCGGCTCGTTGGTGCGCCGCTTTCCGCACCTGCTCGTTTACGTGCACGAGCGCGGCGCCCCTCACCTGATCGATCCCTCGAAGCTGCTGCCGAGCGCCAGGCAGCTCTACGGCGACGACATGGATCGCCTCTGGGGCGTGTTCCTGCCGGTGCCGAAGGAGAACGTGCGCATCCTGAGCGGCGGGGAGACGGTCGAGGGCTTCCGGGTGGCGTACGCGCCGGGCCACGCCTCGCACCACGTCGTCTATCTGCACGAGGACAGCGGCGACTGCTACACGGGCGACGTCGCGGGCGTGCGTATCCCGCCATCGGACTTCACCCTCGCCCCGACGCCACCGCCCGACGTCGACGTGGAGGCATGGCTGCGCTCGATCGAGGCGATCGAGGAGTGGCGCCCCGAGCGATTGCGGCTGACCCACTTCGGCGAGGCCGGCGATCCAGCGGCCCAGCTCGAGCGGGTGGGGGAGCAGCTCCGCCGCAGCTCGGAGCGCGCCCGCGGCAGCGACCTCGCGTCCTTCGTGTCAGCGCTCCGAGCGGAGGCGCTTGGGGCCGTCGACCCGGAGACCGCCGCGGCGCTCTTCCAGGCGGCGCCGCCCGAGCAGCTCTACCTCGGCCTCGAGCGCTACTGGTCGAAGCGCGTCGAGCGGGAGGCGGCCGAGGCCCGGTGAGCAGCGACACGGTCGAGATCCCGCGGGTCGGCGGGCCCGGCTCCGGGCTCGACGACAACTGGCGCGTGATCGTGCTGAACGACGACCACAACACGTTCGACGGAGTCGCCTCAGCGCTCGCCCGGGTGATCCCGGGCGTGACCTTCGAGCAGGGGATGGCGTTCGCGAACCAGATCCACAACAGCGGGCAGGCGATCGTCTGGGCGGGTACGCGCGAGCCGGCAGAGCTCTACTGGGAGCAGCTGAGCGACGCCGGCCTGACGATGGCGCCGCTCGAACAGGGCTAGGTCGGTTAGGGCTCTACCGGCTGCGGCTCGGCCACGCCCGCGTCGACCACCTCGTGCCAGACCGGCAGGACCGGTACCTGGAACCAGCCGGACGCCGCCACCCGGGCGTCAGAGATCTCCTCCGAGTACCAGTAGCGCTCGAAGTCCAGCTTGCTGTCGAAGTATGCGAGCTGCGTGAACTGGTGCCGGTCCTCGTTGGAGCGGAAGAACTCGAACTCGGTGGCCCCGTACTTGAGCACGGCGGCGGCCGCGGGCGCCCAGACCTCGGCGAACTTGTCACCGCGGAACGGGTTCGCGATCCAGTGGATCTCGACGAGCTTCTGGCCGGGACGCGGCATCAGGCGCCGACCTCCGCGTAGATCGCGCCGGGACCCTCGGCCGTCTTCCCGAGGCCTTCCTTCTCGGCGCCGACGAGGATCGCGATCTTCCCAAGGTGCTGGTTCTCGAGCATGATCTGGTGGGCCTCGGCGACACCGTCGAAGCCCATGGTCCGCCAGAGCACGGGCCGGATCAGGCCCTGGTCGATCAGCTCGTTGGCCTTGTTGCACTCGTATGCGTTGGCGAAGTGCGAGCCGAGGATCTCCTTCTGGCGCATCCAGAGGTAGCGCACGTCGAAGTCGAGGTTGAAGCCGGTGGTGCCCGCGCAGATCACGACCTTGCCGAACGGCTTGACCACGAACACGGACGTTGGGAACGTCGCCTGTCCGACGTGCTCGAACACGATGTCGGGGGAGTCCCCGAGGATGTCCTTGACCCGCTTGCCGAACGCGCGCGAGACGCCGAAGCGCTCCTTCTCCTCCTCGGGCGTCTCCCCGCCCTTGCGCATCATGCCGGCGAACTCGCTGCGGTCGATGTAGTCGACCGCGCCCAGCTGCTTCACGAGCTCGCCCTTCTCGGGCGAGGACACGACCCCCACGCACTGGGCGCCGGCCATCTTGCAGAGCTGGGTGGCGAACACGCCAAGACCGCCGGCGCCGCCCCAGATCAGCACCCGGTGGCCGGCCTGGAGGTCGCAGCGGGTGAGCAGCATCCGGTAGGCCGTGAAGTAGGTCAGGCCGTAGGAGGCGGCCTCCTCCCAGCTGAGGGCCTGCGGCTTGGGGAGCAGCTGCTGGGCCTGGACCTTCGTGAACTGCGCGAACGAGCCCCAGGAGGTCTCGTAGCCCCAGATCCTCTGCGAGGGCGCCGCGAGCGGGTCGAGACCATGCACCTCGGGGTCCTCGTATGACGCCTGGTTGCAGTGGATCACGACCTCGTCCCCCGGCTCCCAGCGCGTCACTCCGGTGCCGGTCTTCCAAACGATCCCGGCGGCGTCGGAGCCGCCGATGTGGTGGTCCTCCTCGGGGTGGTAGCGGAAGACCGACACCGGCTGGCTGAGCGCGGCCCAGACGTTGTTGTAGTTGACCCCGGCGGCCATCACGCGCACGATCACCTCGAACGGGCCCGGCTCGGGGACCTCGATCTCCTCCACCTGGAAGGCGTCGACGGGCTGGCCCTCGCGCTCCTGGCGGATAATCCAGGCAGCCATCGTCTCGGGCAGCGTTCCGGGCTCGACGCCCACGTCGGTCACGTTCGTCAGGTCAACTTGCGCCATCGCTGTTCGGATCCTCCGCGGTCTAGGGGACGGCGCATCGTAGCGCCCTGTCGGCAAGCGCTTAGCCTGGATCACCGGGACTGGCGAGCGTTTCCGCACCGGAGGCCGAGCCAGGCGGCGACGGCGAGCGGAGCGAGGGTAAACCCTCGCGAGTGAGCCGGTGGCGCCTGGCGAAGGCATTCCGGCGAGGAAACGCCGTCAGGATCGGTGATCCAGGCTTAGGCTTAGGCCTAGGGAAGCAGGGTCTCGCCGCTGGAGCTCTTGCGCTCCTTGCCGATTGCGAGGGCGGCCGACTCGATCTGGCGGGCGACCGCCCGCTCGGAGCCGGCCTTCACCTCGTACCGGCCCGGCCGGAGCGTCCTCTGGATCTGCGCGGTGTCGAGCGGGGCGATCGGCCCTACCCGCTCGCGGACCTGCTCGCCTTCGAGCGTGAGCGTGCGCGAGTCGTCGGTCTGGTTCGAGACGATCAGGACGATCGGCCCAGCGCCGACCCTGTCGGGCGAGACCGTGACCTTCTGTTTGGTGATCACACCCGTGAGCTCGATCGGCGCCGGCGGCCGCGGCTTGTTCGCGAAGTCGTTGTCATCGCCTCCGCACCCGGCGAGAATGAGCATCGCTCCCGCAACCGGCGCGATCCATCGCGTCTTGATCATCTGCTCCTCGGCCCCCGCTCGGGAACCCTAACCGAACCAGACCGAGGTACGCGAAGCCAGCATCCGGTCGAGCTCGCGCTGTATGCGACCCCGGATGTCCTCGGCGAGCGACTGCACGAGGCCGAGGTCGTCGGCGTCTTCGGGCCCGTAGCGGTCGAGCTGCACCGGATCGAGGAAGCGGATCTTGAACTTCGCCGGCAGGTACATCAGCCCCGCGGCCAGCCCGAAGTGCGGGAAGGCATGGTTGATCGGGAAGTAGATGAGGCCGGTGAGCCGTTCGAGCAGCGGGATGTGGGCGAAGATCGGCATGGCCTCCTCGGCCCCAACCACCGCGATCGGGACGATCGGAACGCCGGCCCGGATCGCCGTCTTGACGAAGCCGCCGCGTCCGAAGCGGCGCAGCCTGTAGCGCTGCCAGTAGAGCTTGCGGGAGGCCTTCTGGCCCTCGGGGAAGACGAGCGCGAGGCGGCCCTCGTCGGCGAGCAGGCGCTGTGCGTTCGCGGGATGGGCCGCGACGAGCCCGATCTTGTTCGCGAGCATGCCGATGCCGGGGTAGCCCTTGAACCAGTTCTCGCCGAGCATGTAGACGGGCCGCGGCACGTCGTGCTCGTTGCGGATCGACTGCATGATCATCGGGGCGTCCGGCGGCAGCGCGCCGGAGTGGTTCGACACGAGAAGCGCGCCGCCGTCGCTCGGCACGTTCTCGACGCCCTCCTGCTCAACCCGGAACCAGTAGCTGTAGTAGAAGTTGAGCAGCGGTTCGACGAGGTCGAACACCCGCTCCGAGCGCCCCCAGTCGTCGACCGCCCGGCTTGTGTCGGGAGAGGGGATCAGCTCCCTGAGCGCACGCGGATCGGGCGGCCGCTCCCAGCCGTCTCCGCCGGCCTCCTGCGGCAGCCCGTAGACGTCCTCGTGCGGATCGAAGTCCGGCTCGCGCGGACGCAGGTCCTCGGCGCCCGCCGCGGACGAGAGCGGTCCGCCGAGGAGGGGGCTGTCGGGGGTCAGTCGGCCGCGAGGAGCTGCCGCTCTTCGTCGAGCTGCCTGAGCTTCCTCTGCAAGCGATCCCACGACTTCCCCTCAGCCTCTTCGTACTCCTGGCCGTCGAGCTCCCGAACGCTGTCGTTGTAAGACGCCCACGCCTGCTTCGTGCGCGCATCGATGTCGGCCAACCTCCGAGCCTGATGCTGTGACGTGAACGTGGTCACCGCGGGCCTCCTCCGCTGGTCGTGGCTGCTGGCGACTCGCCTCATACTAAACGGAGACCGCGCCGGAAAGGGCAGTACCCGCGGCTGCTACCGGCCGGCGAACGGAAGTTCCACGACCTCGGCGGAGGACCGTTCCTCGCCGACCGCGACCGCATCGCCCGGGGACGCCTCGCGCCGCACGATCGCCAGCGCGATCGGCCCGTGCGCCGGCGACACGCACGCGGAGCCGACGGTCCCGACGCGCTTCTCGCCGAGCAGGATCTCGTCGCCGCCGCTCGCCGGGGCCGACAGCCGCAGGCCGCGCAAGTGGCGATTCGGCTTGCCCTTGTAGTGGAGGCGCGCGACCGTCTCCTGCCCGACGTAGCAGCCCTTGTCGAAGCTGACGGCGCGCTCGTTCAGCCCGGCCTCCTCGGGAATCGTGTCGCCATCCATCTCGAATCCGTGACGGGGGCGTCCGGACTCGATCCGCAGGCACTCTGCCGCCTCCGGCGAGACGGTGGGGACGCCGAGCGCCTCGCGGACGGCATCGGCGTCGTCCGCCCCGGCGATCACGTCCACTCCGAGGTCGGTCGCCACGTAGAGCCCGTGCTCGCCCTCCACGAACGAATGCTCGCCGCCGGTCGGTGCGGCCTCGACCGCGTCGCGCGCGGCGGGGCCGATGAGCGACAGGATCGCCCGCTCCGCCGTGACGTCGCGGAGCTGCACGTCGCGGCCGATCGAGTAGGTCTGGGCCATTCGGGTGAGCGCCGGCAGCCCCGTCGACTCGCTGTCGAGCCAGAACCAGTCGTCGCCGCGCAGCACGCGCGCGTCGGCCTGGAGCTTGCCCTTGTGATTGAGCAGCGCCGCGTAGCACCCGGTGCCGGGCTCGAGGGACTCCACGTCGTTGGTCAGCTGCCCCTGGAGGAACTCCCCGACCTCGGCGCCCGTGAGCAGCAGCTTGCCGCGCTCGGAGCGGTCGACGAGGCCCGCGGCTGCCGTCAGCAGCTCGTACTCGGTGGTGGCGATCACCCTGCCGATTCTAGATAGCGAGCTCTGCCGGCAGGCGTAGACTCGACGTGGCAGCGATGTTGATGCTGATCGACACGCGGTCACCGGCTCCGCGCCCGCTTGACGACGAGCGCCGGCCGGTCGAGCTCAACTGGCGGATCTGGTCCTGGCTCGGGCTCGCCATCCTGCTCTTCGCCATCGCGCTCCTTCAGGACGCCATGACCGGCTCGCTCCTTCTCGTCGCAGCCTTCGTGAGCGGCATGAAGGCCCTGGGGGCGGCGCTCGATCGCTGCGACGGCCTGCGCGAGCACAAACAGTAGGGCAGGATCCGACTCAAAGCCGCTGTTTGCCGCTTTGTGTCGTTCCACGCGCCACAGGGTCACGACCCTGTCTGTCCGGCCACCAACGCACCGCTAGAAGCTGTTGCGGCAGAAGGGTTCCGGGCAGCTCATAGGTGTGTGAACCGACCTTTCGTACTCGGCCCTGCTCACGATTCCCGAAGAAGACTTCGTGACTGATGCCGTCACAGGTCTTGACCGTGACAACGGGATTGCAAGTCGCAACGCCGAAAACGAGGTCGAACCGGGCGCTACGCCGCGCGGTCTCCCGTCCTGACATCCAGAACGTCCACTCCTC
>JBKPHS010000190.1:0-5523 GCA_046729975.1 Actinomycetota bacterium
GTGCAGGTGGAAGCTCTGCCAGATCCCGGCGGCGTCGGCAGCCGAGTCGTACCCCTCCGGGAACGTCGGCGCGAGGCCCGCCATGAACACCTCGCCGTTCATCGCGGCGCTTATCTGCGGCCCCTGTTCCGTGTCGAGCAGGGCCACCTGCGCGGGCTGCGGCCGGTGCAGGTCCGGGTAGACGCCCCCGTTCATGAAGTGGAGCGCGCGCACGTCGACCGCGAGCGTGCCAGCCGCGCGCCGCGTCAGGAGCTCCTGTGCGACGCTGACCGAGTAGTCGTGTGCCACGACCACCGTCGACTCGATCCCCTCGCGCTCCCACAACGCCTCGACCAAGTCCGCCTGCTCGAGCAGCGAGTAGCGGTGCTCGCGCGGCTTGCTGGAGGCGCCGAAGCCCAGCAGGTCGGGCATCGTGAGCGCGTAGCGCTCGGCCAGGGCAGGGGCGATCTTCGCCCAGTCGTGCGATGAGCTGGGGAACCCATGCAGCAGCGTCATGGACGGCCCCGACCCCTCGCGGCGAACGAACACGCCCTGCTCGGTTCCGCTCAGCTCCAGCGGAACCAGCTCGCCGCCTGACCACCAGTCCTGCACCTCCACGGGGCGCAGTATGCCGGGTAGCGAGCAGCTACCGCTCTTCGTCCAACTCAGCAGCGAGCGGTCCGCCGAGGACAGACCTGAGGCTGCTGCCTTCGTCGAGGAGCAGCAGCCTGGACGTGCGCTTTCGCGGCTCGTCCTAGGCGATCGTCGCGGCAGTGCAGCACGAGTGCTCGCTGCCTCACGAATGCAGGCGTCAGCTGGCCACGCCCCGGCGTTCGTTGTCGCTTAGGACGCGGAACGCGTCCTCGAGAAGTCGCCGCGGCGAGCGGCGAAGAGCAGATCCGATGCGAGTCTCGATCGGGGGCACGTGAGTCACGACCTCGAGAGCGAGCCCCGCAGCCGCCGAGCACCAACATTCCCGGCACCGCGCTCGGCTCGCTGCGCGGCGGGGACGGTGCTGTTCGAGACGAGCGGACAGGCCCAGCAGGTCGGCCTCAAGCGGATCGGGATGCTCTCCAGGCAGGTCGAGCTCACGGGCATCGTCGACGCGCTGGCCGACGGCACGTTCGATGACATCGACCCCGACCGCTGCCGCGACATCCCGCTCTGAGTGGACAGCCCGAACTAGCAACGGGCCGCCGGACATCCCGGAGGACGCCGCGCCGCGGCAGGACGGACTCTGCGCGGCGTTCCGCTGCGACGCCGCGCCGATGGTACGTTCGCGCGGGGTGAGCACTGAGTTCCTGATCCTCGGATCGCTCGACGTGCAGAGCGACGGCGTCCCGCTCGAGCTCGGGGGACCGCGCCAGCGCTCGGTGCTCTCCGTGCTGCTGCTGCACGCGGGCGAGGTGGTGCCCGCGACCACCTTGATCTACGACATCTGGGGCGAGACGCCGCCTGAGACGGCGGCCAATCTGCTCCAGGGATACGTCTCGGACCTGCGCAAGTCGCTCGGGCGCGACACGATCGTCACTCGCGGTCCGGGCTACGCCGTCGACATCGAGCCCGCAGCCCTGGACCTGCAACGCTTCGAGCGGCTCGTCGCCGCCGCCGACGGCGCGGAGCCGGCGGTCGCGGCGGAGCGCCTTGGCGAGGCGCTGGGGATCTGGCGCGGCCGCGCCTTCGCCGACCTCGCCGATGTGCCGTTCGCGCGTGACGCGAGCCGTCGGCTGGAGGAGCTGCGTCTGGCGGCCCTCGAGCGCCGGGTCGACGCCGATCTCGCGCTCGGCCGCCACGCGGCGCTGACCGGCGAGCTCGAGCAGCTCGTCGCCGAGCATCCGCTGCGCGAGCGGTTTCGCGCGCTGCTGATGCTCGCGCTCTACCGCTGCGGGCGGCAGGCCGAGGCGCTCGAGGCGTACCAGGCGGCGCGGCGCACGCTCGTCGAGCAGCTCGGCATCGAGCCCGTCCCGGCGCTGCGGCGGCTGCAGGAGTCGATCCTGCGCCACGATCCGGAGCTCGACGTCCCCGACGCGGGCGCGGCGGTGGATGGACAGACGGCGGCGGCAGTCGCGCGCTCGATCCTCGTGGTGCCGCGCGACGAGGTGGGCACGCTCAGGCTGGTGTCCATCGCAGAGCCGCTCGCGCGCATCCCACCGCGCGAGCTGATCGTCGTGCAACTGCTCGACGCCGAGGCAGAGCCCGCCGCCTCGACCGGGCGCCTCGCCGAGCTGCGCGATGAGCTGGTCTCGCGCGGGTTGCAGATGCGCGTGGCCGCCTACACGTCGACGGCGCCGGCCGACGACGCGGTGCTGCTCGCGACCGAGCAGCAGGTGGACCTGCTGCTCGCGGACGCGCCGCCGAGCCTTCTCGAGGAGGGCATTCCCGATCAGGACCTCGACGCGATCCTCCGCCACGCTCCCTGTGACGTCGCGATCCTGCTTCCCGGACAGCCGCTGAGCCGGGACCGGCCGGGACCGGTCGTCGTCCCGTTCGGCGGCGCTGAGCACGACTGGTCCGCGATCGAGCTCGGGGCCTGGGTGGCGCGCTCCCTGGGCACGACCCTTCGGCTGGTCGGCACGTCGGCTGATCGCCTGCGCGGCCGGCGCGACGCCAGCCGTACGCTGGCCCGCGCGTCGCTCGTGGTCCAGGCGGTGGCCGGCATCGTCGCTGAGCCGGCCCTGGTCCGTGGGGGCGCCGAGGGCGTGGCCGATGCCGCGGCCGACGCCGCGCTCCTCGTCGTCGGGCTTTCGGGGCGCTGGCAGGCGGAAGGCCTTGGTCCCGCGCGGCTCGCGCTCGGGCAGCGCGCCGGCGTGCCGACGCTGCTTGTGCGGCGCGGGCTGCGGCCCGGGGGCCTGGCGCCGAGCGGCAGCATGACCCGGTTCACGTGGTCGCTCGCGCCTGCGGAAAGCTAGCGCGCCCAGCGCGGCGGCTCGCCCGTGCCGCAGCGCGGATTCGTCCTGCTCGCCGGCGCGCCGTCCGTCCGGAACAGCCCGCCGAAGGACTGATCGACGTCAGCGATCGTGCGGATCGTCCGGTGGGCGGGCGCGCCCATTCCGATCCGCGTCACGTAGTTGGGCGCGATGGCTTGGCGGTTCTCGTCCAGCCGGACCGCGCCGCCCGGCGCGTCCATGCGCAGCGACGCCAGCGCTCGGCGGAGGCGGCGCTGTCCGTGCGAGAGGTCGCCGCCGATCGCGCTGAGCGCTCGCATCGCTGCCTCCACGGCGACGTAGTAGGGCACGGCGAGCCTGTGGGTGGTGAGCGGAAGGCTCGGGAACGTGCGCTCCGCACGCGCGCGGTAGGCCGTCCACGCGGGTGTCGCGATGTCCAGGGGGAGGGGACCGGCGGAGACGATCCCGCGCGCCCGGGCGCCGAGCGCCTCGACGATCCCGGGGTCGCCCAGTCCTCCGCCGCCGACGACGACGCGGTCCGCGAGTGGGCCGCGGGCGCGATATGCGTCCAGGAAGCCTGGGGTGATCAGCCCCGCCGCGAGCACCACGCCGTCGACGTCGCCTCGGACGCGCGCGGCGACGTGAGTGAAGTCGGCGGTCTCCGGAGGAGGCCACAGACGCTGCACGACGCGTCCGCCGAGCGAGCAGAACTCGGCGACGAAGCCCGCGCTCTGCGCGTAGCCGAACGGATTGCGGTCGGCGACCAGCGCGACCCTGCGCCAGCCCAGCTCGCGGTATGCATGGCTCCCGAGGCCGGCCATCCATTGCGCCGCGTCGCTGCTGAACCGGAACAGGTTGCGCGCGGGCTCGTGGAGCGTCGTGGCCTGCGCGTTGCCGACCACGAGGAACGCGGTCTCGGGGCGCTGCCGCGCGACCGCCTGCAGCGCGAGCCCTTCGTTGGGCGTGACCCCGCCGACGACGATCGCGGCGCCGTCCTGTTCGGCCAGATGCCGGCTCTTCGCGACCATGTCCGCCGTCGTGCCGTCGGAGCAGGCGAAGACGAGCTCGACCTTGCGGTCCCCGACCGCGGCGCCCGCCACGCCCGCGCTCGGCCGCTCGGCCGCGAGCGTCGCGCCGCGGGCGAGGAGCGGGAGCGCGGACGCCGCCCGCATCGGCTCCGAGAACGGACCCCACAGGGTGCCGCAGCTCGTGATGACGCCGATCCGGATCGGCGGATCTGGCTGATCGCCGCATGCCCCCGCGAACGCGGCGAGGCACGCGGCGGCGAGCCCGAGCAGGCGCGCACGGGTCATGGGCCGCCCGCCGCGATCCAGACGGAGCCGGCAGCGACCGCGACGTCCTCGACCGTGCCGCCGATTGTGAGCGTGGAGGCGACGCGATTGGTGCTCGGGTCGATCCGAGACACCGTCGCGTCGAGCCGGTTGGCGACCCACACGGCGTCGTCGCCGACGGCGAGCGCGACGGGCTCGCGGCCGACGGCGATTGTCGGGCCGACGGCCCCGGTGCGTGCGTCGACTCGTGTGACCGAGTCGTCAAGTTGGTTCGCCACCCAGACCGACCCGCTTCCCACGGCGACCGCGACCGGGCCGGCCGGCAGCTCGATCGCCTCCGCGGCCCCGGGTCGTGCGGGATCGATCCGCCACAACGTCGGGTTGAGCACGTCGCCGCTCACCCAGACCGAGCCTTCACCGACGGCGACGCCCTCGGCGAAGAGGTCGCCGTGGACCTCGTCGTCGGGGTCGACCGGGAGCGATCCGGTTGCGGAGACGGTCAGCGTGAGAAGGTCGACCCGGACGAACCGGCGCCCGCTGAGCACCCACGCCCAGCGTCCGTCCGACGCGACGCTCGCGGGCGCGTAGCCGAACCCGCCGAGCTGGACCACGCCCTCAAAGCCGCCGGAGGCCGCGTCGAACACAGCGACCGTTCCGTCGACACCATTCGCGACCACCGCGTGCGCGCCGGCGGCCGCGACGTCGCTCGGCGCGCCGTGCGCGGGACTCCGCCGCACCGCGTGGCTCGCCGGGTCGAGTCGCAGGATCGAGCTGCCGCTGGCGTCCGCCGCCCAGACGGCGCCGCCGCCCGTGCTGACGGCCCGGATGCCCGGACCGGCCGGGATGCGCGCGAGCACCTGGTTCGTCGCCGGGTCGACCCGCACGATCGAGTCCCGGCCGCCCGCGGCACGCTCGGCCGCGTCGTCCCCTCGCGTGGCGAGGTAGGCGGCCGCGAGCGCAACCGAGATCGCGACGCCGGCCGCAACGAGCAGCAGCAGTCGCCGTCCGCGGCTCGGAGCGACGGTGCCGCTCAGGCCGAGCGCCGAGCCCGTCGCGGCGATCAGCGCGCGGCACGTCGCATGGCGCTTGGCCGGATCCTTCGCGAGCGCCCTGCGCAGGACCCGGTCGGTCTCCTCGCTCAGCGCCGAATTGCGCGCTCGCGCCGACGGCACCGGATCGTTGACGTGGCCCCACAGCACCGCCATCACGGAGTCGCCGCGGTACGGCGGCTCCCCGGTAAGCGTTTCGAACAGCACGCAGCCGAGCGCGTAGACGTCCGCGCGACCATCGATCCGCCCGCCGGTGACGAGCTCGGGGGCGGCGTAGTCCGCGGTGCCCGTGAACACGCCGCCAGTGTCTCCCTGCGA